>NZ_CP076723.1:3181944-3482500 GCF_018986915.1 Geomonas oryzisoli
CTCGCGATGAAGGCGACAAAGGCGGCGGGACCGACCTTGAGCGACCGGGTCAGAAGCGGCGCGCCCACGGTGATCCAGAACAGGTAGGGGTGCGGGCTGAGCAGGTTGGTCAGCACCCCCTTCCTGAGCGACTTGGGAGGCTCCTTGGGGAGGTCGAGTTGCACCGGCTTGGCCCGCAGCGACTGGTAGCCGGTGTAGAGGACGAAGAGGCCGCCCGCCAGAGACAGCGCGCCGATGATGCCGTGATAACCGGAGAGGTTCATCAACAAAAGCAGCGTGGCGGCGATGATGGGGAAATCTGTGATGATGGGGGAGAGCGCCACCCGCACGCCGGAGCGGGTGCCGTGGGTGAGCGTCTCGGAGATGACCAGCATCAGAAGCGGCCCCGGCGAGAACCCCGCCGAGCAGCCCAGAACAAGACCTGCAGTGAGAAAATCGATCATATAAATATCACGTCCTTCATTCCTTCTCCTTGGGCATCTGCGGCTGCTCCGCCGCGGTCTCCATCCCTTGGGCCACCTCTTTCACGATCCCCATGCGGGCGTAGATGGGACGGACCATCTGGCGGATCCGGGGGAGATTTCTCGCGAAGAAGAACGCGCCGGCAAGACAGCAGCAGGCCCCGATGATGAGGGTGACCCGAGGACCGACCACCTTGGTCATGGCACCGGCCCCCAGGCTGCCAAAGGGTGCCATCCCCATGAAGGCCACGGTGAAGAAGCTCATCACCCTCCCCCGCTTGTCTTCCTCCAGGATGGTCTGCAGGATGGTGTTGCAGGAAGCGACCAGGGTCATGGCGCCGAAACCCGCCACTACCAGCGCGGCAAGGGAGAGCGCCATGCTGCTCGATATGGCGAAGACGGCCACCCCGACGGAAAAAAGACAGGTTGCCAGCACGATGAGTTTGCCCAGGCCGAGGACGCTGCTGCGCGAGGCGAGGTAGATGGTGCCGACCAGGGCGCCGCAGCCGGCGGCGGTCATGAGAAAGCCGAAGGTGTGGGCGCCGCCGTGCAGGATGTCCTTGGCGAAAACCGGGATCAGCACGGTGTACGGCATGCCGGTGAGGCTCATCAGGGCGACCAGCAGCAGGATGCTCCGGATCGGCCCGAAGCCGAAGGCGTAAAGAAAGCCTTCCTTGAGCTCGTGGTAGATGCGGCGCCGGGGCCTGTCGTTGCCGGCACGCGGCTCGATGCGCATCGCCGCCAGGGCCAGGAGCACGGCAAGGTAGCTGGCGCTGTTCAGCAGGAAGCAGATCCCCTCCCCCACCGAGGCCACCAGCAGACCCGCAACGGTCGGTCCGATCAGGCGGGCGGCATTGACCATGGAGGAGTTGAGGGCGATGGCGTTGCCAAGGTCCTCGCGCTCGGTCACCATTTCGACCACGAAAGACTGGCGCACCGGAATGTCGAAGGCGTTCACCACGCCTAGCACCAGGCTCAGCACCACGATATGCCAGACCTGGACCACCCCCAGCAGCACCGCCGCCGCCAGGAGCGCCGCCTGGACCATGGCCAGCGCCTGGGTCAGCATCAACAGGCGGCGCCGGTTGCAGCGGTCCGCGAAGACGCCGGCCACCGGCGCGAAGACGAAGGTGGGGACCTGGCTGGTGAAGCCCACCACCCCCAGCAGCATCGCGGAGTCGGTCAGCCGGTACACGAGCCAGCTCATGGCGACCTGCTGCATCCAGGTGCCGACCAGCGAGACGCTCTGCCCCGCCACGAAGAGGCGGTAATTCCGGGAACGCAGCGCCCGCAGCAGCACCTTCACACGGGATATGCCGGCGAGGGGGCTCATGGCACCTTACAGGGGGGTACCTTCCTGCGGAGGCGCCTCTCCCGGCACTTCCCGGGCAGGCGTGTCCTCGTCGGAGCCGTCGTCCTCGAGGGTGCACACGATCGCCGCGACCGTTTCACCGAAGCTGCCGGGGACGATGTCGCTCCACTGCTCGTCGTTGCCGTAGGAGCTCACCGGACTCCCCTTGGCGTCGTAGTAGTGCACCGAAGAGACGTTCATGGTCGCCTCGTTGCAGTTGATATTCCACTTCTCCTTGCTGTAATAGCTCCCCTTGAGCGCCCCCGTGAGCGCCTTGCGCCCTTCATCCGTGTACAAGAAGGCGACCCAGGCCGAACGGGTGTTGCTGTCGGCGTCGACGATCTGCGCGGACCCTTTGACGCCGTAGACGCACATGCTCTCGCTGCAATCCAGCTTCAAAAGCGAGGCATCCGCGTCCCACTTTTCCAACAGCGATTGCGAGCTCGGCGCATCCTTGGCCGTCTTTTTCTTCTCCCCGGCGAACGAGGTCGATGCAATGAAAACCAGCGCCAGGATCAATAACCTCTTCATACCGCCCCCTATACTTCATTCCACCTTGCCATCGCAGTGGTGGAGGAAAAAGAAGTCATCGTAATCGCCTGCCGCTACCACTACTCAGGCTGAATGACCTCGTTTGCTTCGAGTCAGACTGCTCCTTTTTACCACGTTCTCCCTTCCCTGCAATAGCGCACCACACTTTCGACATGGATCGCGGTGGTATTGAGAAAAGTCGTGTCGAAGTCGCCGTCTTTGAGTATCAGCGGCAGTTCGGTGCAGCCTAAGATGACCGCCTCCACCTTTTCCTGCCACACCAGGCGCTCGATGATGTCGATCAACCCCTTCCTAGTGTCTTGCTTGATGATGCCCAGTTCGATCTCGGTCATCAGCTTGTCGTGGATGTAGTGCTGATCATCGGCAGAGGGAACCACCACTGAGATGCCCGCGGCCGCGAAGGGAGGCGCGAAAAAGTTTTCTTCCATGGTGAACTTCGTCCCCAAAAGACCGACCTTCTTCACCCCGAGCTCCTGCGCCTTGTCGCAGGTGGCGGCGACGATGCTGATGAGCGGGATGGGAGACTTGGCCCGGACCTCGTCGAACACGACGTGCGGCGTGTTGGCGGTGATGATGGCGAAGTCGGCGCCCGCCTTGTGCAGCGCCCTCACCTTCTGCACCAGCAGGTACACCAAGTGGTTCCACTCGCGCTTCGCGGCGAGGTCCATCACCTCCTGCAGGCTCACGCTATAGATCACCATCTCCGGTGCGGCGAGGCTCCCCGGCTCCCGGAACGCCTCGATGATGCGCTGGTAATAGTCGACGGTGGACTCGGGCCCAAGGCCGCCGATCATGCCGATCGTCTTCATCACTTCCTCCTGTTAACCTCCGGATGCGGGATCGTTTCTTCAGGCCGGCGCAGCGCAGATCCTGCGCGCGAGGTCGGTCATCCTGCGCTGCGACTTGTTGGTGCGCACCGCCATGGCCAGCGCCTTGGGCTCGCCGATCACCACCACCAGCTTCTTGCCCCGGGTCACCGCGGTGTAGATCAGATTGCGCTCCAGCATGGTGTAGTGCTGCATGGATAGCGGGATCACGACAGCCGTGTACTCGGAGCCCTGGCTTTTGTGGATGCTGGTGGCGTAGGCGAGGCTCACCTCGTCCAGTTCGCCGAACTGATATTCCACCAGCCGGTCGTCGAAATCGACGCTCAGCGTCCCCTCCTCCTGGCGCACCTCCATGATCCGGCCGATGTCGCCGTTGAAGACTTCCTTCTCGTAGTTGTTCACCGTCTGGATCACCTTGTCGCCGGGCGCGAAGCCGGTGCCGAAGCGGCTCACCCTGGGTTCCGCCTTGCCGTTCAGCACCCCCTGCAGCTCCGCGTTTAGCGAGCCGGTGCCGAGTCCGCCGCGGTTCATGGGGGTGAGCACCTGGATGTCACGCACCGGGTCGAAGCCGAAACGTTTCGGGATGCGCTCGGTGATCACCTGCAGCAGCTTGCCGTGGATGTCCTCGGCGGTCGCGGCGGGGATGAAGTAGAAGTCCGCCAACTCCTTCCCCTCGTCCTGCAGGGGGAGCTCGCCGCGGTTGATGCGGTGCGCATTGACGATGATCCTGGAGCCCGCGGCCTGGCGGAAGATCTCGGTAAGCCACACGGTGGCGACGGCGCCGGATTCGATGATGTCGGCGAGGACGCAGCCGGGGCCTACCGAGGGGAGCTGGTCCACGTCCCCCACGATGATGACACCGGCATGGTCCGGGACGGCGGGAAGGAGCTTGTTCATCAGCACCACGTCGACCATGGAGGCCTCGTCCATCACCAGGAGGTCGGTGGCAAGCGAGTTATTGCCGTCGCGCTTGAAGCCGAAGCTCTGCGGGTCGAACTCGAGCAGGCGGTGGATGGTCTTGGCCTCGATACCGGTCGATTCGGTCAACCGCTTGGCCGCCCTTCCGGTCGGGGCGCACAGGGTCACCCTCAGGTGCCGGGAACGGATGATGGCCAGGATGCTGTTCACGAGCGTGGTCTTGCCGACACCGGGGCCGCCGGTGACGACGACCACCTTGTTCTTCAGGGCGAGCCGGATGGCGTCGCGCTGAGACGCGGAAAGGGTGATGCCGTTGTGACTCTCCACCCAGGGGATGGCATCTTCGGCGACGATGCCGCTCCAGGGAGGCGCGCCGCTGGAGAGGCGCGCGAGGCTCGCGGCGACACCGACCTCGGCACGGTGCAGCGGGGTCAGGAACAGGCAGGGGCGCCCTGCGATGGGCTCGGCGACCAGGTTCTGCTCGGCGATCTCCGCGTCGATGGCGGCTTCGATGACGGCGATGGGGATATCGAGGAGAGAGGCGGCGCTCTGCGCGAGGTCGGCACGGGCGGCCGCGCAGTGCCCGCTTGCGGAGAGTTCCTGCAGCACGTGCCTGACACCGGCCTGCGCCCGGATCATCGAGTCGCGCGCGATGCCGAGGTTGGCGGCCAGGGCGTCGGCGGTCTTGAAACCGATCCCCTGGATGTCGAGGGCGAGCCGGTACGGGTTCTCGGTGACCTTGAAGATCGCCTCGTTGCCATAGCACTTGTAGATGCGCACGGCGCGCGCGGTCCCCAGCCCGTTACTTTGCAGGAAGACCATGATCTCCCGGATCGCCTTCTGCTCCACCCAGGCGCTCGCTACCGACTCCATACGCTTGCGGCCGATGCCCGGGAGTTCCAAAAGGCGCTCCGGGCGTTTCTCGATGACGTCGAAGACCTCCTCGCGAAAGGCCTGCACCAGCACCTTGGCGAAGTGGTGACCGATGCCGTGCACCATCCCGGAGCCCAGGTACTTCTCTATTCCTTCCAGCGTGGTCGGGGGCACCACCTTCAGGTGCTCGGCCTTGAACTGCATGCCGTGGGTGCGGTCGTTGTGCCACGCTCCGGTGCACTCGAGGAACTCGCCCGGCGTCACCGTGGCGGCGCTTCCCGTCACCGTCACCAGTTCCCGGTGCCCGGCGACCTTCACCCGCAGCACGCAGAAACCCGTCTCCTCGCTGTGGAAGGTGACCCTTTCCAGGGAGCCGGCGATCCTTTCGACCGGGTGCTCTGAGGGTGGTCTTTCTTTCATCGGGGCTCCGCGTCAGGGTTGTGGAACTCGGGAACAGTAATGGAGCGTCGGAGCCACGTCGGGTCGCTAGTCCACCGCGGGCGGATTCGCTGAGCCGCGAACAGGTCGACAAGGCGAGCCCCGGATTTTATCGGGATTGTTGTCCGGAGGAGAAGGGGACCTCGAAGACGCGGCCGCCACGGGACAGCTTCACCTTCGTCTCCTTGATCTCGAGCACGCGGGCGCCGCCGACTTCGGCACCCTCACCGACCAGGATCCCGTTCAGAACTGCGCGCCTCAGGCGTCGCTCGTCCTGGTAGGCGATACCGGAGATGGTGATGTCCTGGGTGCCGGCTGCGACGGCAGCAGGTTCCTGGGGTGCGTTCTGTGCCTCCGGCGACGCGGACTGAGCCGCGACTGCGCGGGATGCCTTGCGCGAGGCCGGCGCAACCGGCGGGGCAACTGCGACCGGAGCTTGAGCTGCAACGACCGGTGCCGCCATAGGCGCAGCAGCCGGAACGGGTGTTGGAACGGGTGTCGGAGCCGGCTCCGCGACGGCAGCCGCTGGGGGCGCCACGGCGGTCGTGGGAGCGGTCGGCACCTGGGTTGCGGGGGCGGCGGCAACGGGAACTTCCGCGGCCGGTTGCGGTGCATGCCCCTTCAAAAGGAAACCAGCGCCGACGCCGGCCATGAGCAGCACGACGCCCGCGATAACCGCCACCGGATAGCGGCGCGGCTCCCTGGGCTGGGCCGCCAGGCGGTAGCGCAGCACCTCGGGGCGCAGGTCCTGGCCGGTGCCGCGCCTGCTCCTGCGTTCCTGTTCCATCTTTCTCAAGGCATCGAGTATCAAGCTCATGTCACATCCGTCCCGTCTGTTTGCTGTCGGCACCAACGCGTATCAGCCCCGGCGGGAAGAACCCGCCGGCGCGGCGGTACAGGAGCATGAGGGTCTGCGCCCCCACCTTCCCGTCCGCCGTCAGCTGCTCCCGGCGCTGGAACTCGGCAAGCGCCCCTTTGGTCGCGTCATTGAAATTGCCGTCCACAGCCCCCGGATAGCAGTCGACCTGTTTCAAGAGCCCCTGGAGGGCCTTGATCCCGGCAGCCCTGTCCGCGCCTTTGCCCCGTGAGGTGATGCCGTGGAAATCCTTCCAAAGGACGGTGGTCCCGCCGGTCCAAATCTGCGCCAGTTCGGCGTGGGTAAGTTTCGACCGCCCCGCCACCTGCGGAACGACCTCCATGCCTCCCCTATCCACCGCGACGATGGCGATCAACCGTTCGCCTCCCCCCGGCAGCGCGACGTGGAGCAGCAGCGGCGCATCCAGCCGCGTCATCAATTCGAAGGTTCCGGACAACTTCGAGGCGACGAGCCCGCGCTGCCGCGCCAACGTGCGCAGGTTGGCAGGTTGCCCCGGAACCGGCTCGACCCGTGGCGCCTGCCAGGCGTCCAATATCGCGTTGACGGCAGCGTAGAGGTTTTCCTGCTCGGGTTGCGCCGCTATCGCCTGGCGTGCGGCCTCAGCCGACAACGCGGGCACCTTGTCGCTTGCCTTGGTCGTCGTGGCCTCCTTCTTCTCAGTGGACTCCTTCTTCTCCTCCGGAACCAGATGGAAGGAGACCGCGGCGAACCCGGCGATGATGATGACACAGACGACCAGCGCAGCCGACAGCGCTCTCACCTGCGACGCCCGCCGCCGGCGGGGCGACTCCTTGCGCAGATCGGCCAAGGCGAGCGACGCCATGTCCGGGGTGATCTCCTTGCAGTCGCGGGTGTAGGCGAGCAGCAGCGCACGGTCGCACACGCCGTTGATCAGGCGCGGCAGGCCTCCGGAAAACTTGAAGATCCGCTTGAAAGCGCCGGGGGAGAAAGTGAGCGGTTCCCTCCCGTCGGCGGCGAACCGGATCCGGTGCCGGATGTAGGCGCAGGTGTCCTCGAAGCACATGGGCTTCAGGTGGTAGCGCACCGTGATGCGCTGATCGAGTTGCCGCAACTCGTCCCGGGCGAGCAGCGTGTTCAGCTCAGGCTGCCCGACCAGCACGATCTGGATCAGCTTGTCGCTCTCGGTTTCAAGATTCGAGATGAGCCGCACGTGTTCCAGCACCTCGACCGAGAGGTTCTGGGCCTCGTCTATGACCAGCACCACCGTGTGCCCCGCACGGTTTTCATCGAGCAGGAAAGCGTTGAGGGCCGCGTGCAGGTCGCGGATCTCGCTCCCCTCGGTAGGAAGCCCGAACTCGGCGTTGACCTCCTTCATGAACCCAAGGGGAGAGAGGATCGGGTTGAAGATCAGCGCGGTGCGGTGGGTTTCCGGGTCGAGCTGGTTCAAGAGCGTGCGCACAATGGTGGTCTTGCCGGTGCCCACCTCGCCGGAGAGTTCGATGAACCCGGCGCGGTTTTCTATTGCGAAGAGCAGGTGCGCGAAAGCCTCCTGGTGTGGAGCGCTCAGGAACAGGAAAGACGGGTTAGGTGTAAGTGCGAAAGGTGCTTCCTTGAAGCCGAAAGATTCCCAGTACATGTTTCCCCGATGTGCCAGTATGGGCGGGAGAAGGTTGGGTGAAGTGGAGGTTATAGCTATAGTTTTTTGCGGCGGGAGTGTCAAGCGAATCCTGCGGACGGTGCTGTGTGGTTGCGGACGGAACGAAAAAAAACCCGCTGTGGAAGAGACTTCCGCAGCGGGTCGTTGTCCTCTGCAAGGCAGAATCAATGGGTCGTCTTGATGTGATCCAGAAGCGTGTCGATCGTCCCATGATCGTTAGAAGCGATATTGTCAAAGGTCACGGAGCCGACTGGATGGTTAGTGTTGTCAAGGATGGTTAACTTGAGGTGCCCTGTTCCATCATCACCCTGTTGCGGCGGATTGATTGCATTGGCGACCAAGCTACTAATATCGAGCGTGTCATGGTTAACATCGAAATCAGTAACGTGGTCATTCCCCTTCGTTGCCATGATGGTGTCATGACCACCACTGGTCGAGAAGATGTCGTCTCCTGAGGTGCCGATCATGGCGTCGCTGCCGTCGGTGCCGGCAATAACGGTCCCAGTGGTATGAACACCGAGCAGCGTCACATTCAGATCGTGCGATCCGGTCACGTCGCCGTCGCCGTCGGTTGCCGAGAGATGGAAGTTCAAAGTCTCGTCGTTGGGGATCAGCCGTTCGGTGAAGGAAAAGCTGTCCAGCTTGCCGCTACCGGCGGTGACCGTGAAGGTAATGGAAGTGAAGTCGTGCAGCGGATCAAAATGCATTTCGCCGTTGCTGCCAAGCGTTGTGGAGCCGGTATCATGCCCGGTAGTGCCGTCAGGATTGAGGTAATCCGTGACGTAGGACATGGTCAGGGAACCAGCGGCCTGAACCTTGCTGTAGAGCGAGATGGTGTCGACGGCAATGCCGTGTGCGAAAGTGACGTTGAACTGCTCGCCCACATCGACGTTGCCGTTGCCGACGCCAAAGCCCACCGAGGTCGGCTTCAGTTGCTCCGCGTTGCCGATGGACCCGTTATGGTTGGTGTCGACGGCGTTGAAGGTCGCATCGTTGAGGACGAAGCTGTTGGTGGCCGCACCGCCGTTCACATTGAGCAGGCTGATGTTGCCTGAAGCAAAGGTCGCGCGGGCGTTGACCATGTCGAAGGCATAGGTGCCATTGGTATTGATGGTCAGGTCGAAGAAGTGAGTATCGGCCGTATGGTTCGTGCTCGAGTATGCCTCCGCGGTAACCGAGCCGTCTGCATGAGTGGTGTACACGTAGTCCAGTTTGCCGTTCAGGGAATCGCCGACGACGTTGATGGAGCCGTGGGAATCTGCGCCGAAGTTGATATCGTGGTTGCCGTAGAGTACGCCGGCAGTGGAGCTGTTCTCGTTGCCGACGATGGCGTGGTCGATCATGGTGAAGACCGGATGATCGTCCACGATGGTGATGCCGAGGTTAGCGTTGGCAACGGTACCGTTGGCATCGGTGACGCTGACCAACACCTGTTCCAGGTAGCTCTCTACGCTGGCCGACGAGTTCAGCACGTTGTCATTGAGCGTGAAGCTGTACTGGAGGGTGCCGCCGGTAGCGGTATCGGTGTAACCGGTGACTTCCATATTGCCGTAAGTTACGCCGTCGATGAAGATCGGGCTAGAGGAGCCGAGGTTGTGCAGATCGGCGATGGAGATGTCCGTGTTGCCGATGTGGACGCTGCTGACGCCGTCGACTGCGGTGATCGACAGCGACCCGGTCTGGGTCAGGGCAGCGGCCGAAGGGGCCGAGCCGTCCGACAGGTTGGCCTCGTTGACGGAGACGCCGACCGGTGTGAGTGTGATGCCGTCGTCAACCGGAGTGACCTTGATGTCCAGGGTGCTGGTCGAACCGGTATTTACGGTGTAGGTGACCTGCGGAACGTCACCGTTCCAGTCGGCCACCGGCGTGAAGGTGTATTCGCCAGTCTGACCAATGGTAAGGCTACCCTTGCCGGCGATGTTGGCGGTTTCGCCGTAGGTGTAAACATGGCTGTCACCGGCAACCTGGAAGCTGGCGACGGTAAGGGTGTTGTCGACATCCGAGTCGTTGGTAAGGACGTTGCCTGTGGCCGGGTGGTCCTCAGCTACCGTATTGGTGTCGGGGGTCATCACGCTGGCGTCGTCAACCGGAGTGACCTTGATGTCCAGGGTGCTGGTCGAACCGGTATTTACGGTGTAGGTGACCTGCGGAACGTCACCGTTCCAGTCGGCCACCGGCGTGAAGGTGTATTCGCCAGTCTGACCAATGGTAAGGCTACCCTTGCCGGCGATGTTGGCGGTTTCGCCGTAGGTGTAAACATGGCTGTCACCGGCAACCTGGAAGCTGGCGACGGTAAGGGTGTTGTCGACATCCGAGTCGTTGGTAAGGACGTTGCCTGTGGCCGGGTGGTCCTCAGCTACCGTATTGGTGTCGGGGGTCATCACGCTGGCGTCGTCAACCGGAGTGACCTTGATGTCCAGGGTGCTGGTCGAACCGGTATTTACGGTGTAGGTGACCTGCGGAACGTCACCGTTCCAGTCGGCCACCGGCGTGAAGGTGTATTCGCCAGTCTGACCAATGGTAAGGCTACCCTTGCCGGCGATGTTGGCGGTTTCGCCGTAGGTGTAAACATGGCTGTCACCGGCAACCTGGAAGCTGGCGACGGTAAGGGTGTTGTCGACATCCGAGTCGTTGGTAAGGACGTTGCCTGTGGCCGGGTGGTCCTCAGCTACCGTATTGGTGTCGGGGGTCATCACGCTGGCGTCGTCAACCGGAGTGACCTTGATGTCCAGGGTGCTGGTCGAACCGGTATTTACGGTGTAGGTGACCTGCGGAACGTCACCGTTCCAGTCGGCCACCGGCGTGAAGGTGTATTCGCCAGTCTGACCAATGGTAAGGCTACCCTTGCCGGCGATGTTGGCGGTTTCGCCGTAGGTGTAAACATGGCTGTCACCGGCAACCTGGAAGCTGGCGACGGTAAGGGTGTTGTCGACATCCGAGTCGTTGGTAAGGACGTTGCCTGTGGCCGGGTGGTCCTCAGCTACCGTATTGGTGTCGGGGGTCATCACGCTGGCGTCGTCAACCGGAGTGACCTTGATGTCCAGGGTGCTGGTCGAACCGGTATTTACGGTGTAGGTGACCTGCGGAACGTCACCGTTCCAGTCGGCCACCGGCGTGAAGGTGTATTCGCCAGTCTGACCAATGGTAAGGCTACCCTTGCCGGCGATGTTGGCGGTTTCGCCGTAGGTGTAAACATGGCTGTCACCGGCAACCTGGAAGCTGGCGACGGTAAGGGTGTTGTCGACATCCGAGTCGTTGGTAAGGACGTTGCCTGTGGCCGGGTGGTCCTCAGCTACCGTATTGGTGTCGGGGGTCATCACGCTGGCGTCGTCAACCGGAGTGACCTTGATGTCCAGGGTGCTGGTCGAACCGGTATTTACGGTGTAGGTGACCTGCGGAACGTCACCGTTCCAGTCGGCCACCGGCGTGAAGGTGTATTCGCCAGTCTGACCAATGGTAAGGCTACCCTTGCCGGCGATGTTGGCGGTTTCGCCGTAGGTGTAAACATGGCTGTCACCGGCAACCTGGAAGCTGGCGACGGTAAGGGTGTTGTCGACATCCGAGTCGTTGGTAAGGACGTTGCCTGTGGCCGGGTGGTCCTCAGCTACCGTATTGGTGTCGGGGGTCATCACGCTGGCGTCGTCAACCGGAGTGACCTTGATGTCCAGGGTGCTGGTCGAACCGGTATTTACGGTGTAGGTGACCTGCGGAACGTCACCGTTCCAGTCGGCCACCGGCGTGAAGGTGTATTCGCCAGTCTGACCAATGGTAAGGCTACCCTTGCCGGCGATGTTGGCGGTTTCGCCGTAGGTGTAAACATGGCTGTCACCGGCAACCTGGAAGCTGGCGACGGTAAGGGTGTTGTCGACATCCGAGTCGTTGGTAAGGACGTTGCCTGTGGCCGGGTGGTCCTCAGCTACCGTATTGGTGTCGGGGGTCATCACGCTGGCGTCGTCAACCGGAGTGACCTTGATGTCCAGGGTGCTGGTCGAACCGGTATTTACGGTGTAGGTGACCTGCGGAACGTCACCGTTCCAGTCGGCCACCGGCGTGAAGGTGTATTCGCCAGTCTGACCAATGGTAAGGCTACCCTTGC
Organism: Geomonas oryzisoli; assembly: GCF_018986915.1. Lineage (NCBI taxonomy): Bacteria > Pseudomonadati > Thermodesulfobacteriota > Desulfuromonadia > Geobacterales > Geobacteraceae > Geomonas > Geomonas oryzisoli. Next base: position 3,193,956 of record NZ_CP076723.1, read on the forward strand.
CGGCGATGTTGGCGGTTTCGCCGTAGGTGTAAACATGGCTGTCACCGGCAACCTGGAAGCTGGCGACGGTAAGGGTGTTGTCGACATCCGAGTCGTTGGTAAGGACGTTGCCTGTGGCCGGGTGGTCCTCAGCTACCGTATTGGTGTCGGGGGTCATCACGCTGGCGTCGTCAACCGGAGTGACCTTGATGTCCAGGGTGCTGGTCGAACCGGTATTTACGGTGTAGGTGACCTGCGGAACGTCACCGTTCCAGTCGGCCACCGGCGTGAAGGTGTATTCGCCAGTCTGACCAATGGTAAGGCTACCCTTGCCGGCGATGTTGGCGGTTTCGCCGTAGGTGTAAACATGGCTGTCACCGGCAACCTGGAAGCTGGCGACGGTAAGGGTGTTGTCGACATCCGAGTCGTTGGTAAGGACGTTGCCTGTGGCCGGGTGGTCCTCAGCTACCGTATTGGTGTCGGGGGTCATCACGCTGGCGTCGTCAACCGGAGTGACCTTGATGTCCAGGGTGCTGGTCGAACCGGTATTTACGGTGTAGGTGACCTGCGGAACGTCACCGTTCCAGTCGGCCACCGGCGTGAAGGTGTATTCGCCAGTCTGACCAATGGTAAGGCTACCCTTGCCGGCGATGTTGGCGGTTTCGCCGTAGGTGTAAACATGGCTGTCACCGGCAACCTGGAAGCTGGCGACGGTAAGGGTGTTGTCGACATCCGAGTCGTTGGTAAGGACGTTGCCTGTGGCCGGGTGGTCCTCAGCTACCGTATTGGTGTCGGGGGTCATCACGCTGGCGTCGTCAACCGGAGTGACCTTGATGTCCAGGGTGCTGGTCGAACCGGTATTTACGGTGTAGGTGACCTGCGGAACGTCACCGTTCCAGTCGGCCACCGGCGTGAAGGTGTATTCGCCAGTCTGACCAATGGTAAGGCTACCCTTGCCGGCGATGTTGGCGGTTTCGCCGTAGGTGTAAACATGGCTGTCACCGGCAACCTGGAAGCTGGCGACGGTAAGGGTGTTGTCGACATCCGAGTCGTTGGTAAGGACGTTGCCTGTGGCCGGGTGGTCCTCAGCTACCGTATTGGTGTCGGGGGTCATCACGCTGGCGTCGTCAACCGGAGTGACCTTGATGTCCAGGGTGCTGGTCGAACCGGTATTTACGGTGTAGGTGACCTGCGGAACGTCACCGTTCCAGTCGGCCACCGGCGTGAAGGTGTATTCGCCAGTCTGACCAATGGTAAGGCTACCCTTGCCGGCGATGTTGGCGGTTTCGCCGTAGGTGTAAACATGGCTGTCACCGGCAACCTGGAAGCTGGCGACGGTAAGGGTGTTGTCGACATCCGAGTCGTTGGTAAGGACGTTGCCTGTGGCCGGGTGGTCCTCAGCTACCGTATTGGTGTCGGGGGTCATCACGCTGGCGTCGTCAACCGGAGTGACCTTGATGTCCAGGGTGCTGGTCGAACCGGTATTTACGGTGTAGGTGACCTGCGGAACGTCACCGTTCCAGTCGGCCACCGGCGTGAAGGTGTATTCGCCAGTCTGACCAATGGTAAGGCTACCCTTGCCGGCGATGTTGGCGGTTTCGCCGTAGGTGTAAACATGGCTGTCACCGGCAACCTGGAAGCTGGCGACGGTAAGGGTGTTGTCGACATCCGAGTCGTTGGTAAGGACGTTGCCTGTGGCCGGGTGGTCCTCAGCTACCGTATTGGTGTCGGGGGTCATCACGCTGGCGTCGTCAACCGGAGTGACCTTGATGTCCAGGGTGCTGGTCGAACCGGTATTTACGGTGTAGGTGACCTGCGGAACGTCACCGTTCCAGTCGGCCACCGGCGTGAAGGTGTATTCGCCAGTCTGACCAATGGTAAGGCTACCCTTGCCGGCGATGTTGGCGGTTTCGCCGTAGGTGTAAACATGGCTGTCACCGGCAACCTGGAAGCTGGCGACGGTAAGGGTGTTGTCGACATCCGAGTCGTTGGTAAGGACGTTGCCTGTGGCCGGGTGGTCCTCAGCTACCGTATTGGTGTCGGGGGTCATCACGCTGGCGTCGTCAACCGGAGTGACCTTGATGTCCAGGGTGCTGGTCGAACCGGTATTTACGGTGTAGGTGACCTGCGGAACGTCACCGTTCCAGTCGGCCACCGGCGTGAAGGTGTATTCGCCAGTCTGACCAATGGTAAGGCTACCCTTGCCGGCGATGTTGGCGGTTTCGCCGTAGGTGTAAACATGGCTGTCACCGGCAACCTGGAAGCTGGCGACGGTAAGGGTGTTGTCGACATCCGAGTCGTTGGTAAGGACGTTGCCTGTGGCCGGGTGGTCCTCAGCTACCGTATTGGTGTCGGGGGTCATCACGCTGGCGTCGTCAACCGGAGTGACCTTGATGTCCAGGGTGCTGGTCGAACCGGTATTTACGGTGTAGGTGACCTGCGGAACGTCACCGTTCCAGTCGGCCACCGGCGTGAAGGTGTATTCGCCAGTCTGACCAATGGTAAGGCTACCCTTGCCGGCGATGTTGGCGGTTTCGCCGTAGGTGTAAACATGGCTGTCACCGGCAACCTGGAAGCTGGCGACGGTAAGGGTGTTGTCGACATCCGAGTCGTTGGTAAGGACGTTGCCTGTGGCCGGGTGGTCCTCAGCTACCGTATTGGTGTCGGGGGTCATCACGCTGGCGTCGTCAACCGGAGTGACCTTGATGTCCAGGGTGCTGGTCGAACCGGTATTTACGGTGTAGGTGACCTGCGGAACGTCACCGTTCCAGTCGGCCACCGGCGTGAAGGTGTATTCGCCAGTCTGACCAATGGTAAGGCTACCCTTGCCGGCGATGTTGGCGGTTTCGCCGTAGGTGTAAACATGGCTGTCACCGGCAACCTGGAAGCTGGCGACGGTAAGGGTGTTGTCGACATCCGAGTCGTTGGTAAGGACGTTGCCTGTGGCCGGGTGGTCCTCAGCTACCGTATTGGTGTCGGGGGTCATCACGCTGGCGTCGTCAACCGGAGTGACCTTGATGTCCAGGGTGCTGGTCGAACCGGTATTTACGGTGTAGGTGACCTGCGGAACGTCACCGTTCCAGTCGGCCACCGGCGTGAAGGTGTATTCGCCAGTCTGACCAATGGTAAGGCTACCCTTGCCGGCGATGTTGGCGGTTTCGCCGTAGGTGTAAACATGGCTGTCACCGGCAACCTGGAAGCTGGCGACGGTAAGGGTGTTGTCGACATCCGAGTCGTTGGTAAGGACGTTGCCTGTGGCCGGGTGGTCCTCAGCTACCGTATTGGTGTCGTTTGTAAGTTGCGAACCATCGTTCGTGCCGTAGATCTTGATCTCGATGTCATGGGTCGTGCCGTCTACACTCTGCACCTTGAATTGCTCAACTTTAACATCCTCAGCGCCCAGGTACTGCACCGCGGAATTGGCAACGCTGTAGGTCCAGTGACCGGCACTATCAATTGTGATGTTCCCAACAGCACCCTCACTTGCAATAGGTGCAACAGCCGTGTTGATGCTGTAGTGATTGCCAAAGGTGTCGGTAACAGTGAGTGTACCCGTAGTAGAGAGAGTCGGATTCGAGGCATCTTCCGTGACAGAGCCGTGATCCGAACCAACGCCAGGTCCTGTAGGAAGAACTGGTGAAGTCGTGGCTACTGTCACAGGCCCTTCGATCGCGCCCGTCGTTCCGAAGGTGACGCCGGTGGTGGTCACGCCACCGGTCGGCTGAACTTCTTCGCCGGTGGGGGTGACGATGAAGACCGGGTGCGTGCCGCCCGCATCGGCGGGTCCACCGGCTGCCGGTGCTTCCAGCTCGATAGGCTGATCGCCGGTGAGCAATGCCTGCTGGATCTGAGCCACCTCGGCGGTGGTATCCGTGGTATCGCCCGACATGACCGTGCCGTAAACGTCCTGGTCGATGGACACGTTCATCATCCGGCCCAGGTCTAGCTGGTTACCCTGCGCACCGTCGAATACGATGGAGGCGCTGCCGTCGCTCTCGGTGACGATGCGGTCGTCCGCGAAAATCGGGCTGTTCGGCATGAGCAGACGAATCGCGCCGTCCGGGGATATCGCTTTCACCGTTCCGTACAGAATGACAACCTTACCGACCACCTGGTGCCCTGCTGCGTGATTGTTCTGTGCCATGACCATTCTCCATGTATTTGATAGTGACGTGAAAAGAAGCTGCTAAATTTGGTTATGGTAAAGATATCTCTGAGGGGAAACCAAGTCTATTGTACCTTGGTACTACATTGACATAGTGATCAAGGTTACAGAGAGCTCACTTTTCCCGTAACATGCCTCCGATAGCAAAATCGGAGATTGATATATTACCTGTGTCTGGACCGATGCCAAGCTTGGGACAAAAAAAAGCCCTCTTTGACATAGAGGGCTTTTTAAGAGGGGACTGGCTCCGTCAGGTGCCTGTCCCCTTGGTGTTTGAGAAGAGGACTGTGCCGAAGGGAGCGTTTCTAAGCTGAAAGGAGCGTTCCGCTGGAGGGACAGGCACCTACGGAGCCTGTCCCTTATGCCGCGCCTTTCACTCAGAACGGCCGGTCCAGCCGGTTGGGTTCCTTCACCAGTTTGGTGAAGTTGGAGCTCTTCTGAATCTCCTCCAGGTAGAAGAGCTTCAAAAGGTTGTGGGTCGGGTGATCGGGATTTCTCTGCATCTCCTCACGCATGCTCTGGAACGACGCGATCAGCTGGGTGTCCGACGGCGCGTCGGCGGTCGCGGTGCCGGCAAAGAGCTTGTCGATGGCGGTGATATAGGCAAGGCTCGCCGTCGCGGTCTCGGGACGCTGCGCGCTCACCCACTTCTTGATCGCCGGAGACTGCTTGATGCGGCTCGCCAGCGGCAGGTAATAGTCAAGGTAGAGGTTGTAGCGCCCGTCCTTCTTGAGCGCCGCCGAGGTCTGGCGCACCTCGCGCAATGAGAGCGGGAACAGCTCGGCCGAAAGAAGCCGGTGCGTGAACCACAGGTTGTAGGCACCGTTGTCGGTGCTGAACTCGCTCACCTTGCGGTAGGCGTAGGAAACCTTGTCGCTGGCCTCGAAGGCGCCGAAATATGCCGAGTCCGGGATCACGTCGTTGAACCCCCTCCCCTGCTGGGCGGTCAGGAAGTTCAGGTAGGAGTTGAGCGCCATCTGCATCGAGGTGGCGTAACTCTGGATGTTCTGCGAGTCTTGGGTCGTGTTCAGCTTCACGAGGTAATAGTCGCCGGTCCACAGGGCGAGCTCCATGATCGCCCGCCAGAGCCGGTGCGCCGACTTCAGGTACAGCTCGCGGCTCTGGTACCCGGCGCGCTCCCATCCCCCCGCCGAATAGGGCGCGATGTCGTTGAAGATCGCCATCGACTTAAGAAGCGCGGTGCGTCCCTCCTGGTCCGGGAGCGTGGCGAAGAACTTGTAGGAGGCGGCGTTCTCGTTGTCGGCCAGGCGCGGAATCGCGAAGCTGGTCATGTCCAGGTAGTCCACCGCCGCCATGACCACGCCGCTCGATCTCGGCCCCGCGGCCCACTTGAAGCAGAGGTCGTTGTAAGTCCGTGCCCGCTCGTAGGTCTTTTGCACCGCCTCGGTCATCCCCTCGGCGTCGAGCTTGGCGCTCGCCACCTGCTGCAGGCGCTTGGATTCGATGGCGGCGACGGTGAAATTCAGCCGGTAGCGGTCCGAGTCGGGCGCGTTCAGCCCGTCCACGATGCGCTGCACCAAGGTCTTCGTGTACTTCCCTTCGCTGTCCTTCTCCCCGAGGTTCCTGTCGTTCATCATCACGAACAGGGGGCCCAGCGCGTTCAGCCCGTCCAGCTTGCGCGCGATGATGGCCCGGTTCACCACCAGGTTGATGAGGTTGCGGTAGTAGAAGGGGGTGTTGGTCGGGACGGAGCCGCTGGTCGCACCGGTGGCGATCTCGTTCTTCTCGATGTACAGGATCGAGCCGTTCCAGATGCCGTAGACCTGGGTGACGAAATCGTCGGCGTCATCGCGCTCCAGCGCCTGCAGCGCCTTCACCATCCCGGACCAGTAGGCGACCTCGGGCATGGAGGCTTTCCCCTTCAGGCTCTCGATGGTCTTGGCCGCGGCGGCGAGACTCTCCTGGCTGTCGCTTTGCAGGTAGTCGACGGTCTGGGCGATGGCGAGCCGCAGATAGTCGCGGTCGCGGAACAGCTGCGGCTGCTCCCCTTTCTGCCCGGACATGAGCTTGCCGTTCCAGGTGGCGATGTAGGAGGCAAGGGTCTCGCCGATCTCCTGGTCACGCTTCTCGCGCCACTCCTTGATCTCATTGCGGTCCCAGTAGGTGAGCTCGTAGGCGACGTCGAGGTAGGGTCCCCACTCCTTGATCTGGGGGGGCACCGGGGCCTGCACGGCGGCCGCCTTGTGCTCCTTCTTGGCCGGCGCGTGGTGCCCTTTTTTCCTGGGAGCGCCCCAAGAAGGCGCGGCCGCCATCAAGAGGCACAGCAGGCAGCAGAAGATGAAAGCGACAATCCGTCTGACGTCAGTTCTTTTTAAGGCAGTGGTAAGCATATTCCAACTCCTCGCATCGCTGGGATGGCTCTCGTCCCCGGGAAGGGAAGATGATGAGGTTGAAGGACGATACGCGTTTGGTCCCCTTGAACAGGAACTCCCCTTTGTCACTGCTGCAACTCGAGCGCGCTCCCACCACGCTCAATACCGCCTTGATCGCTTCCTCCTGCTGCAGGGCGCTGTCGCAGATCTTGAGGCTCATGAGCGACACCCCGCGCGCCAGGGCGACCTCCGAACCGTTCGCGCCGCTCCCCGCCGGGCTCTTGCTGCGCTGCCGCGCCGCCGGAGCCTGCGCCCCCTTTGGTTCTTCGATGGACACCTCGGGTGCGCTCCGCACCGCCGCGACCCGCGGGGCCGGCGCGCTCCCCCCCACCTCGACGGCACGGCTCGGACGCTGCGGCAGCACGACCGGCTCGTCGGCGGCGGGAACCGCCCCCCCCGGACCGCCCCGGACCCGGTAGATGTAGGTGCTCTTGGCGGAGGGGCGCGCACCGACCTCCGCGCTCCCCGCCTCCTTCCTGAGCCTCGCAGCCGGCAGCCGCTGCGAAGCGGCGGCGCCGACCTCGTCGAAGGGTTCCGCCGCCTTGCGCTCACGGGCGATCCCCGGGTAGAGGGTCACCTCCGAACCGCTCTGGTAGCCGTACGAGCGGGCGATGGCCGGCCGCTGCAGATCCGCGGGGTAAGCCACCTCGTGCCTGAGTGGCGCGGGCCTTCCCTGCCCGGCAGGACCGGGATGCTCGCGCCCCCCCGGCTCCGGGGGACGGTACTGCGGCGGCTTCACGTCCAGGGCGTACACGGTGCGCGGCTTCTGCTGCGCGACCACCGGCTTCTCCACGGGGGCCGCCGTCTTCGGGTGCGCCGGGGGGACCTTCAGTTCCAGCCGGCTCACGTCCATGATGGTGCGCTTTGATACCGGCGCGCCCGGCATCTGGAAGCGGCTCACGCAGAAGACCACCAGACCCAGCGCCGTCACCACCAGCAGGCGCAGCCACAGCGGCACCGGGGGGCGCAGTTCGTGTTCCGCGCAGACCAGGATGTGCTTAAGCCGCGTGCCCCCGTGGCCGCAGGCGTTCTGGATGCGCAGGGTCATGGCTTGTCCCCGGTGCGCGAGGTGCGCACCACGGCAAGGCCGTTGGAGCTCCAGTACTTGCTCACCACCGCCGCCGCGGAAAGGAGGTCGCTGCTGTAAGAGTCAGGCAGGGGCACCACGACCGGCCGCGGCTGCTCCCGGTTCCCCTGCAGGTGCTTCAGCGCCGAGCACAGCTCGTCATAGGAAAGAGGCTCGGTGCGCGCCGCCTCTTTGCCGCGCAGGATGTGCGCCAGCCGGTACGGCTTGGCGCCGTGCTTCTCCACCAGGAGCTGGTGATAGTCCGGGTTTGACTGCATCGCCACCAGCTCGGGGCTTTTCGCCACCACCGGCGCGGGGAGCTGCATCTCCGCCACCTGGCTGCTGGAGGTATCCATCCGCGCCATCTGGGTGAAGACCAGAAGGAGCAAAAAGGCGACGTCGGTGAAGGAGATGAGCCACTGGTTCCGGGACGTTCCCACGGTGCGCATGATCCACCCCCTAGATCTTCACCTGCAGCCCGCGGTTGATGGAGCGCTTGGCCATCACGTCCAGGCCGACGCAGATCGCCTGCAAAAGCACGTAGTACATGAGGGCGAAGTAGGTGGACCACAGTTTCGCACCGATGGCGCCGTTGTTGATGGCGCTCCCCGGGTCCCCGGTGTAGAGGAAGATGACGATCATCCCCGCCACGGTCCCCCACAGCCCTATCGGGGGGAGGAGGTTCGCGCACATGTAGATCCGGTTCACGAAGGTGCCGTTGAAATTGTTCTGCGCCACCTCGCGCGTCGCGTCGTAGAGAAACTCCTTGGGTGCCGCCGCCCCGGTCGTGTTGTCGCTTTGGCTGGTGGCCCACAGCATCTTCGCCACGCTTTCGGCCAGGGTGTCCTCGGGAGTGGCGTGCTGGTCCTTGATGCTGTCCAGGTGCTTGTGGTCCAGCGACCTGGCGTGCTGGAGAGCCCGCACCGCCAGGATCAACGAGATGATGAAGATGCTGGTGGTAAGGGTGAGCGATATGCGCAGCGACCAGATGTTGAAGCTGTTGGGGTTGATGGTGATCAGGCCCAGAATGTCCATGGCGGCGGCTCCTTAGCGGTTATTTCTTGGCGATGCGCGCCAGGTCGCTGTCCAGCTGGCGGATGGCCTCGTCCAGCGTGGTGGTCTTCCCCTGGATCTGCACCGACATCTTCTGGTAGGGAGCGTAGAGCTTCTTCATCTCGGTGAGGACGCTGCCGGCGTCGTCGCGGTAATTGAGCACGATCAAAAGCCGCGTCTTCACCAGCGCGATCTCGGCGGAAAGCTGGGTCATCTCGATGTTGGAGCCGTCCACCGCCTGGGTCACCAGGTAGTCGGCGTGGCGTCTTAGGTAGTCGTCGAGGGGAGCCTGGAGCTGCGCGGCCGTCTTGGTCTCGCCGCTGGCGATGAAATGCTCGGCGAAGTTGAGCATCACCAGGAGGTCCTTCTTCACCGTCTGCAGTCTCAGTTCCAGCCCGAGATCGCTCGCCTGCTCGGTGGGCGCGTCCTGCGGCGCCTGGGCTGCGGGCTGCGCCTCGGCGCCGAACACCGGCGCGGCAAGTAGAGACACCAATCCCGTCACTACGACAGCTAATTTCCATCGCAATGCAATACCGTGGTCCATGTCAGACTCCTCCTTACGGATGAGCTACTTAGAGCATCGTATCGTGGGGCCGCTGCCGGGCGCGTACGCCGGGATCAGGGGCCTATGTGGTGACTGCTTCTCGGCTTGATGTTGATCCTCAACCCGGTGTCGGTCTTGAAGCTGCGGTAGGGGATGATTTCCTCCCGGCCGGCGTCGAGGGTGATCTGGAGGTGGTCGGGGAACTCTTTGAAACGAACGTTGGTGAGGTCGAATTTTTCCACCGGCGCCTTGGGAAGGCCGATGCCGTTCACCGCGCCGTAAAGGTCGATGACCAGGCTGTAGGGCTCCACCATGGTGATCAGGCTGAATTCGTTCACCTTGCCGCTCGTGTACAGGCTGAGGCCGTCCTTGTCGATGGTGATGCCGGTCAGGGCGATCCTGCCATCGGGCACGGGAGTGGGCGTGGCCGCCTTGAGCTCGAAGGGCGCCTCATCGGGAGCGGGTGCTTCGGGCTCCTGCTTTCTGAGCGCTGAGGCGACGGATGCTGCTTCGGAAACGGCAGCCGGAGTGAGTGCGGCCGGCGCGGCGGTGGTTGGGGAGAGCGCGGTCGGCGCGGCGGTGGCGGGGGTATCGGGGATAAGCTGGGCTGCCTGTTTGCTTCTTTGCGCCGCCGGAAGCGGAGACGGTTCCTTCGCCGCCTCGACGTCCGGGGCCGGCTGCGCCCCTTCGGCACGCGGAGCAACCGGCGGGGGGAGTTGCGCCGCGGGGAGCGCGGGAGCGGCTTTCACGGCGAGCGCCCCGGGTGCCGGAGGCTCACCGGCGGAGCCGGCGGCAGGCGCCTGGACGCGCTTGGCCGCGGGAAGCGGAGGGGGCACGGCCCCCTCCTGAACTTCCGGTGCTGCCGCATTGGGGAAGTACCTCGCGGTCTCTTCCCCCTTTCTTTGTGCTGCGGGCAGGAGGGCCGATCCGGATGCGGTCACACCCGGATCGGCGGCCTGCGGGAAAAAGCGTGCTTCGGGTTCGCCCTGGCGCTGCGCAGGAGGAACGTCACCGTTGGCGACGTTACCTTGCGTTGGCACCAGGGCTACCGGCTTTTTTCCAGTGGCACCTTTCTTTGCTTTTGCTGCGGGTTTGGCGGCCGTGGGGGCTGCTGTCGGCTGGGCTGCCGGCGCCTGCTGCACACCGTTTTTCTCGCACACGAGGTTCGCCTCGATGCGGCGGTTCTTGGCGCGCCCCACGGCGGTTTTGTTGGTCGCCACCGGGCGGGACTTGCCGTACCCCTTCGCGGTCAGCCGCTTGGGATCGATGTTGAAGTTCTTGACGATGTAGTCGCGCACGGACTGGGCGCGCCGTTCGGAGAGCCTCTGGTTGTAGCCGACGCTCGCGGTGCCGTCGGTGTGGCCGGAGATCTCGCCGTGGGCCTCGGGGAACTCGTTCAGGAAGTCGCCCACCGTCTTCAGCTCGGCGTGGTACTGCGGCTTCACGTTCCACTTGTCGGTGTCGAAGTTGATCATCAGCACCGCGGGCTGGTTGCAGAAGCGTTTCTCCGCCTGGGTCGGCTGGGCCACCATCACCGAAGCGTTGGCGGAGGCGGTGCCCCCCTTGCCCTGGCAGGTGACGGTGTAGATGGTGTCGACCGCCGGGCTCACGATGGTGGAACCGTTGGCGGCGACCTTGCCGATATCGGGGCGCATCTCGCAGTTGTCGGCCCGCTTGCTCTGCCAGGTCAGCACCGACTTCTCACCCTTCTTGATGCTGTCGGGTGCGGCGGTAAGCGAGACCTCGGGAGCGGCCACCGGCACCGGCGCCGGTGGCGGCACGGTCAGGTTCAGGGTCGGCTGCACCGTGGGAAGCGGTCGCGCCACCGGCTCCGGAGGAGGCGGCGGGGGCGGGAGCTTCTTGACCGGCGGGGTCGCGCCGAAGGGGATGTAAATCCCCGTGGTGTACTCGATGGCGTACCTGTCGAACTTGTTGTCGATGAAGATGCCCCGCACGTCGCCGCGCCAGGCCATGTCCTCGGTGACGAAGTACTTGAAACCTGCGCCGAGGTCGAAGGATCCTTTGGTATCCGACTTCACCTGGGTCCCCGCGTAGCCCGCGGCGATGTTGGGCACGAACTTCTCATCGGGCCGGAAGTTCCACAACAGGTCCGCGCCGTAGCGCAGGAAGTCGGTGTTGCTGTCCACCAGCGTGCCGCGGGTCTTGGCGTAGTCGAAAAGCGCCTCGGCCTCGAGGTTGCGGGTGAAGTTGTAGCCGGCGCGCAGGCCGAACACCGGTGCGGTCTCCAGGTGCTGCTCTCCGTCAAAGGATACTCCGCCGACGATCGGGGACATCGAGAAGGTCCCCACCCTGTTGCCCGCCGGGCTCCCTCCTGGCGTCGCGTCGGCTGCGGCCGACGGACCGGGACGGGAGGCGAGGAGCAACGCCATTGCCATCATCATCAATGCATGTCGTCTCAATTCATCTTCTCCGTTTCAGTTGTATTAGATTGCATTAAAGTTTCCTATTGCTCTCAGAGGCTTGCCAAAAGCTACTACTAAGCTACTATTAAATCCCGCCGTGTCAAATGCCATATGATTCTTTATGCTTGACTCGCGGCCCGACATATATTAATCACAAAATATAATATTTGCAAATTTATTATTGGGGCATAATATGAGAGTCGACATTAGCAAGTACTCGGTATATAATGGGTCAAGACCGTAAACATTTATGAAGCTTAATCTGTAACCACTTATACGCCACCACAGGAAGGTATGCTATGCCACGAAACAGGAAATTAGTGACAGTATTGGCATTGGGGATGTTCGCGTCGGCAGCGGGCGCCGCCCAGGCGGAGACGCTCCAGGACGCTGTGCAGTACATGCTTCGCTCGAACCCGGAAGTGCGGGCGAACTACTACAACAAGGTGGCACGGGAGAAGGAAGTGCGCCAGGCCAAGGCCGGCTACCTCCCCACCATGGATGTCTCGCTGGCGGCCGGGGTAACCCGCCAACACGAGCCCACCTTCGGTACCGTCTACCCCAACACCGCGACAGTGAGCGTGCGCCAGAACGTGTTCCGCTTCTTCGGAACCCAAAGCGAGGTCGAGCGCCAGGAGGCAAGGGCCCGGGCCCAGCAGTACCAGTTGGGGAACTCCGCTGAGAACAACGCCCTGCTGGCCTCGAAGGTGTACCTCAACGTCTTGAAGAGCGAGAAGCTTCTGGCTCTCGCCCAGGAGAACCTCACCAACCACCTGCGCATCCACGACCAGGTGAAACTGAGAAGCGAGTCGGGCGTAGACCGCCGGGCCGACTTCGAACAGGTGAAGGGGCGCGTGGCGCTGGCGGAGAGCAACCTCGCCGCGGCCCAGGCCAACCTCTCGGACAGCCTCGCCGACTACCAGGCGGTGATCGGCTACCTCCCCGGCGAGCTCGCCGAGCCGCAGTCGGTCGCGGCAACGCTGCCCAAAACCAAGGACGAGGCGGAGGAACTGGCGGTTGGCGGCAACCAGGCGCTCAAGTCCGCCCGGGAAGGGGTGCAGGAAAGAACGGCGCAGCACGAGGTCGCCAAGAGCCTGCTCTATCCGAGCCTCGACGTGGCCCTTGACTACCGCTGGCTCAAGGATTACAACGACTTTCCCGGCCAGCGCGAGGAGTTCCTGGGTACCGCCACCCTCACCTTCAACATCCTGAACGGCGGCTGGAACAAGGCGCGCCTGGGGCAGACCCAGAGCGAGGTGTACGAGGCGCAGGAGATCCTCGAGAACACCAAGCGCCAGACGGTGCAGTCCATCCGGCTCTCCTGGGAAGCCAACCGCTCCGCACAGGAGCGCATCAAGTACCTCGATGACTACGTGAAGGCCGCCGCCCAGACCGCCGACGCCTTCGCCGCCCAGTGGTCCATCGGCAGAAGGACCATGTTCGACCTGCTGGACACCCAGGCCGAGCTGATCAACGCCAAGGCGAGCCTGGTGAACGCCCAGTACGACCAGAAGTACGCCGAGTACCGGATCCTGAACGGGATGTCGCGCCTGCTCCCCTCCCTGGGCCTGCAGGCTCCCGACTACAACGGCAAGGTGACCACGGCTGCCACTACGCCGTAGACTATCCCGAGAGCGCGCTGTATCATAGAGCCCCGGATCGCCGCTAGCCTTGAGGACGGTCCGGGCTTTTTTTTAGAGAAAGGGCACCTTCGCCGGGACCAACGTGGGCATCTACCTGAAACGACTGACATCGCTGTCCCTCACCGCCTTCCTGGCCGCGCTGCTGCTTGCCGGCACCGTCCTGCCCGCCGGCAACTTCAGCGTCGACCGGTCCGTCCTGCAGCAGGCCGAGAGGAAGTACGGCAGGGAGGCCCTGCGCCGCCTGACCGCATGGGAGGAGCTCATCGCGCGGGACAAGAGCCGGACCGACCGGGACAAGCTGGAAAAGGTGAACCGGTTTTTCAACGAGAGGCTCCGCTTCGCCGGCGACTGGGACGTCTGGGGGGTCGAGGACTACTGGGCCACCCCGATCGAGTTTCTGGCCAAGGGGGCCGGGGACTGCGAGGACTTCGCCATCGCCAAGTACTTCACCCTGAAGGCGATGGGGCTTGAGGACGAGAAACTCCGCATCACCTACGTCAAGGCGCTGCGCTACAACATCCACCACATGGTGCTCACCTACTACAGCACCCCCGAGGCCGAGCCGCTCGTGCTCGACAACCTGGTCGACTCCATAGATCACGCCTCCAAGCGCAACGACCTGATGCCGATCCTGAGCTTCAACGGCTCCGGGCTGTGGCTCGCCAAGCAAAGGGGCATGGGCAAGCCCGCCGGCAAGTCGAGCCGGCTGAGGCTTTGGCAGGACCTTCTTCAAAAGATGTCCGAGGACAGACTGTAACGGACAAAGGGTAACCCTATGACACTGTATCGACAGCTCATCATCTTCACCGTGGTGCTCTTCCTGCTGCTGTTCACCGGCACCTGGTACGCGAAACTCGCCAACACCCGGACCTTCCTCACCAACCAGCTGGAGTCGCACGTGCAGGATACCGCCACCTCGCTCGCGCTCTCCATCTCGCCCCACGTGGCGCAGAAGGACCTGACCCTGGTGGAAGGTATGATCAACGCCCTGTTCGACCGGGGCTACTACCAGAAGATCACCTTCGCCGACCCGCGCGGCAAGGTGCTCATCGAGAGGACCCTCCCGGTCCGGGTCGAAGACGTGCCGCAGTGGTTCGTGGCGCTGGTGCCGCTGAAGACCCCGGAGGCGGTCTCGGACGTGATGGCGGGATGGAACCAGGGGGGAACCATCCTGGTGAAGAGCCATCCCGGCTACGCCTATGCGACGCTGTGGAGCGAGGTGCTCAGCATGACCGCCTGGTTCGCCGCCTGCGCGGCCTTCCTGCTCGTGACGGCGGGGATCGGGCTCAGGATCCTCCTGAAGCCCCTGGCCGCCGTGGAGCGCCAGGCTGACGCCCTGTGCCGCAAGGAGTACCAGCTGCAGGAGTCGCTGCCGCGCACCCGCGAGTTCAAGAGCGTCGTGGAGGCGATGAACCGGATGACGGTGAAGGTGAAGGAGATGTTCGAGGAGCAGGCGGCGCGCGCCGAGGGGCTCCAGGAGCGCGCCTACCAGGATCCGGTCACCCTCCTGGGCAACCGGCGCCTGTTCGAGAGCCAGGTGAACGCCGACCTTTCGCGCCAGGACCACAACGGCTGCGGTCTGCTCCTTTTGCTGCGCATCCACGGCCTGGAGGCGCTGAACCAGAAGAAGGGGCTGCAGGCGGGGGACGATCTGCTCAAGCGGGTGGCCTCCCTTTTGAGCAGCTCGGTGCACGCCTACGCCGACTGCGCGCTGTCGCGCCTCACCGGCGGCGACTTCGGCATCTTCCTCCCCGATGCCTCCCCCTCCGAAGGTGGCATCATCGCCACCGAGATCGCGGCGCAGCTTGGCCGGATCGCCATGGAGAAGATCACGCTCTCCGACAACATCGGCCACCTGGGCATCGCCACCTACCAGGGAAGCACCACCCTGCCGAGGCTTCTGGCGGAGGCGGACCTCGCGCTCTCGGCGGCGCTGCAGAAGGGGGCCAACAGCTTCGAGCTGCGGGCGGTGACCGGGGAGACGGAAACGCTGCCGCAAGGGCAGCAGCACTGGAAGGACGCCCTGGTACGGGCGCTCGAGGAGAGGCGCATCAGGCTCGACGCGCAGGGGGTGATGAAAAACGGGCCGGGAAGCAAGCTCCTCCAGCTGGAGCTCTTCGCGCGCATCATGCAGGAGGACGGCCAGCCGCTGGACGCAGCCCTGTTCATGCCGGTCGCCGAGCGGCTGAAGCTCGTCTCCGCCATCGACCGGATGGTGATCGAGGAGGCCCTGAAGGCCGACTACCGCCGCCTCGGGGTGGACCGGATCGCCATCAACCTATCCCCCAGTTCGCTCGAGGACGATGCTTTCCGCAGCTGGCTCTACGCCTTCTTGAAGGCGCTCCCCTCCGGCGCACCCCACGTGAGCTTCGAGTTCTCCGAGTTCGCCGCGGTGCAGTACCTGCAGAGCATCAGGGAATTCGCCGCCGCGGTGCGGGCCTGCGGCCACGGCATCGGACTGGACCATTACGGCCGCAGCTTCTCCAAGCTCGGTTACCTGCAGTCCCTGCACCCGGAGTACGTGAAGGTCGACCGGGCCTACACCGGCGAGCTCTCGGGCGGGGAGAACGACAGCAGGTTCTACGTCGCCTCGCTCTGCAGCGTGGCGCACAGCATCGACATCAAGGTGGTTGCGGAAGGGGTGGAAAGCGAGGAGCAGGCCGCCATCCTCAAGGAGCTCAACCTGGACGCCATGCAGGGGTACTTCTTCGGCAGGCCGATGCCGCTGGCCTCCTACCCCTCGGTCAGATGATGTCGTGCACCAGAAGGTCGTTGGAAGAGATCTTCTCGCGCAGGCTCTGGCGCGCCCTGATCCTTTGCTGCGCCTGTTCGGGAAGCTCGGTGAAGTTTATGACGTTCTTTCTGACCAGGAGGTCGACCAGGTCCTCGATGACGCGCACGGTGGCGGCGTCGGAAAAGGCAAGCGCTTCTCCCCAGGCACCGGCCTCGTTCAAAAAGGCGAGCACCTCCTCGTCCATCGGGGACTTCTGCTCGGTGGCCGATGCGGCGGGGCTTTTGTGCAGGGCGACGATCTTCCCCTCGCCGTCTCTTTCTACATAAAACATGGAGTATCCTTTCTTTGACCGGGTGGCTGACGGTATTTCCAAAAGAGGTACTGACACAGGACGACAGCCGCAAGTATAACGCAAAACGTTTACCAATGTGAAAGGTATTATGCTAGAATATTTCCCATTCATTTCAGCGGCCCCTTTTACAGCTAAGAGGAGCAGACGTGCCAGAGACTGAAAACAGCAGGCTTGAAACAGAGTGGAACATTGGCGAGGACAGCGACCGCCACGACGACCCCCTTCTCGACTCGCTGCTCCTGGTGGCCAAGCTGCACGGGTTGCCGGCGTCGCGCAGCGGGCTGACCGCGGGGCTACCCCTGGTGCAAAACCGCGTCACCGTCGAGCTCTTCCCGCGCTGCGCCGAACGCGCAGGGCTCTCCTCCCGGCTGGTGAAGCGCCCCCTGGAGAGGATCTCGCAGCTGCAGCTCCCCGCCATCCTGCTGCTGCACAACCGGCAGGCGTGCGCGGTGGTGGAGCGGCTCCCGGAACGGGACAGCTTCAAGATCCTCATCCCCGAGGCGGGAACCGGCGAGAAGACGGTGACCCGCGCCGAGCTCGAGAAGCTCTACACCGGCTTCGCCGTCTTCGTCCGCCCCAGGTACCGGATCGGCAAATCGACCAGCGTGACCCGCGAGGAAGGCAAAGGGAACTGGTTCTGGGGGGCGATCACATCCTCCTGGCGCGTCTACCGCGACGTCCTGGTCGCTTCGTTTCTGATCAACGTCTTCGCCCTGGTCAGCACCTTCTACATCCTGAACGTCTACGACCGGGTCATCCCCAACAGCGCCTACGAGACCCTGTGGGTCCTCTCCATCGGCGTCACGGTGGTCTACCTGTTCTCGGTGCTGATGCAGGGACTGCGCGGCTACTTCGTGGACGAGGCGGGCAAGAAGGCGAACCTCAAGATCTCGTCGCTTCTTCTGCAGCGGGTGCTGAACCTGCGCCTGGAGGCGCGCCCGCAGTCGATCGGCTCCTTCTCCAACAACCTGAGGGAGTTCGAGACCATCCTCGACTTCATCACCTCCTTTTCCATTACCGCGGTCATCGACCTTCCCTTCGTGATCCTGGGACTCATCGTCATCTGGTACATCGGCGGGGGGGCCATCCTGACCATCTTCCTGGTCTGCATCGCGCTCATGCTGGTCTACTCAGCCTTCATCCAGGCGCCGCTGCGCCGGGCCGTGGAAAACACCTTCGCGGCGTCGAGCCAGAAGAACGCCATCCTGGTCGAGGGGCTCGCCGGGCTGGAAACGGTGAAGATGCTGGGGGCGGAGTCCCACGTGCAGAGAAGCTGGGAGGACGCGGTCAGCTACATCTCCACCTGGAGCGCGCGCTCGCGCTTTCTCTCCTCCTCGGTGAGCCACGTTTCCTACCTGGTGCAGAACCTGGCCGTGGTCGCCCTGGTGGTGGCCGGCGTGTACGCCATCGCCATGCGCGAGCTGACCCAGGGCGGCCTGGTGGCCCTGGTGATCCTGTCCCGGCAGGTGGTGGCGCCGGTGGCCCAGGTGGCCAACCTCGCCACCCGCTACCACCGCGCCAAGGAGGCTTACAAGGCCTTGGACGACATCATGAAGCTCCCGGTGGAACGCCCGGCCGGCAAGACCTTCCTGCACCGCCCGCGCTTCAAGGGGGGCATCGGGATGAAGGGGCTCACCTTCGCCTACCCCGGCCAGACGGTCAACGCGCTCAACAACATCTCGCTGCAGATCGCACCGGGGGAGAAGGTCGGCGTGATCGGCCCCATCGGCTCCGGCAAGACCACGCTGGGCAAGCTCCTCTTGGGGCTCTTCGAGCCGGCCAGCGGCATGGTCACCATGGACGACACCGACCTGCGCCAGATCGACCCCGCCGAACTGCGCCACTACGTGGGGTACGTCCCGCAGGACATCTCGCTCTTCAAGGGAACCGTGCGCGACAACCTCACCCTGGGGGCCGCCGACATCGAAGACCACGCCATCATGCGCGCGGCGGAGCTGGCGGGAGTCGGCGAGTTCGTGAAAAAGCACCCCATGGGCTTCGACATGGAGGTGGGCGAGTTCGGCCGCGGCCTCTCCGGCGGGCAACGCCAGTGCGTCGCCATCGCGCGGGCGCTCCTTTTGGACCCCCCCGTGCTGGTCTTCGACGAACCTACCAGCAACATGGACAGCCGCGCCGAGGTGAGGCTCAAGAACAACCTGGCGGCCGGCGCCAAGGAAAAGACCATGGTTCTGATCACGCACCGCGCCTCGCTCCTGGAACTGGTGGACCGCATCATCGTGATCGACAACGGCGCCGTCATCGCCGACGGGCCCAAGGCGACGGTCCTGGAAGCGCTGCAGCGCGGGCACCTGAACATCTAGCGGAGAATACGACGTGGAGATAAAAGCAGCCAAGAACAAGGGTAACGGGGTGTTCCGCAGGATGCCCGAAGACGACGTCGACTACGTCACCGACATCAGGACCTCCATCCTGGTGCAGTCCCCGCGCGGCGGGCGGGCCATCCTCTGGGCCACGCTGGCGCTGTTCGTCATCTTCATCGGGTGGGCGGCGGTGTCCGAGGTGGAGCAGAGCACCAGGGGCGAGGGGAAGGTGATCCCGGCCAGCCAGGTCCAGGTGATCCAGAACCTGGAGGGGGGGATCCTCTCCGAGCTGCACGTGAAGGTCGGGGACACCGTCAGGAAGGGGCAGCTCCTCCTGAAGATCGACGAGACCCGGTTCATCTCCTCCCTGGAGCAGAGCCAGGCAAAATCCGGCGCCGACAAGGCCAAGGCCGCCCGCCTGCGCGCCGAGGCCGCCGGCAGCACCAGCTTCTCCATGCCCAGCGACGTCCCCGCCAGCATCGCCTCCAGCGAGCGTGCCCTGTTCGAGTCGCGCCGCTCCGAGCTCAAGCACTCCCTCGAGGTGAAGCAGTCCCAGATCGACCAGCGCCAGAGTGAACTGAGGGAATTGAACACCAGGCTGCGCGAGCTGAACCAGACCTACACCCTGTACCAGAAGGAGATCAACATCACCCGTCCGCTGGTCGCCAAGGGCGCGGTCTCCGACATGGAACTGTTGCAGCTCGAGCGCAAGGCGAGCGAGATGAAGGGGGAGATCGAGACCATCAAGCAGTCCATCCCGCGCACCCAGGCCAAGATCGACGAGAGCTACGCGGCCATGAAGGAGCTGCGCCTCAATTTCGCCAACAAGGCCAAGGCCGAGTACAACGACACCGTGGCCAAGGTGGGCGAGGAAACCGCCTCGTCGCTCGCGCTCAAGGACCGGCTGGACCGCACCCTGGTGCGCTCCCCGGTGAACGGCACCGTGAACCGGATCCTGGTCAACACCATCGGCGGGGTTATCCAGCCGGGTATGAACATCGTGGAGATCGTCCCCACCGAGGGAACCCTGCTCATCGAAACCAAGATCAAGCCGGCCGACATCGCCTTCTTGAAGCCGAACCAGAAGGCCACGGTGAAATTCACCGCCTACGACTACACCATCTACGGCGGTCTGGAGGCGCGCCTGGAACAGATCGGCGCCGACAGTCTCACCGACGACAAGACCAAGGAAAGCTACTATCTCGTCACGCTGAGGACCGACCGCAACTACCTGGGGACCAAGGAAAAGCCGCTTCCCATCATCCCGGGCATGGTGGCCAGCGTGGACATCGTGGCCGCCAAGCGGACCATCCTCTCCTATCTCCTGAAGCCGATTCTCAAGGCGAAGTACGCCGCGTTGCGCGAAAGGTGATTACATGCTGATCCTGCTGGCAAGCGCAAACGAAACCCTGGTGAACCGGTGGCAAGGGCTGGTGGAGCAAGGGAACCTGATCCAGGAATGCCGCACCCTGGGTGAATTGAAACGGCTCGCGTCGTCCGGGGAGTTCGAACTGGTGCTTTTGCACCGCGACCTGGTGGACCTGGCCGCCTGCGCCGAGCTGCGCGCCGCGGCCCCGACGGCCCGGCTCTTCCTGCTCTCGGACCGCCCGGAACCCGAGGAGGGTCTCTCCTTCCTGAAGGTGGGCATCGTGGGCTACGCCAACAGCTACATCGCCCGGGACAACCTCCTGGAAGCGCTGCGCGTGATGGCAAGCGGGGGGGTGTGGCTGGGACAGCAGGTGATCCAGCAACTGATCCTGGAAGCCGCGCAGAACAGCGCGGGGAGGGAAAGGAACACCGACAGGCTCCTGGCCCCACTGACCCCGACCGAGCGCAGGGTGGCGGAACTGGTGGCGGCCGGCAGGACCAACCTGGAGATCGCCGCCGACATGGGCATCGTGGAGCGCACCGTCAAGGCCCACCTCACCTCCATCTACGGCAAACTCCCCGCCGGAAACCGGTTGAGCCTGGCGCTCCTGGTCAACCAGGGGTAGCCGCACCGGCGAGGGGACGGGGACCGTTTCCCAGCTCTCCCCCTCCCTTGACGGGAGGGGGCAGGGAGGTGGGTGAAGCTGCCATCGAGCAGTTGCGGAGCCGAGGGGCTGGCACCTGCTGAAGCGAAGGGGGACTGGAAGCGAGGGGGACTGGCACCTGCGGAGCCAGTCCCCTTCCTGTTTAGCGGCTCTGGAAGCCTCCGGCGAGGTCCATGACGCAGATGGTGCGGTAGAGGGGATGCGGGCCGCAGGCGATACCCGCCGTGGCGTAGGAGCGGTTGAAGATGTTCTTTCGGTGTCCCCGGTCCGGGACCCCGTCGTCGATGATGAGCCCCATCACGACCTGCCTGGCCGTGTCCGGGCCGTAGCTGATGTTCTCCCCGATGGTCGAGCGCCAGGAGCCGTGCTGCTCGATCCTCTTCCTCATGTCGCCCCGTTCGCCGTGGCCGGTCTCCCCCGAGGCGCTCTGTTCCCGCACCAGGTCCGCCGCGGCCTTGGCCAGTCCCGGCGACCAGGAGAGCGCCGGCAGCGGGCGCTGCCGCGACAGGAACTGCACCGCCTCGTCCAGCGCCCCCTTACCTTCCGAGGTCATCACCACGTTCAGCGATCCCGGCAACCGATACCCTTTGCCGATGAAGCTCCTTCTGAACTCACGGATGTATTCGGCGTAGCGCTGCGGGTTGCGGCGCGCAGCGTTGGTTTCCGCGAGCACCTGTTGGCCGAGGTCGTCCGGTTCGGCGCAGGCGGCACCCCGGGCGAGCAGGAAGAGCAGGCAGGATAGAGCCAACCTTGTCTTGATCATTTTTTCCCCTCCAGCAGAGCCAGCCTCGCCTCGAACACCTTGAGCGCGTCCGCCAGCGTCGCCTCGATGTCGTCTCCGTACACCGTGAAGTAGAGGTAGTTTCCCGAGTAGTGGTGCCAGTTGAGGTCCTCGACCAGGAGCGGTTCGAGATAGCGTTCCATCTTTTCGTAGGGGTAGAAGGGGTCGCCGTTGGGCCAGGTGCGCCGCAGTTTCTGCGCCTGGTTGTCCGTAAGCGGGATGCGATACCGAACCGAAACGACCTGTGCCTGCATGACTGCCCCCTCACACCTTGAATGCGCGACCGAAACCATCCCCTCCCCCCTGGCGGGGGAGGGTTAGGGTGGGGGGGAAGACGCCACCGGCACAGCAGACGGCAGCTTCACCCACCCCCCCCCCCCCCCCCCACCCCCCCCCCCCCCCCCCCCCCCCCCCCCCCCCCCCCCCCCCCCCCCCCCCGCCCCCCCCCCCCCCCCCCCCCCCCACCCACCCCCCACACCCCCCCCCCCCCCCCCCCCCCCCCCCCCCCCCCCCCCCCCGGGGGGGGGGGGGGGGGGGGGGGGCCCCACCACGCCACCGGCACAGCAGACGGCAGCTTCACCCACCCCCCAGCCCCCTCCCGTCAAGGGAGGGGGAGCATAAGACCAAAAGGATAAGCGAGCCGGCCGCTGATGACAAGCCCCTCCTCTGTTCTCTCCGACGACAAAAAACGCCCCCCTTGGCAAGCCAAGGGGGGCGTCTCTACGTCAGGTGCCACCGGGAAACCTAAATGGACTTTCTCCAGGCGAGCCTTCCCTCCAGCCAGCGCGAGAAGCTGGTGAAGGCGAAGCAGAGCACGAAGTAGACCGCCGCGATGAAGATGAAGATCTCGGTCGGGAAGGCCATGGTGCGGTTGTTGATCTGGGTGCCGACGTGGGTCAGCTCGGAAACCCCGACGATGAAGGCGAGCGAGGTGTCCTTGATCAGCGACACGAACTGGTTCACAAAGGACGGGATCATGTTCCTAAGCCCCTGCGGCAGCACGATGTAGAGCATGGCCTGCCAGTGCTTCAGTCCGGTCGAGACGGCCGCCTCGGTCTGCCCCTTGGGGATCCCCTGGATGCCGGCGCGCACGATCTGCGACATGTAGGCCGAGGTGAAGATGGTGAGCCCCATGATGACCGTGGTCGCTTCCGGCACCGTCTTGCCCATCAGGGCCGGCAGCAGGAAGTACATCCAGAAGATCACCATCAAAAGCGGAATGCCGCGCACCGCGTTGATGAACAGGTTCACCGGGTAACGGATCACCGCGTAGCGCGACAGGCTCAAGAGCCCCAGGATCAGCCCCCCGAAAAAGGAGAGGATGCAGGAGACCATCGCGAGGTACATGGTGAGACCGAGCCCGCCGAGCGGCCCGTTCGGGTAGCGCCCGATCATGAAGTAGGTGAAGTTATCTATGATTACTTGAAAGTTGAGTGCTTCTTCCATTTTCTTCTCCGTTTCCCGCGGGAAAATCCGCCGATCTCGTTACTTAACCCGGCGCCTAGGCGCGCTGCGGGTTGAGCACCTTCTTGTTGTACAGGTCCATGAGCGCCGTGATCACCACGGACAGCCCGAGGTAGACCACGGTGGCGGCGGTGAACGCCTCGAACCCCTTGAAGGTATAGCTCTCGACCTGGCGCGCCTGGTAGGTGAGTTCCATGACACCGATGCTCATGGCCAGCGAGGAGTTCTTGGCCAGGTTCAGGAACTGGTTCACCAGCGGCGGGATCGTGATGCGCACCGCCTGCGGCAGGATGATGTACTGCATGGAACGGAGATAGGAGAAGCCGGCGCTTCTGGCCGCCTCCATCTGCTCCTTGGGAATGGAGAGGATGCCCGACCTGATGTCCTCGGCGATGAAGGCCGAGGTATAGATGGTGAGGGCGATGGCGGCCGCGACAAACTCGAAGTTCGTGCTGTTAAGCCACTCGTTGACCGCCGCCGGGAGCACCTTGTACGAACCGAAGTACCAGAAGAAGATCTGGACCAGCAGCGGCGTGTTCCGGAAAAACTCCAGGTAGGCGGTGGCGATCCAGCGCACGGGGCGGTAGTGGCTCATCTTCAGGACGGCGATCAGAAGCCCCAGGATGAAAGCGCAGACGATGCCGACGGCGGAGAGCTCCAGGGTTACCTTGAGCCCGGAAACCAGCCATTCGAAATACTTGCCGGAGGTGACGATGGACCAGTCAAATGTGTACTTTAGCACGTGAAACCCCTTAGAGGCAGATTGAAACTAAGATTAAGATTGAGACAAAACTACCAGCAACGCACTTTTCTCAACCAAAGCTCAGCATCAACCTGATTTGCTGTTGAAACGGCAGTCAAGGTCGAGGTTGAGACTAAGTATGGTTTCCCTTAATCTCAACCTCAATCTTAATCTGCTTTGTTACTTGTCAGCTACGATCTTGAAGGTGCGCTTGAGCTGGAAGTCGGTACCCTTGCCGAACCACTTCTCGAAGATCTTCTTGGCTTCGCCGCTCTTCTCCATGTCGAGGATGGTCTTGTTCACGAAGGCGATGAACTTGGCGTCGTCCTTCCTCATGCCCAGGCCGTAGGGCTCGTTGGAGATCTGGACGTTCGGGATCTCGAACTTCGCCTTGTTGGGAGCCTTGGCGAGGATGCCGGCCAGGATCGCCTCGTCGGTGGTCACCGCCTGCACCTTACCCTGCTGCAGGGCGAGGAACGCCTGCGGGTAGTCGTCGAAGGAAAGCACGGTGGCGGTCGGCAGGGCGGCCTTCACATTCTGCTCGGAGGTGGAACCCTTGGCGGTACCGATCTTCTTGCCGGCGAGATCCTTCAGGCTCTTCACTTTGCCCTTCACGGTGATGAACTTCTGGCCGGTCGCGAAGTAGGTGTGGCTGAAGCCGATCTGCTTGGCGCGCTCCGGGTTCTTGGTCATGGTGGCGGCGATGATGTCGATGTTGCCTTCGGTGAGCTGCGGCATGCGGGAAGCGGAGGTAACCGGCTTCAGCTCGACCTTCACGCCCAGCTTCTTGGCGATTGCTTTTACGAAGTCGACGTCGTAGCCCACGATCTCGCGGCTCTTCTCATCGACGTAACCAAACGGAGGGAGGGAGTCCTTGACACCGGCAACGAGGACGCCTTTCTTCTTGACTTCGGCAAGGGTGTCGGCGGGAGCCGCGGCCATCGCCTTACCGAAAGAACCAAACAGGGCCAAACCCATAACAACAGCAGCCAATCTTTTCACAGTACTCTCCTTTGATGTTCGGTATTAACAGGCACCCGCCACCCGCCGCAGGGGATCCGGCGGCGTTCGCCGGGTGAACGAGTTCTCTAGTGCATCGGCGACAGCAGCTGCTTCAGGAACTGCTTGGCGCGGTCGTGCTGCGGGTTGCGGAAGAATTCCTCCGGCTGGGCCTCCTCGAGGATCACGCCGTGGTCCATGAACACCACGCGGTCGGACACCTCGCGGGCGAAGCCCATCTCGTGAGTGACGCAGACCATGGTCATGCCGGTGCTGGCCAGGTCCTGCATGACCGCTAGCACCTCGCCGATCATCTCCGGGTCGAGCGCCGAGGTCGGCTCGTCGAAGAGCATGATGCGCGGCTTCATGGCCAGGGCGCGGGCGATGGCGACGCGCTGCTGCTGGCCGCCGGAGAGCTGGGTCGGGTAGGCGTCACGCTTGACCGCGAGGCCGACGCGCTCCAAAAGTTCCATGGCCTGCTCCTGCGCTTCCTTCTTGGGGGTCCTGCGGATCTTGGTCGGAGCCAGGGTGATGTTGTCGATCACCGACAGGTGCGGGTACAGGTTGAACTGCTGGAACACGAACCCCACCTCGGCGCGCAGCCTGTTGATGTCGGTCTTCTTGCTCCTGAGGTCCATGCCGTCGACGATCAGGCTCCCCTCCTCGATCGGCTCCAGCTGGTTGATGGTGCGGATCAGGGTGGACTTGCCCGACCCCGAAGGACCGCAGACCACGACCACTTCCCCCTGTTTGACGTGGAGATCGATCCCGTTAAGCACGTGAAGCTTTTTAAACCACTTGTGGACCCCTTCAAACTTGATCATCTGCTGCTCCTTTTCTATTTGTTGCCAATCGAGTCACTCGAAGCTGCTGCACAGGATATGGGCAGATCTCCCGCCCAGCCGTTCACGCCAACCGACGTTTTGTCTGCGGAAAGGCGAGTAAGCGTACAGTCTGGCTTTACATACAGCAAAGCCGGTGCCAAATACGACGTAAACAGCTAACAACACGGATTGATATCCGAATACGGCATTTCCGGAGCCAACATTAAAAACAATGGGGTATAACCACTCATGGAAAGCTGTTTGACAGAAATAAGGAAGTGACGAAGAAAGGGGATTTTACGGCGGGTATAACAATCATTATAGGCTTAACGAAAGTTATACCTCTTCAGGTGAGCACGAAGATGGACCGTCAGGAAAGCCGGTTTATGACAGGCGTTGGTTTGATGAAAAAAGCGGCAAAAACAGCGGTTGGCTGGTTGAGGTGACGGGGCCGGGGCTGCAAAGGGATGCCTCCAATATAGGCACACCTAGTCCCCTCCCCCGCCTGCGGGCCATAGCCCTACGGTGGGCGAAGGCCCGGAGGGGGAGGGTCAGGGAGGGGGAAATCCAGCCACTGCCAGCGCCCCCCTCCAACCTCCCCCCTCCGGGGGGGAGGCTTCACTTGCCTCTCCTCTATTCCCCTTTCCCGTCCCGTTGCAGCTTGAGCCTCTTGCTGAGCGCCGGCTGCGAAATCCCCAGCATGCGCGATGCCATGCTCTGGTTGTTGTCGGAGCGCCGCATCGCCTCGGCCACCAGCTGCTCGACCGCCGCGCTCAGGGTGGGGATCTCCTGGCAGGAGTAAAAGACGTTCTGTTCCCCCGCCGCCATGGCCTGTTCCGCGGGGACCTCCCCCTGCACCTCCATCGCCTGCCTGAAGCCGTTCATGGAGAGCATGCGCGAGGAGTGCACGCTCATGGCGTCGTAGACCATCGACCTCAGCTCGCGCAGGTTCCCCGGGAAGCTGTAGTTGGTGAGAAGGGTCAGGAGTTCCTTGGGGTAGCTGGGAACCTTCTTGCCGAACACCGCCGCGCTCTCCTTGAGGAAGTGGTCCAACAGCAGCGGGATGTCGTCCTTTCTCTCGCGCAGTGGCGGGATGTGCACGTGGTGCGCCCTGAGGCGGAAGTAGAGGTCCTTCCTGAAGCCGCCCGCATCCTTCTTCTTTGAGAGATCATGGTGCGTCGCCACCACGATGCGCGCCCTGAGCTGCTTGGGCTGGTCGCTTCCCAACGGATAGTACTCCCCTTCCTGCAACAGGCGCAAAAGCTTCACCTGGCAGGCAAGCGAGAGGTCGCCGATCTCGTCGAGAAAGAGCGTCCCCTCGGCGGCCTGCTCCACCATACCGCTGCGGCTCTCGTCGGCGCCGGTGAAGGCTCCCTTCTTGTGCCCGAACAGGGTGTCGGTGAAGACGTTGTCCTCGAGACCCGCCACGTTCACCGGGACCAGCGGTCCGTCGCCGCGGCTTAACGTGTGGATGGCGCGGGCGATCAGTTCCTTGCCGACGCCGCTTTCCCCGGTCACCAGGATGGGTTGGGTGCTCTTGGCCACCGCCTCGATGTACTGGAAGATGGAGCGCATCGCCTTGTTGTTGGTGACGAGGGAGGCGAAGGCCTCCGGGCACTCCAGGCGGTCGTTCAGGAAGCGGCGCCGCATCTCCTTGTTTTCCCGCTGCAGCTCCTGCATCCGGATGGCGCGCCGCACCGATTCGAGGATGTGATCCTCCTCGTCGGTCTTCACCAGGTAGTCGAAGGCGCCCAGTCGCATGCAGGAGACCGCCGTCTCGATCTGGTTCAGGCCGGACAGGACCACCACGGTGACCTCGGGATGTTCCTCCGCGATGCGCGCCAGGAGCTCCTGCCCGGAAAAGTAGGGCATGGTCAGGTCGAGCAGCACCAGGCCGATGTTGCCCTGGTCCAGCGCCCCCATCACCAGGCGGCTGTCGGTGAGCGCGGTGATGTTGCTGATGGCGCCGGGTCCTTCCAGCGTCATGCGCAGGCTGCGCAGCCAGGGGGCCTCATCGTCCACCAGCAGCACACCGAAGGCCGGATATAGTGCTTCGCTCATCTGCTACTCCTCTTCATCGTTTCCGGGGACTGGCTCCGCAGGTGCCTGCCCCCCTTAATCTTCATGCTCCTCCCCCCGGAGGGGGGAGGCTGGGAGGGGGGAACGCGGGCACAGAGGAAATCCCCCTCCCTGTCCCTCCCCCTCCGGGGGCGGGAACGCTCTATCGGCAGGATGCTCAAATGCCATCCTTAGCACATCGTCCCTGGGTAGTCCTCCGTGTCCTCTGTGGACCTCAGAGTCCTCTGTGTTCCGGGTTTCCCTTCGGCTGCAGCGCCGGCAACTCCATGGTGACCGTGGTACCGAATCCCGGCTGCGAATCGAAATTCAGCGTGCCGCCGTGCTGCTTCACGATCCCCGCCGAAATGGAAAGCCCAAGGCCGCAGCCACCCTCTTCGCGCTTGGTGGTGAAGAAGGGATCGGTCAACCGCGCCAGGTGCTCGGGCTCCACCCCCCTCCCCTCGTCGCGCACGGTGAGGAGCACCAGGTCCCGGAAACGGTCGTGCCGCGTGGAGATCTGGATGTTCTTGCCGGTTCCCTCCAGCGACTGGGCCGCGTTCAACAGGAGGTTCACGATCACCTGCTCGATGCGCTGGCTGTTCCCCTTCACCCGGGGCAGGGTATCGGCGAAGTTGGCGATCACCTGGTGCGAGTTCTTCACCACCGTGTTCTCGACCAGGCGCAGCGCGGCCTGGGCACAGAGATTCAGGTCCAAAAGTTCGGTGAGGTCGGCGCTGTCGCGGCGGGCGAAATCCTTCAGCTCGGCGACGATGCGCTTGATCCGTTTGGCCGCGTCCTGCGTCTCGGACAGCATGTGCGGCAGCTCCTCGCGCAGCCGGTCGTAGCTGTGCCGCCCCAGTTTGAAGTCGCCGTGCTGTTCACGGTACTCGTCCAGGATCGGCTGGGAGCCGCGCAGGACCTCCTCGAAACGCGGGAGGTTCAAAAGGATCAGCCCGTTGGGATTGTTGATCTCGTGCGCGACGCCCGCCACCAGGGTCCCCAGCGAGGCGAGCTTGTCGGCCTGGACCAGCTGGTCCTGGTGCATGCGCAGCTTCTCCAGCGCCGCCTGTTTCTCGGCCACCTCGCGGGCGAGCTCCTCGGTGCGCTGCGCCACCCGCCTCTGCAGGGTCCTCGACCAGACCACGGTCCCGCCCAGAATCAGCAATAACGGCAGGGACACCAGGGTCACGTAGCGCACCACCCGCCCCCAGGAAACCGGCTGCGATTCCATCACGCCGAGCCACTTGTTGTGGATCTCCTGGAACTGCCCGGATCGCTTCAGGATGGCGAGCCCCTCGTTGAAGCGCGCCAGCACCTCGGCGTTCCCCTTCTTGACCGCATAGCCGTAGGCCTGGGTCATGATCGGTTCCGCCACCGGCACGATCCGCTTGAGCCCCATCTCCTTTTCCAGGTACATCCCGGTCAGCCGGGAGACGAGGGCGCAGTCCCCCCTCCCCTGGTTCAAAAGCCTGAGTGCCTCGGCCAGCGTGTCGGTGAGAATGAGCCGCGCCTTGGGGTCGAACCCTTTCATGAAGTCATGCATGATGCTGTTCTTCATCACGATGACCTCTTTCCCGCGCACGTCCTCGATGGACCTGATGCGCCGGTCGTCCCGCCGGATCCAGATGGACTGGAACAAAAGCGCGTGCGGCGTGGAGAAGTCGACCTCGCTGGTGCGCTCCTGGGAGAACGCCATCCCCTGCAGAATGTCGACGTCCCCCTGCTCCAGCGCGCGGCGCATCCCGTCCCAGGGCCCGAGCGAAATCTCCACCTTGAAGCCCATCACCTCGGCTATGGCGCCGGTCAGTTCGACGTTGAAGCCGGCGGGCTTGCCGTCGTGGTCGACGAACTCGTAAGGAGGATAGTTGAAGTCTCCCCCGACCACGACCACCGGTTTGCCGATTCCGCCGCGCCCCAGGGTGGTCGCTCCCTCCACCGTGGCCGACAGCACCAGGAACAGGACCAGGAACAGGGTGATTCGGGACAGACACAGCCGCTTTCCGCCGGGACCGGCGACGCGGGATCTCTGGATGTACTGTGCTGAACGGAAAACGTGCAAGGGCAAGACACCTTAGCAGGGGTTAGCGGGATAGAGGACGATGGGAAATTAATGGCATAGACCGAAGGGTTATGTCAACCGCGATCACCCACCGGCACGGAAGACGGAAACGTGGGCACGCTGCAAAGATTATTGCGTCCCCCCCACTTGCTTTTTGCCGGGGGCCGGTATTATTTTTAACGTGACAACCGAAGTGTCCCCTCTACCACAGGTTCTACTACAGGTGATGATATGCGGCTTTCTCTCTATCTCGAACATGGCGAACAGTTCTCCCGGGCCGCGCTGAAACTTCCGGTGCAGACCCCCATCGATATCGAGTCCACCCTGCTCAACTGCTACATAGAAGTACTGCCGGTGGCGGCGTCCTATTACATGGGGCCGGAACACCTGCCAGGCATCGAGTTCCCGCACCCGGAAATCCGCGTGGTATTCCAGCTGAAGGAACACCCGCAGGTGGCGGCGGTCTACTCCATCGATGTCTTCGTGACCGATGCCATGCTGAGTCTGATCAGCCACGCCCAGGGGCATACCCACGTGGACATCAACCGCAGGGCGGCGCACATCGAGAGGCTGATATCCAACAAGCAGAACGGGCTTTTGGAACTGATCGGGTGCAACCACAACACCCTCATCGACCGGCTCACCCAGGCCTTCATCGGCCTGCGCAGCGCGTACCTCAACGCACTCAACGAAGAGGGGTGCCTCCCCATCCCGAAGCACTACTAGTGCTTACCCGGGGCGACTGAAACGCTCGAGGCAGGGCCGGCACAGGCCCTCCTCGGGCTGCCACCCGGGAAACCTCTCCTGCACCCGCTCCACGACCACCGGGTCGTCCGCCCCCTGCGCCCGGTACACCAGCTCCGGCACCTCCTGGCCACAGACCGGGCACTCCGGCACGACATCATCCCTTTCCTCCCGCATGTTCGCCGTCAGGTTGGCGCGCTGGCGTTGCAGGCAGGGAAGCCCCAAAAGGGCATCCCCCAGCCGCAGGTCCCCCGATTCCTTCCGTTTCCTACCCTGGGTCATGATCCGCTCCGCACGTCGTCTTCGTCTGCACTGCTGCGCACCGTGAGATGCAGCCCGGTCACCGCGACCACGCGCACCTTTTCCCCCTGGCGCACCGGCTCTTCGCTGCGCGCGTTCCAGTATTCGCCGCGCAGCAGCACCCTCCCCTCCGGCGCCAGGTCGGTATCCGCCACCCCGACCTCACCGAGCATCCCCTCCACCCCGGTGATCGGTTTCTCCCGGTGCGCCTGGATCACCTTGACGACCACCACCGTGAAGAAGAGCGCCGTCACCCCGACCGCCCCTGCCAGCACCTCCCAGGAGAGGCGCAGGTACGGCTCCGGCGACGGGAACAGGATCAGCGATCCCAGCACCATGGCGACCACGCCCCCGACCGCGAGCATCCCGTAGGAAACCACCTTGATCTCGGCGATGAACAGGATGATGCCCAAAAGGATCAAGGCGATCCCCGCGTAGTTCACCGGCAGGGTCTGCAGGGCGAACAACGACAGGAGCAGCGAGATGCCGCCGATCACCCCGGGCAGGATCACCCCCGGGTTGGAAAGCTCGAAGAAGAGCCCCGCGATCCCCAGGAGCATCAGCATGTAGGCCACGTCCGGGTTGCTGATCGCGTCGAGGATCCGGTCGCGGGTCCCCATTTCGTGAGTCACCACCCGTGCCCCGGCCAGGTGCAGCACGACCTCTTTCCCCCCCCGCTGCAGCTTGCGCCCTTCCAGGCTTGCGAGAAGGTCCTCCCGGGTCGGCGCCACCAGGTCGATCACCCGCTGCGCGAGCGCTGCCTCGGCGGAAAGGGAGATGCTCTGGCGCACCATCCTGCGGGCCAGTTCCACGTTGCGTCCCCGTTTGGCGGCGATCCCCTCGACGTAGGCCTCGGCGTCGTTCACCAGCTTCGCTTCCATGACCGGGTCGGGCTTGCCCCCCAGACCCACCGGATGAGCCGCACCGATGTTGGTGCCGGGGGCCATGGCGAGAATGTCCGCCGCCAGGCCGATGACCGCCCCGGCCGAGGCCGCCCGCGCACCGGAAGGGGCGACGTAGACCGCCACCGGGACCGGTGCGCTGAAGATGGCCTGGACCGCCTCGCGCATGGCCGTGTCCAACCCGCCCGGCGTATCCAGTTCCACCAGCAGGAGCCGGTCGCCCCGTTTCCCGGCCGCCGCCAGGTTCTCCTTGAGAAAGGCGGCAGTGATCGGGTTGATCGGCCCGCGCAGGGAGATGAGCCCCACCTGCGGCTCCTGCGCCGTCAGGCACAACGGCAGCACCAGCATCAGCAGCACCCAAAACAGCCGTTTCATGTCCGCACCTCCCGCAAAACCCAAAGGCTGGATGCTCACGCAAAGCCGCAAAGGCGCAAAGCTCACCGCCAAACCATCATCGGCCTGCCACGGTTAGAAGCACCAGGCGTATTTTTCCATTAAAAGAGGGTCTTGACAAGCTTTACCATGCCTTGGCGCCTTGGCGGCTTTGCGTGAGGCATATGCTTTTATTATATGGTTTCAGGAACTTGGAGTTTTATAGCGTGGCGCGAAAAAAAATAGTTTGACATTTAATCATTCCAGTTGTAGCTTTAAATCATCAAAACGATGTTGCTTCTCAACGGAGAGAAAGATCATGAAAGAAGACGCCACGACAAAACTCGCATTGAACACCTACACCAAGCTGATGCGGGGTGCCGAGTCGGTAACCGGCCGGGTGGGACGCAAGATGTCGGATGCCGGCCTCACCATCAGCCAGTTCGGCGTGCTGGAGGCCCTGCTGCACAAGGGGCCCATGTGCCAGCGCGACGTGGCGTCCAAGATACTGAAAAGCACCGGCAACATCACCCTCGTCATCGACAACCTGGAAAAACAGGGACTGGTCCAGCGCGAACGCTCCCTGGAAGATCGCCGCTACTGCACCGTGCTGCTCACGGACAAAGGGCGCGCGCTGATCGAGACGACCTATGCCGAAGTCGAGGCCGCCATCGTCGCGGAGATGGGGGTGCTGACCGATGAAGAACAGGCAACACTGGGCAGGATCTGCAAGAAACTCGGTTTACGGGAGGGATAGCGAACGAAGAGATATCGGCAGAGCTTTTTTTTGACCAAATAGTTTAACATCAAAAGACACCAACTAAAAAGATAACAACTAAAACGAATCCGGCACACGGATCAGCAAAGGAGAATCACCATGAAAAGAACGATCGCAACCATAGCCGCAGTAGCAGCACTGGCACTCCCCGCCCTCGCCTCCGCCTCCACCTGGAACATCGACCCCGACCATTCCAGCGTCGGCTTCAAGGTCCGTCACCTCATGGTTTCCAACGTGAAAGGGAACTTCGAGAAGCACAAGGGGACCGTCGAGATCAACGACAAGGACATCACCAAGTCCAAGGTCAACGTCACCATCGACACCGCCTCGGTCAATACCAACGTGGCCAAGCGTGACGAGCACTTGAAAAGCCCCGACTTCTTCGACGTCGCCAAGTACCCGACCATGACCTTCACCTCCAAGAAGGTCGCCAAGGCCGGCAAGGGGAAACTCAAGGTGACCGGCGACCTCACCCTGCACGGCGTGACCAAGGAAGTGGTGCTGAACGTGGAAGGCCCGGCCAAGGAGAGCAAGGACCCGTGGGGTAACTTCAGAAGCGGCGTTACCGCCAGCACCAAGATCAACCGCAAGGACTTCGGCCTGGTCTACAACGCGGCGCTGGAAACCGGCGGCGTCGCGGTGGGCGAGGACGTCGACATCAACCTCGAGATCGAGATGATCAAGGCCAAGTAACGCGGCGGCCACGCCGCGAAGCAGTACGCATCAAAAAGAAAGCGCCTGTTCCTTGATTGGAACAGGCGCTTTTGTCTTCAGCCGTTGGCCCGGGACGTCCCCTCGCCGCTTGCCTCCGCCTGCTGGCGAGGACTGCTGCTGGTCAGGTTCTGCCACCCCTCGGCCTGCAGGCAGGCGATGGTCGCTTCAAGCTCCTGGCGGAAATCGGCGAGCACCCGGGTCAGATCACCCTCCCCTTTCAGGGCCGTTTCCAGCCGCTGCGCGGCCCCCCGCAGCGGCTGCGCCGCCAGCACTCCGGCGATTCCCTTCACCGAGTGGGCCAGCCGCGAGGCCTCCTCTCTGTTGCCGTCCCGTATCTCGCGCTCGATCTCGCCCCCCTGCCCCTGGTACTCGCGCTCGAACTGTTTCAAGAGGTCGCGGTAGAGCTTGCGATCGCCGCCGGTCTGCCGCACGCCGGTCTCGAAGTCGATCTTCGGCACCGGCTGCCGCTCCTCTACCTGTTCCTGCCCGCCGGCGGCAGCGACCGGGCCGCCCGCACGCGCGCTCTCCTGGCCGTCCAGCCAGACCGCGATGGCGCCGTACAGCGACTCGGGGGTAAAAGGCTTGGCCACATGCCCGTTCATGCCTGCCGCGAGGCTCGCGGCCACGTCGTGCTCCATGGCGTTGGCGGATACCGCCAGGATGGGGAGGGAATCGGTCCCCGGTTTGCCCAGCGCCCGGATCTCCCGCGTCGCGGTGAGGCCGTCCTTGCCAGGCATCCGGATGTCCATCAGCACCAGGTCGAAATCGCGGTGCCGCACCAGATCCACCGCCTCGTCGCCGTTGGAGGCGACCGTCACCTGCAGCCCCCCCCGCTCCAGCAAGGCGAGCGCGACCTTCTGGTTGAAGGGGTTGTCCTCGACCAGGAGGACCTGCTGTTGCCGAAACCGCGTGAACCCCGCCTCCTTCTTCCGCTCCACCCTGCTCTCCGCGGCGGCGATGCCGAAGGGAAGCCAGAACGAGAAGGTGCTGCCGAGCCCCGGGATGCTCTCGCACCAGATCTCCCCCTTCATCATGGTGGTGAGGCGCTTGCAGATGGCGAGCCCCAGGCCGGTCCCGCCGTGGCTGCGGGTGATCGAGCCGTCCAGCTGGGTGAAGGCCTGGAACAGCAGTGCCTGGTCCTCAGCCAGGATGCCGATCCCCGAATCGCGCACCGCGAAGATGAGCTCCGCCGTGCCGGGCTCCTTGCGCGCCAGCTTGACCGCGAGCTGGACGCTGCCGTGGCGGGTGAACTTGAGCGCGTTGCTCAAGAGGTTGTTGAGGATCTGGGCCAGGCGCATCGGGTCGCCGGTGAGCAGCTCCGGGATCTGGGGATCGAGCTCGACGCGCAGCTCGACCCCCTGCTGGCGCGCCCTCAGCGAGTAAACTGCCACCAGCTCGGCGACCACGTCCTGCAGCGAGAAGGCGACACGCTCGATCATGAGCTTGCCCGCCTCGATCTTGGAGAAATCCAGCACGTCGTTGATGATCCCCAACAGCAGATCGGCGGAAACCATCAGCGTCTGCAGGTATTCGCTCTGCCGGGGGGAGAGTTCCGTATCCCTGAGCAGATGCCCGGCCCCCACGATCGCGTTCATCGGGGTGCGGATCTCGTGGCTCATGTTGGCCAGGAAATCGCTCTTGGCGGCGGAGGCGCGGGCGGATTTGACCGCCAGCTCGTTGGCGCGCTGCACGGTCCTCACCAGTTGCCGGTTGGCCTCCTCCTGCAGCCGGGTACTCTCCAGGAGCGCCGCCTCGCCCTGCTTGCGCTGCGAGATGTCCAGCATGATCCAGACGTAGTGGGACAGCTCGCCCGCCTCGTCCAGGACAGGGGTTACCGTCACCTCCTGGTCCAGCGTCGTCCCGTCGTCCCGGGTCCCCAGGAGCTCTCCCTGCCAGGGGCGCCGCGCCTCCAGGCTTTCCGAAAGACTCTCCAGGAGCTCCGGGTCCCCCCCGAACAGCAGCAGCGGGTTCTTCCCCTGCAATTCCCCGGGGCCTGCGCCCAGGATCCGGCACAGCGCCTGGTTCACCCAGATGATCTTCTCCTGCCTGTCGGCGATGACGATGCCGTTCACCGCCGCATCCAATGCCGCGCCCTGCAGGCGCAGGCGCTCCTCCACCTCGCGCCTGCCGCTCACGTCCCGGAAGGTGAGCACGGCGCCGGGGCGGCTGCCGCGGGCGAGCGCGCTGCAGCTGAAGTCGGCGCTGAAGGAGCTGCCGTTCTTGCGCCACAGCAACTCGTTGCGGGAGCGCTGCCTCCTGCCCCCGGTGAAGGCGGGATGCAGCAGGCAGCTCACCTTCCCGCAGTGGCCGCAGTCGGGATCCTTGCCGTGGTGCATGACCTCGCGCAGGTCCCGCCCCACCAGCTCACCCTCCTGGTACCCCAGGAGTTCGTGCGCCGCCTGGTTGGCGAAGGTGACGCATCCGGCTCCGTCCACCGAAACCACCCCCTCCTCGACCGACTGCAGCAGCAGGGAGGCGTGCGGCCCGGCCTCGTCCAGGGGGGCGTCGCGCCGGACCATGAAGTGCCAGGCGAGGAACCAGCCTGAAACGGTGCAGGCGGCGGCAATGAGCAGCAGGGCCAACTGCCTCGGGTGGAAAGCGCCGGCTCCGAGCTGCATTTTTTCGAAGATGAGGCAGGTGAGCCCTCCCTGCAGGACCACCAGTGCCAGCGTGCTTATTATGGTTATTTTCAGGCTGCGTTCCGCGTGCATGACGCACCTCTGTCTTGTATCTCCGCGTCCCGGCAGGCATCGGCACCTGCAGGGACGTAGTTCTTTCTTCGGGAAAAGGGCGCGCCTCTTGAGTCGAATGTCGCGCCGGTGGTTTGTTCCGCCTCCCCGGCGCTAGGCGACCCTGAACCGTGCCACCAGTGTCTGCAGCTCGTCAGCCTGCCGGGCCAACTGTGCCGCCGCCATGGCGGTCTCCTCGGCGCCGCGCGCGGTGTGCTGCACCACGTCCGTGATCTGCTGGATGTTGGACGTGACCTCCGTGGTGGTAGCGGTCTGCTGCTCGGCGGCGGTGGCGATCTGGCTCACCTGCAGGGAAACCTCGCTGATGCACCTGAGGATTTCTTCCAGCGCCTGCCCGGAGCGTTGCGACGAAGCCGCACCCTTTTCGGCCTCCTGCACCCCCTCGTCCATGGCGCGCACCGCGTCGCGGGTCTCACCCTGGATCGCCTTGATCATCGCGCCGATTTCCTTGGTCGCCTTGCTGGTCCGCTCGGCCAGGGCCCGCACCTCGTCCGCCACCACCGCGAAGCCGCGTCCCTGCTCGCCGGCCCGGGCCGCCTCGATGGCCGCGTTCAAGGCCAGGAGGTTGGTCTGGTCCGCGATATCCTCGATGGTGCCGACTATGTCGCCGATCTCTTCGGAGCGCTGCCCCAGTGCCTCCACGGTCTTCGAGGTCCGGCGCACCCGGCCGGCGATCTCATCCATGCCGACGATGGTTTCCTGCACCACCTTGGCCCCCTGGTTGGCGGACTCGGTGGACTGACGGGAGGCCTCGGCGGCCAGGACGCAATTGCGGGCGATGTCGGCGCTTGTCGCGGCCATCTCCTCGCTGCCGGTGGCCACGGTACCGGTCTGGGAAGCGACTTCCTCGGCGCCGGTGGCGATCTGGGCGGAGGTGCCCTGCAACTGGGTCGAAGCCGAGGCGATGCTGCTGGAGATCTGCACGGTCTGGGAAACGAGCCCCCTCAGGCTCTGCACCATGTGCCCCATCGCCGCCTGGAGTTGGCCGGTCTCGTCCTTGGAATCGACCACTACATCGACGGTGAGGTCACCCTCGGCGAGGCGGTTGGCCACCTGCACGGCCTTGTCCAGGGGACGGGTGATCAGCCTCGTGATGACCACACCGAGCACCAGCGCAAGGATGAGCCCCAGTGCAAGCAGTGTTGCTATCATCTCCGCCGCCTGGGTGGCTGACTGTTCGTTTTTGTGCGCAGTCTGCTGGCCCTGGGTTTCCTTCAGCTGAATCAACTGGTCGAGCAATTTCTGCTGGCGAAGGGCGGCATCCTTGCCCACGCCGTGTAGGATCTCCTTAGCCTCGCTGCCCTTTCCCGCACGATCGAGCTCAAACATACGGTCCACGTACTTGAGGTAGTCGGCGCGCGCCACTGTGAACTCGTTGTAAAGTCTGCGCCCCTCCTCACTAGCTATGGTCTTCTCGTACTGAGCCGACAGCTCAGTTATTTTCTGCCGTAGCGCTACCGCGGTATCCACGTACTCCTTGCGCTTGGCCGTATCGGTCGTCTCCAGTGCGTCTCTCACATTGATCCTCACACGCTGGAAGGAGACGGCCATGCTCGCCAGCTCGCTCAGGGGGACGGTTACGGTCTCATAGGTTCTTTTGCCTTCCCTGTTGAGGTTGTTGGTGACCCTGATACCGATGTACCCGATTACCGCTGCTATAACGGCCACACAGGCAAAACCTACTGCCAGCTTCACGCCTACTTTAAGATCTCTGATCGTTTTCATGTCATGTCTCCCGTGCCTGAAGTAGTGGCGGCATCCTCCCGGGGGGAGGTTGTGGCGGCCGGTGCCGTCGCCGTGTCCCGTGTGGGACAATGAGGACCGCCTTGATCTTGTAGGAGCATAGCCGGTGCCAAAACCGTAACCTGCTGAATTACGGCACATTGAACCCAACCGGGACAATCCCGGTTGTCCCCCTGCGGGACAGTGTGTGCGCGAGCGGGACAAGCTGAGGGGGGACTGGCTCCGCCAGGTGCCTGTCCCCTTGGGGCAGAGAGGAGCGTTCCGCTAGAGGGACAGGCACCTGACGGAGCCAGTCCCTTCTGCCGCACAACGCCGGAAAGAGGATTCATCGAGAAGGGATCAGGAACGGTAGAAGGCCTTGCGGTTCACCTTGAGCAGTTGGGACGCCTTGGACTTGTTGCCGCCGCAGCGCTCGAGCGTGATGCCGAGGATCTGCTCGTTCAAGGCGTCGAGGGAAAGCTCATCGACGGGAAGGGTGAGGTGGTAGCTGACGCGACTGGCGTCGGCGGCGCCATCTTCATTGCCGGATTCCTGCACCGCCTCCGGCGCGGCGCCGGCAAGCCCCAGGTGGACGGGGCGGATCAACTCGTTGTCGGTGAGGATGGCGGCCCGCTCCAGGCAGTTGCGCAGCTCGCGGACGTTGCCCGGCCAGCGGTACTCGAGCATCACGTCCATGGCCTGCAGGGAGATCCCGGGCAGCGGCTTGCCCAGGTGCTGGCGCAGTTGCTCCAGGATGTGGCCGCACAGGATGGGGATGTCGTCCTTTCTCTGCGAAAGCGGCGGGATGGTCAGGGGGAAGACGTTGATGCGGTGGTAGAGGTCCTCGCGGAAGCGCCCTGCCTCCACCAGGTCCGCGAGGCTGCGGTTGGTGGCCACGATGACGCGGCAGGCGACGGGAATGGGGGTGTTGCTGCCGATCTTCTCGAAGACCCGCTCCTGGAGCACGCGCAGCAGCTTCGCCTGCAGGGGAAGCGGCATGTCCCCGATCTCGTCCAAGAGGATGGTCCCCTTCCTGGCCAGGCTGAACTTCCCTTCCCGGTCGCGGTCGGCACCGGTGAAGGCGCCGCGGACGTGCCCGAAGAGCTCGCTCTCCATCAGGTGCTCGGGGATGGCGGCGCAGTTGACGGCCACGAACTCGGCGGGGAGGCCGTTGCCGGCGAAGTGGATCGCCCGCGCCAGCACCTCCTTGCCGGAACCGCTCTCGCCGTAGATCGCCACCGTGGTCTGCCGTGCGGCGGCTACCCGCGCGGCCAGCTCCAGCACCTGCTTCATGGCCGGGTTCACCGTCACGATGCTCTGGAAGGTGAAGCGTTCGGTCAGAAGCCCCTTGATCTGCTCGTTCTCCTGGACCACGCGCTGGTAGTCCAGGGCGCGCCGGATGGTGATGCGCAGATCCTCCGGTTCGTAGGGTTTCTCCAGGTAATCGTAGGCGCCCCGGCGCATCGCCTCCACGGCACTCTCCACGCTGCCGTGCGCCGTGATCACGATGATGGGGGTTGCGGGATAGAGCTTCTGCACCGAACCGATCAGTTGCAGGCCGTCCATCCGGGGCATGACCAGGTCGGAGAGCACCAGGTCGACCGTCTGCCGCTCGAGGATCTCCAGCGCCTGCAGCCCGTCGGCCGCGGTGAGTACGTCGTAGCCGATCTCGCGCAGTTGGCGCTCCAAAAGGAAACGGAATACCGGTTCGTCGTCGACGGCAAGGATCTTGGTGGTGTGAGGCATGCGATGGGGCTCCGCGCGGTTTGAGGTTCACCCTCTTATCGGCAGATGCGGGAAGAGCTTGAGACCCTTACTAGACCATGGCGGTTATGGTATCGGCGACCTGGAACAGGGGGACCTGGGCATCCACGCTGACGGCTTGGGCGACCGCCTTGGGCATGCCGTAGACGATGGCGGTCTGCTCGGTCTCCACCACGACGCGCCCCCCCGCCTTCTTGATGGCCTCGGCGCCGGCGGCCCCGTCCTTCCCCATGCCGGTCAGCACGACCCCCAGGGCCCGGCCGCCGCAGACCTCGGCGGCGGACTCGAAGAGCGCGTCGACCGACGGGCAGTGCAGGTGCCCGCCCGGCACCGGGTCGAGCCAGACCTGGAGGGCGCCGTCCTTGCGCCGCAGCCGCATGTGCCACCCCGCCGGCGCGAGGTAGACGTTCCCCGCCAGCACGGTCTCGCCGTCGCTCGCCTCCCTGACCGTCAGCGCGCTGTTTCGGTCCAGCCGCGCGGCCAGCGATGTGGTAAAACCGGCCGGCATGTGCTGCACGATGAGGACCGGGCAGGGAGGCGGCTCGAGCCGGCTCAGGACCTGTTGCAGCGCCGGAGGCCCTCCGGTCGAGGTCCCAACGACCACCACCTCGGTGCAGGCGCTGTGCACCGCCTTCCCGGAAGGGAGCGCCGGTCCGGCCTTGCGCGCCGCGCCGCGCAGCTTTTCCAGGTCGACCCCGGCCGCCACCTTGATCTTGCCGGTCAGCTCCTTGGCCAGGGCGCCGATGTCCATGGCCCCTCCCGCAGAGCTCTTGTCGATGAAGTCAACGGCCCCGATCTCGAGGGCCTTCATGGTTTTCTCCCCCCCCTTGCCGGTCAGGCAGCTGAACATGATCACCGGCGCGGGGCATTCCTTCATGATCAGCTCCAGCGCGGAAAGCCCGTCCAGGACCGGCATCTGCACGTCGAGGGTGATCACGTCCGGGCGCAGCCCTCTGGCGAGCTCCACAGCGCTCTCGCCGTTGGCGGCGACGCCGACCACCTCGATCTCCTGGCTGTTCTCGAACATCCGCAGGATCGCGCGTCGCACGAAGGCGGAGTCGTCCACCACCAGGACCCTTATTTTTTTCTGCGATCCGGTCAACAAGCTTCAAACCCTCTTCTGATAGATGATGGCGCCCGGGAAACGAAGCGGCAGGTAGGACGCCTGGGTCCGGGACAGGGACTCCGAGTGCCCCAGGAACAGGTAGGATCCCGGTCCCTGCAACGCGCTGAAGTTGTCGACCACCCGTTGGACGGTCTGGTCGCCGAAGTAGATCAGCACGTTGCGGCACAGGATGACGTCGTACCGCTCCCCCCCGATGCTGTCGGCCAGGTCGAGCAGGTTCGCCTGGGTGAAGCTGGTCCATTTCCTGAGGATGTCCCGCACCACGTACCTGTCGCCCTGGCGCTTCAGGTACCGCTCGACCAGGTGCGGCTCGGTGGCCCAGAAGGCGCGCTCGCCGTAGCTTCCCTGCCGGGCCGCGTCCAGGACGCGGGTATCGATGTCGATGCCGGTTATGCGCACGTCCCAGTCCCAGGAGAAGCCCCCCGACTCCAACAGGAGCATGGCGAGGGTGTAGGCCTCCTCGCCGCTCGAGCAGCCGGCCGAGAGGATGCGCAGCGTGCGCTCCCCTTCGGCGAGTTTCTTTTCCTTGAGCGCCGGCAGCACCTCCTGCACCAGGACCGAGAGCTGCGCGGCCTCCCTGAAGAAGTAGGTTTCGTTGTTGGTGATGAGGGGGACCAGGCGCTGCACCTCCGCGCTTCTCATCGGCGAGAACTTGAGGTAGCTGTAATACTCGGCAAAGCTTCTCAGCCGCAACTCGTGCAGCCGCGGAGAAAGCCGGGCGGCCAGTCCCTTCTGCGTCCCCTCCTCCAGCACGAGTCCCATCGACTCCGCCACGTACTCCCTGATCAGCCTGAATTCGTCAGCCTGCATCGCGATCTTCGCAAGGGTCATCAAAGGTATTCCTGCTGCCCGAAACTCTTCAGGGCCAGCTCCGCCCGGGTCCGGACCTCG
This sequence comes from Geomonas oryzisoli, assembly GCF_018986915.1. Taxonomy (NCBI): domain Bacteria; kingdom Pseudomonadati; phylum Thermodesulfobacteriota; class Desulfuromonadia; order Geobacterales; family Geobacteraceae; genus Geomonas; species Geomonas oryzisoli. The sequence continues at coordinate 3,235,652 of NZ_CP076723.1, forward strand.
AGGCTGGCGTCGTCCTTTCTGACCTGGATCAGGCGCTTGAGCGGCAGCGAATCGTAGCAGTGGCACAGCGCGTCGATGACGGCGAGCCGGACGATCTCGCTCTCGTCGTCCAAGAGCTCCAACAAGGGGTCCACGCTCCTGCGGTCGGCGATCTTCCCGATCACGTCGATCACCCGCTCGCGCAGCTCGGCCTTGTAGTTCTTCTTCATGAGACGGTGCAGCCAGGGAAGCCCGGCGCGCCCGAAGGCCACCAGCGCCTCGAAGGACTGCCTCCCCACCTCCGGGTCGTCGAGCAGCGCCACCAGTTCCGGCACGGTAACGGGGTTACGCAGCTCCCCGAGCACGGTGATGGCGTGCTTGCGCACCATGGCATCGGCATCGTTGACCCCCTTCAAGAGCAGCGGCAGCTCGCGTCCCCCGCCGATCTTGCCCAGCACGCGCAGCGCCGCGATGCGCACGCTCCAGTGCGGGTCGGCCACCGCGTCCTCGACCCCCTTGAGCGACTCCTGGTCCGCCAACTCCCCCAGGGTGTAGACGGCAAGCCGTCTGAAATCGGGATCGGCGTGTTTCAGGTAGCGCCTGAGGATCAGGTCCGATGCCTCCTTGTAGGCGAGCTTGCCGAGGGTTTCCACGATGGCGTACTCGAGCTGGCGAGACACCCCGTTGGAAAGGTACCCGACCAGGAAGCTCCCCGCGTCACGCGCCCCCATGTCCCCAAGGGCCCGGATCACGCAGTAGTCGAGGTCCTCCCGGCCGCTTCCCAGAAGGGCCAGCAGCTCGTCCAGGAGCATGGTCTCCCCCAGTTCCGCCGCGGCGAGAACCGCCGCCTCGCGCACCGGCTCCTCGGGGTCGCACAGCGCCCGGCACAAGAGCGGCACCGCCGGGACGACCTGCTGCCTGCCGATGGAACGCACCAGTTCCGCCCGCACCTCGGGCTCGTCGTCCTGGCAGAGCAGGCGCAGGTTCTCGATCCCCCCTCCCTGCTTCAGGCATCCAAGCAGCATGGCGGCCCGGCGCCGCGACGTGGCCGCCGGAGAGTGCGCCAACTGGTCGAAAAGCTCCAGCACGGGCCCGAGACGGTGGCGGGCCAGCACCTCGGCCGCCTGCTGCGCCAAGGCGTCGCTCCCCTCGGCCAGAAGGTGCTGCAGTTGCGGCAAAAGCGACTCCTCCGGGAACGATTGCAGCGTCTCCAGCACCTCGAGCTGCACCGCCTCCTCGTCCTGCGCCAAAAGGCGCGCCAGCTCGCCCGCCGCGCAGGGGATCCCCAGCCAGCGCAGCGCACGCAGGGCGACCAGGCGCACCGCCGCGCTGTCGTGGCTCAGGGCGGCCAGCAGCTTGTCTTCGGCGCCCCTCCCCAGGCAGAGCACGGCGTTCTCGACCACCTGGTAGTTGCGCTCGTCGTTCAAAAGCCCGAAGAAACCGTCCAGGGCGGAAAGCTCCCCCATCGCCCCCAGCAGTACCGCCGCCGCCTGGCACGACTCGGGGTCGCCGCTTTCCCACAGCATCGACTTGAGCCTTTCCACGCCGCGCGCGGAGAGGAGCTGGCGCAGCTGTTCCTGCTGGCTCCCCATGGCGATCCTGTTCTTGTAGCTCTCCTGGTCGTTCAGGCTGTTGTTGATGGAAGCCATGGAGCGCGCCACGCTGCGCGCGAGCTCATCTTCCACGAAAGGGAGAATCCCGGCCAGCGCGTACAGGGCGCGGTGATCCCCGGCCTTGCCCAGCGCCTCGACCACGGCGCCGCGCAGAAGCTCGTTATCGAGCAGCGGCAGAAGGTGCGGCACGGCGCGGTAGTCCCGCAGCTCGCCGATGGCGCAGATGGCCGGGTACTGCAGCCAGAAATCCCCTTTCAACAGTTCCAGAAGCGGTACCAGCGCGCTGCGGTCGCCGATCTTGCCCAGCGCCTCGGCCGCGGAGTGGCTCACGTTGCTGTCCGTGTCGGCCAGCGCGCGGATCAGGTGCTCCACCGCGTCGCGGCTGCCGATGTCGCCCAGCATCACCGCGCTGAAGTTGCGGATCTCCTCGTCATCGTCGGCAAGAAGCAGGTTCAGGCGCGGCACCGCTTCCCCCCCGATCTTGACCAGCACCTCCATGGCGCCGTTTCTCAGGTCGGCGTTGTCGTTGTCGCGCACCGCCGCCTCCAGAACGGGGTAGATCGCGTCCAGGCCGCGGCCGATGATGGTGTCGAGGGCCTCGCTCTTGCGCCCGCGCTCGGCATCGCCGACGAAGAGGAGCAGCTCGGGTAGTGAACGTTCCTGCAAGCGGATCAGTTCGGCGCCAACGGGGTCATAAGAATGAAGCATGTTCCGTGTTCTCCAGTTTGCGGTAGACGAGACAGCTGGCATCGGGGACAGCGGCGAGGTCGTGGCTGAAAAGGTGCAGCGGCTCGGCGTCGCCGGTGAAAAGGTGTCCCCCCGGGGCCAACAGCCGCGAGAGGGTTTCCACGAGGAGCTGCTGGCAGCTCGGTGCGAAGTAGATCATGACGTTGCGGCAGAAGACGACGTCGAAGCCGCCCCAGCCGGTGACGAACTCCGGGGGAAGCTCCCCCCCCATGAGCTGGTTCAGGTTGAGCGGGATGAACCGCACCAGCGACCTCAGTTCCTCCCCCACGAAGGCGCCGCCGGCGGTGGCCGCGAAGTATTTCTGGATCAGGTGGGGCGGGATGTTCTGGAGCCGGTCCGTTTCGTAGTACCCCACCCGCGCCGCATCGAGACAGCTCTTGCTGATGTCGCCGGCCACGATCTCGATGTCCCAGGCCTTGGGGTAGCGCAGCCCCTCCAATAGTGTCATGGCGACGGTGTAGGGCTCCTCCCCCGTGGAACAGCCGGCGCACAGAACGCGCAGCTTCATGACCTTCTCGCCGGAGTCCTTGCCACTTTCCCCCCACGAGCGCATCAGTTCGCGCCCCCGGACCAGCTCCAGCTCAGGGAGCACCACCTGACGCAGGTGGCCGAACTGGTCCGGGTTTCTGAAGAAGAAGGTCTCGTTGATGGTCATCAGGTCGAGCAGGGATGCGTACTCGGCCGGGGTCCGTTCCAGGTGGTCCAGGTAGGACTGGTAGTCGGCGAGCCCCAGCTGCGCCAGCCGGGTTTCCAGCCGCTGCCTGAACAGGGAGAGCTTGCGCGGGCCGAAGTAGAGCCTGCTCCTCTGGAAGACCCGTTCCCGGATCCGCTCCAGGTACGGGTCCGGTGTTTCGACCCGGCATGCCAGGTTCCCTACCGTTTCCATGTCAGGCCACCTTGAAGGTCCCTACCAGCGCCGTCATCTCGTCGGCCTGCTGGGTCAGGTTCTGCGCCGCGCGCGAGAGCTGCTCGACGGCGGAGAGGTTTTCCCTCGTGATGTCGCTGATGTTGTCCATGGCGACCACCACCATCTCGCCCCCCTTCTTCTGTTCGGCGGTGGCGTTGGCCACCGACTGGGTCATGGCGGTCATGCTGTTCACCGCGGCCACGATCTGGCGCGCGGAGAGGGACTGCTCCCGGGTGGCCAGGGTCACCTGGCTGGTCACCTGGTTCATGTTCTCCACCGCGATGCGGATCTGGCGGCTCCCCAGTGCCTGCTCCTTGGCGGAGCCGGTCACCTCCTGGGTCAGCTGGTTCATCCGCTCCACGGCGATCCTGATCTGCCTGCCGCCGGTCGCCTGCTCGCGGGCGGCGTTGGCCACCACGTCGGAGGCCCCGCTCATCTGCTCCACCGCCCTGAGCACTTGGCTGGAGGCGTTGGACTGCTCGGCGGTCATGCGGGCGATGTCGGACATGAGGGTGCTGGTGCGATCGATGCTGGAGACGATGTTCTCCAGCGAGTTCCCCGCCAGGGTGATCAGCTCCATGGAATTCTTCGCCTCCTGCGAGGCGATCTCGCCGAACTTCACCGACTCGCCGGTGTCGGCCTGCACCTGGCGGATCACCAGGGCGATCTCCTTGGTGGCCCCCATGCTGCGCTCGGCGAGCTTTCTCACCTCGTCCGCCACCACGGCGAAGCCGCGCCCGGCGTCACCGGCGCGCGCCGCCTCGATGGCGGCGTTCAGGGCCAGGAGGTTGGTCTGGTCGGCGATCTCGCCGATCACCTTGACGATGTTGCCGATCTCCTCGGAGCGCCGCCCCAGGGTGAGGATCGAGTCCGAGGTCTTCTCGATCACCTCGGCCACGCGTCCCATGGCGGCGACCGCCTGCTGCCCCGCCTCGAGGCCGGCGTTCCCCTCCTTGGCCGCCCCCTTGGCCACCTGGTCCGCCTCCTCGACGTTCCTCGCCACCTGCCGGATCGAGGCAGCCATCTCCTCGATGGTGGAGGAGGAATCCGCCACCACCTTCTGCAGCTCCTGGGAGTTGCTCGCCACCTGGTCGATGGAGACGGTGATCTGCTCGATGGTCGCGGAGGTCTCGGCGACCGAGGTCATCAGCTCGTCGGCGTTTGTCGCGACGTTCTCGATGGAGATGGTCATCTGCTCGATGGTGGCCGAGGTCTCGGCGACCGCGCTCGCCATCACGTCTGCGCTCTTCGCCACCTGCTCGCTGGAAACGCCCAGTTCCTCGATGGAGGAGGAAACCTCGTCCGCGTTGGCGGCCAGCGAATCGGCGTTACCGGCCACGGTCTGGATGGAGGCCGCCATCTGCACCATGGTGGCCGAGGTCTCCTCGGTGGCCGAGGCCTGCCCGTGCGCCGACTTGGTGAGCTGCTGGGTGTTGGCGGAGATCTGCCCCGCCGCGGAGGCCACCTCACCGGAGGTGCCCCGGATCTTGCCGATCATGGTCATGAGGTTCTGCACCATGGTCTGCATGGCGGCCAGGAGCTCGCCCACCTCGTCCTTCGAGTTCACCTCGACCGCCACGGTGAGATCGCCCTGGGCGACGGTCTTCGCCACCTCGACCGCCGCGTTGATGGGAGCGGTGATGCTGCGGGTGATCAAAAAGCTCACCAGGATCCCCACCACGAGGCTCACCAGAATGCTGCCCAGGACCAGGAGCGTCACGTGCCGGGAGAGGTCGATCATCACCTTCTCCTGATTGTCCATGCGATGGTGGCTGACTTCAGACAACTCGTTGACGGCACTCTCAAACTTGTGAATCCCCGCCTTGTACGGCTCGATGGCGGCGTTGGCCTGGGCCGGGGTCTTGATGCGCCCCGCCTCGATCCCCTGGTAGATCTTGTTGAAGCCGGCCTCGTAATTGGCGAGTTCCTCCTTCAGTGTCTTGACCCCTTCCTTCTCGTTGCGCAGGACCACGACTTGCTCCAGCTCCTTCAAGTGACTCCCCAGCTCCTCGCGCTGGTCTTGCCACTTTTTCATATACTCGGTCTCGTGTTGGCGGTCGCCGAGATTGAGGAAGAGGTCCTTCTCGTAGCGGCGCATGCCAATCACATGAGCCCGCGCCTGTGCCGCGTTTTCCGAAACGGCGGCGTCCCCCTGCAGCATGGCGATGGTGGTCTGGGTACTCTCCCTCACCCCCCAGTAGCCGGTGCCGCCGACCGCGACCACGATGAGCAGCATGATACCGAAACCAAGGCCGAGCCGGCCCCCAATGCGAACGTTCTTTAACATCTCCTTCTCCTTTACTGGTAGTGCCCCGTGCTAGAGCAGCAGTGCGCGGTTGAGGTTCAAGATGATGACCAGGCGGGTGTCGAGCTTCGCCATGCCCCGGATGTAGCTCGCCTCGGGGGTGGTGGCGTCCTCGGGCATCTCCTCCACGAGGCTGGTCGAGAACTGGATCACCTGGCGCACCGAATCGACCAGCATCCCCAGGCGCTTCTCGCCCAGTTCCACCACCACGATGCGCTGTTCCTCGTTTGCCTCGATGTCGGGGCGGGCAAAACGCCGGCGCAGGTTCACTACCGGGATGATCTTGCCGCGCAGGTTGATGACCCCCTCGACGTGGGAGGGGGCACCGGGGACCTCGGTGATGCCGCCCCCGCGGATGATCTCCTGGACGCTGTTGATGTCGACGCCATACTCCTCCTTGCCCAGCCGGAAGGTGACCAGTTGCAGCGTCCCGCCCCCCTGGGCGGCGGAGTTCAGCACCGTACCCCGGTCCACCTCCTCCTGGGCCTGTTCGATGAACCGGGCCAGCACGTCTTCGGCGAGCCCGGAGCTGGGGAGGATAAATTGCTCTGCCATGCCTTTCTCCTTTGCGATTTCTACTTACGCCTTACGGGGTCAGCGCCCCAGTATCGAAGGTATGTCGATGATGAGCGAGACCCTGCCGTCGCCGAGCACGGTGCCGCCGGAGATCCCGGGCAGCTCGCCCAGGTAGTCGTCCAGTCCCTTGATGACGATCTCCTGCTGGCCGACCAGCCGGTCCACCACGAGTCCCCCCTTCTTGTCGCCGCTGGCGACCACCACCACGTACTCCTGCTCCCGCTGCTCGGCGCTCTCCCGGCCGAAGAAGCGGTCCAGCCGGTACAGGGGGAGCACCCGGTCGCGCAGCATGATCACCTCGCCGCTGCCGGTGTCGTGGCACTCCTCCGCCTGCACCTGGACGCTCTCCAGCACTCCGGAGAGCGGCACCGCGTAGGTCTCGCCCGCCACCTCCACCATCAGCGCGGTGATGATGGCCAGGGTCAGGGGGAGCATCATGGTGAAGGTGGTGCCGCGCCCGACCTTCGACTCGATCTCGATGATGCCGTTCAAGGAGGAGACAATCTTCTTCACCACGTCGAGCCCGATGCCGCGGCCGGAGGTCTCGGTCACCTCGCTCCTGGTCGAGAAGCCGGGGACGAAGACCAGTTGCAAAAGCTCCGCCTCGCTCATGGCCCGGGCCGCTTCCGGCTCCAGCACGCCGCGGGCGACGGCCTTTTTCCGGATCTCCTCCGGGTCCATGCCGCCGCCGTCGTCGGAAACGGAGATGACGATGTGGTTGCTCTCGTGGCGCGCCCCGAGCGTCAGGGTGCCGGCAGCCTGCTTGCCGCGGGCGCGCCGTTCAGCGGGGGTCTCCAGGCCGTGGTCCACGGCGTTTCTGATCAGGTGCAACAGGGGCTCCCCGATCTCGTCCAGGACCGTCTTGTCCAGCTCGGTATCCTCCCCGGTTAGGAGCAGGCGCACCTCCTTGCCGTGGCTGACCGAGAGGTCGCGTACCAGGCGCTGGAAGCGCTGGAACACGCTCTTCACCGGGAGCATGCGCACCTTCATGATGGACTGGCGCAGATCGTCGGTGCTCTTGCCGATCAGCTGGCTGGTCTCGTTGAAGGCGTTCAGGAGCTCCCGGTCGGTCACCTGCTCGCGCAGACGCTTTTCGAGGGTGGCGAGGGCGGTGCGCTGGATGACCAGCTCCCCCATGAGGTTCAAAAGTTCGTCCAGCTTCTCGAAGTTCACCTTCAAGGTGCTGCTTTTCTGGGTGATGTAGCCGAACTGCGCCGGGGTGGCGGAGCGGGAAGGGACGGGGTCGGCGGCCGGTGCGGCGGTGGTTGCGGTCGCCGTTGCCGGTGCGGTCTGTGCGGCTGCGGGTGCGTTTGCCGTGGCGGCTGCGGGTTCGGTTGCGGGTTCCGGCGCGGGGCGGGTCGCGGCCTCAGGTGCGGCCCGCAGCGCTTCGAGGGCGCTCTCTTCGACGGCGAAGTCGAGCCCGGTGTCAGGAGACTCGGCGAAGCGAAACAGGGCGGAACGGAGCGCGTTGATGCCGCCGTAGAGGGCGCCGAAGAGGGCGGGGCCCAGCGCGAGCACGCCGGCGCCGGTCTCCTTCATCACCTCTTCCAGCCGGTGCACGTACTGCTGCAGCGGGACAAGCCCCATCATGCCGGAGTTTCCCTTGAGGGTATGCAGGTGCCCCTGGATCAGGGTGACCAGTTCGCCGTCGCAGCCGTCGGGAGCGCGCCGCTCCAGTTCGAGGAGAAATCCTTCCACCGCGTCCAGGTGCCCGCCGGCGTCCTCGACGAAGTCTCCGATCAGGGCCGTGAAATCGCACTCACCGCTCAAGGGCCGTCTCCTTGACCTGCTCCACGCAGGTCTCGCTCGCCTGCAGTACCTTTACGATCACCTCGTGCAGTTGGCTCGGGGTGAAGGGCTTGGTCAGGTAACCGTTCGCGCCCAGCTTGAGCCCCTGCACGGTGTCGGCCTCCTTCCCCTCGGTGCTGACGATGACCACCGGGACCCGCTCGGTAATCCCCAGCGCCGCGGCCTTCTCCAGAAACTGCACCCCGTTCATCACCGGCATGTTGATGTCCAAAAGCACGAGCTGCACGTCGTCCTGCTGCGCCAGGATGTCAAGGGCCTCCTGCCCGTTTTTGGCGTCGAGCACCTGGCACCGGTAGCGCGCCAGGACCAGGTGGTACATCTGGTGGATCAGCGCCGAATCGTCGACTACGAGAACCTTGTTCAACATCATCTCATTCCCTTTCCATGCATGGCGCCTCCCGGCATCGAGTGCCGGCGGGCCCGGACGGCCGCGGCCGTGGCGTTACAGGATATTGGCGCAGCGGCGCTGGTCGAGGTCGGCGACGGCGCCGGAGGTGAGCAGCTTATCGATCAGCTCGTGCAGCAGGGTGGGGTTGAAGGGCTTCTTGACGTATCCCTTCGCGCCCAACTGCAGGCCGCGGATGGTATCGCTCTCCTTGCCTTCGGTGCTGATGATGACGACCGGAATCCTGCGGGTGTAGCCGAGCGCGCCGGCCTTCTCCAGAAACTGCACACCGTTCATCACCGGCATGTTGATGTCGAGCAGGATGAGCTGGACGTCCTGGTGCCTCTCCAGAAGGTCGAGCGCCTGCTGCCCGTCCATGGCGTCGAGAATCTCGCAGTTATAGCGGTTCAAAACCAGGCGGTACATCTTGTGGATCATTTCCGAATCATCGACTACCAGCACCTTCTTAAGCATCGTGCACCTCGTTTTCCCTTTCGACTATTCCGCCGTTCGCGCATCTAGGCCTCAAAGGCGGGAGCGGCAGAGCGGCTTACCGGAATGCGGTTCATCCCGCACGTCACCGGACTGGCAAGTGCCGTGCCAGCACGGAGAAACCTGCGGATTTCCCTACTGGACGGCACTTGCAAAGAAATCGAAGTATGGGGGGGGACGCTGACGGGAGCAAGAAACCTTGACAGGCGGAGCAGAGCAGCCGAAGTTTTCATTAAACAGCAAGCGTTTACACGAAGTAGCAAGAAAAGTTGACAGGGCAAGAAATCTTGCCCTTAAGATGGGATGCGGCAGTGGAGGGAACGGATCTTGGGGCTAAATAATCGGTTGTATTACATTATTTCTTGCTAATTCTCTGATTGAGCGCCTGGCGGCTGATCCCCAAAAGTTCCGCTGCGGCCCTCTGGTTCCCCCCCGAGCGCTTGAGCGCTGCTTCGATGAGGCTTTGGGTGAGCTGCGCCAAGGTGGGGAACCCTGCGGCAAGGTTCAGCCATCCCCCCCCATCGTCGGCATCCGGGGCCAGGGCCGGAAGCCCCACCCCGATGGAGTCGCGGAAGGGAGCCAGGGAAAGCTTCCCTCTCTGGTGCCGGGTCACCACGTCGAAGACCAGTGCGCGCAGTTCCCGCACGTTGCCCGGGAAGCTGTAGCCGGTGAGGAGACTCGCCAGTTCGTACGGGTACTCCGGGACCTCCTTGTGCAGCGTGTGCGCCGCCTCCTCCACGAAGGTCTCCAAAAGCAGCGGGATGTCCTCGGTCCGTTCGCGCAGCGGGGGGATGTGCACCTGGTGGGCGCAAAGCCGGTAGTAGAGGTCGCGGCGAAAACTCCCCTCGTGGATGGCCGCGGAGAGGTCGCGGTTGGTCGCCACCACCACGCGGGCCTGGTTGGCGGAGGGGTGGTCGGCCCCAAGCGGGTAGTACTCCCCTTCCTGCAAAAGGCGCAAGAGCTTCACCTGGGTGGGAAGGGACATCTCCCCGATCTCGTCGAGAAAGAGCGTCCCCCCGGCGGCACGGACGATCATGCCGTCGCGAGCGTGGTCGGCGCCGGTGAAGGCCCCCTTCTTGTGCCCGAAGAGGGTGTCGGAAAAGATGTGGTCATCGACGCCCGCGCTGTTGACCGGGACGAAGGCCCCCCGGCGCCCGCTCAGCTCGTGCAGGGCGCGCGCGATCAGTTCCTTGCCGACGCCGGTTTCGCCCGTGATCAGCACCGGCTGCTCGGTGGGAGCCACCGCCTCCAGATAGCTGAAGATCGCCTTCATGCGCGGACTCCTGGTCTTGATACCGGAGAAGGCCTCCTCGTTGGCGGGCCTGCCGGTCAAAAGCGACTCGCGCAGCGACTCGATCTCGCGTTGCATGGTGTTGCGGTCCAGCGCCTTCCTGACGCTGGTGATGAACCGGGTGGAATCGACCGGCTTGACGATGTAGTCGAAGGCCCCGAGCTTCATGCAGTCGATGGCGGTTTCCAACTCGTTGGCCGCCGTGACGATGATCACCGGAATGCCCGGATACCCGCAGCCGAGCTCCCCGAGCATCTCCTTACCCGAGATGTAAGGCATCTGCAGGTCGAGTACGATCACCCCCGGTTGTTCCTCCGCCAAAAGCGGCAAGAGTTGGCGGATGTCGTCCAGCGTCCTCACCCGCCCGAACCCCGCCTGCCGCAGCATCACGGACGATCCGAACAGTATCTGGGGCTCGTCGTCCACCAATAGGATCAGGTCTGCCGCGCCCTTGTTGTTTCCCTGTACTGACATGTACTCTCCGCTGCCGCTTGCCATCCGCTAATGCTAATAGTCAAATGAGTGTTTGCCAGCTTAGCGTCAAAATGCTAAAAGCAAAAGAATTTTTTTCGTACCGATTGCCATGGCGGCTTCCCCTGTGGGAGGCCTAATCGTGAGGAGCCCCGTGCCCACCCACCGTTTTCGCAGGATACTGTCGCTGCAATCGACCTTTCTGGCCGTGATCCCCTTCCTGCTGGTCGTCTTTTTGAACGTTTTCCTGCTGCTCCCCCACATCACCCAGGACGTGGCGACGGGGCAGCGCGAAATGGCGCGCGCGTTCGGGGTCGCCATGGACAACTACCTCACCGCCGCGCTCACCGACGTCAGGGCGGTCGCCGCCCTTCCCCTGCACCGGCCGGCCTACCTCGCCGACCTGCAGGAGATCCTCGATGCCGAGGTGGAGGCGTCCGCGTCGCTCAACCTGCTCTATACCGCGCTCCCCGACGGCCGCATCAAGGCGGCGGGAATCCCGAAGGACCACCGCCACACCCTGCAGGACCACCTGACCCTGGAGCGGACCAGCCTGGCCCACGAACAGCTCTTCCGTGACACCCGGCGCCTGGGCAAGGCGGTCTGGTCCAACACGTTCCCTTCCGCCTTCGGCAAGGGGGTGTCCATCGCGGTCGGGGTCCCCAGCGGCAACCTGGTCGTCATCGGAGAGATCGACCTCGCCAAGCTGGTCGGCTCCATGCGCGACATCGTCGGGAGCGCGGGACAGGTGATCATCCTCATCGACCACAACGGCAAGGTAATCGCCGACCAGGGTGACCTTTCACGTGATCCTCCCCGCTTCGTGGGCGACATCCCCCTGGTGCGCACCGCACTCGCCGCCGACCACCCGGTGAGCGGCGAGTTCAGGCTGCAGGGACGCGCCCTGGTCGGCACAGTTATGCGCTCCACGCACATCGGCTGGTACATCCTGGTCGCCCAGCCCGTGCAGAGCGCCTACCGCTCCGTGGTCATCACCACGCACAACGTGGCGGCCGGTGCCGCCGCCGCGCTCCTTTTGGCCCTGACCGCCTCGCTCTTTCTGGCCCGCCGCCTGTCGCGCCGCCTCGAGGAACTGGCCGGTTTCGCCCGCAGGGTCGCCGCCGGCCACAAGGCTATTCCATGGCCCCCCGGCGAGATTGCCGAGGTCGAACAGTTGGCGGGCGCCCTTTTGAGCATGGCGGACGAGATCCAGTACCGGGAGCAGCAACTCGTTGAAGGAGAGCGGCTGCTGCGCTCGGTCACCGACCACGCCTTCCATTACCAGGGGCTCCTGACCCCGGACGGGACACTGGTCGACGCGAACCGCACCTCACTCGCCCTGGTCGCGGCCAAGAAGGAGGAGGTACTGGGCGTCCCTTACTGGGACACCCCGTGGTGGCGCCACGACCCGGAACTGCGCGAGCGGCTGCGGGCCGCCATCGCCACCGGCGGCCAGGGGGTCCCCGCCCGCTTCGAAACGACCCACCTGGACCACGAGGGAGAGCTGCACCACGTCGACTTCTCCCTCTCCCCGATCCGGGACGAGGCCGGTGCGGTCATCTACCTGGTCGCGGAAGGACGCGACATCACCGACTTCGCCCGCGCCAAGAGTGCACTCAAGGAGAGCGAGGAGCGTTTCTACCAGCTCTTCGTGCAAAACGACGACCCGGTCATCCTCATGAAGCTGGAGACCCTGCAGGTGATCGACGCCAACCCCGCGGCGCTCACACTCTACGGGCTGCGCCGCGAGGAACTCCCCTCGCTCCGTATCGACACCCTCATCGCCCCCGCGGACCTGGACAAGATCAGGACCGAGCTCGCCCAGCACAACATCTCGCAGGGATTCCTGCAGCGGGCGGTGAGCTACAAGACGGGAGGCGAGAAGATCATCATCTCCCTGCGGGGCACCAGGATCATGCTCAAGGACGAGGAGCTGCTGCTCTGCTCGATCCGGGACATCTCCGAGAAGCTCCGCATGGAGCAGGAGATCCGGGCCACCCAGGCCAAGCTGATCCAGACCAACAAGATGACCTCCCTGGGGATGCTGGTTTCCAGCGTCGCGCACGAGATCAACAACCCCAACCACTGCATCTCCATCAACAACACCGTGCTGACCCAGATCACCCGGGACGCCCTGGCGCAGTTGAAGACACTCAGCGAGGGACAGGGAGAGTTGGACCTGGGCGGATTCTCCTACGACGAGGTCCTGGATATGGTCCCCAAGCTGCACGACGGCATCCGGGAGGGATCGCTGCAGATCGACAAGATCGTGCGCGACATGAAGAACTTCAGCAAGCCGGCCGAACTGGACATGCAGGGGACCATCGACGTGAACCGGTCCGCGGAGAACGCCGCCGCCATGCTGTGGCACCACATCCAGCGCAACACCGACTGCTACCGGACGGAACTTGGGCAGAACCTCCCCGCCGTACAGGGAAGCCAACAGCAGATTGACCAGGTGGTGATCAACCTGGTCATGAACGCGCTGCAGTCACTGCCCGACAAGCAAGCCGGGGTGACGGTTCGGACCTGGTTTGACGAGGGGCGGCAGACGGTGAACGTGAGCGTCGAAGACCAGGGGGACGGCATGTCCGAGGAGGTGCTGGCGCGCCTCACCGAGCCATTTTTCACCATGAGGATCAACAAGGGGGGGACCGGTCTGGGCCTGTATATCTCCTCGTCCATCGTCAAAGAGCATGGCGGCAGTCTGGATTTCGAATCCGAGCCGGGCAAGGGAACCAGGGTAACGGTCCGCCTCCCGATCCGGCCATAGGCAATCCCCCTCAACAGGGCCCGCCCCGGGAATCACACCTCGACAAAAGAAAGGGAAAGATCGGTGAGGTCGGCGACCAGCAGGCGGTTCAAAAGCCTCGGCGTTCCCGCCATGACGTCGCACAGTTCGTTGCACATAAGCCCCGCCACCACGAATACGCCGTAGGGGGTCACCTCGATAGGCCCCGCGGGCTGACGACTGCCGGCATAGATCTCCTCGAGCGGTTGGGATTCCCCCTTCACCAGAGTCAGCACCTGCCCGCGATCTCCCTGCACGCCGCCGTGGATGAAGCGGCACCCGGCCGGAAGCGCGCCGTAGAGGGCGAAGCGGCCGGTGAAGTTGTCCAAGCAGTCGGCGACCACCGTGCAATCCCCGGGCAGGCGGAAGCCGCCCTCTATCCTCGTGTCGTGCCCCACTACCTCCACGGCCGAGTTGATCGCCTGCAGCCGCTCGCACGCCACCAGCACCTTTTTTCTCCCCAGGTCACACTCCCCGTACAGGCTCTGCCGGTGCAGGTCGGACAGCTCCACCGTGCCGTCGTCGACTACGTGCATGCGGGCCACCCCGGCGCGCGCCATGATCTGGCTCACGGTGGCACCCAGGCCGCCGACGCCGGCCACGAGCAGGGTGCTCGAGGCGATCAGACACTGTTTTTCATCCCCCCAGAAGAGTCGCTGCCTGGCGTAGCGGTCGTCCATCGCCTATCCTCCCGCTCCCGGAGGAAAGAGCGCCAGCACATCCCCGTCCTTCACCGTCGTCTCCAGCTTTTCCAGGTGCAGGATGTTCCTCCGGTTCAAAAGGATGATGGTCCCGGCGCGCAGCAGGTTTTCCCCGCTGACGAGCTTCCCGGTCACCGGGACAGGCTCGCCCGCCTGGAAGCGCTCCAGGAGCGCCCCCACGGTGTCCCCTTCGCGCCAGGGGAGCTCGGCGTATTCCCTGCCGGACAAGGCGAGCCGCAGCGTGCCGTAAAACTGGAGCCGTACCATCGCGCGCCCCCTCAGGCGATCCGGCGGGTGAAGGCGGCGTAACCGGCGTCCCCCTGCATGAGCCGCCGCCCCGGGAAGGGGAGCCGTGCCCGCACCATCTGGTAGTAGACGCCCGAATCGTTGGTCTCGCCGATCAGGACGGCACCGACGACCCGCTCCTTTTCGTCCAGAAAGATCTTCCGGTAGCGGCGGGAGGCGAGCGAGCCGTGCACCACGGTCCGCCCGACCGCGTCGGAGCAGCAGCCGATGGCGGCCACGTCCAGCCCGAAGACCTCCGTGATGTTGTTTTTCATGCTCCCTTCGTAGAGCTGGTTCAAGCCGAGCATGTTGCGCGCGGCAACCTCCCCCTGCTCGACCGCCGTGATCCAGTTCCCCTGGACCGTGGTCTCCCCGGTCACGTAGTCCCTCCCCTGCGCCGCGTCCCCGGCGGCGAAGATGGCGGGACAGCTGGTCCGGCAGCAGTCGTCGACGAGGATGCCGTCGGAGACGGCAAGGCCCGCCTCACGGGCGAGGAGGGTGTTGGGCAGCACCCCCTTGCCGACCAGCAGCGCGTCGGTATCGAGGTTTTTGCCCGATGCCAGCGACAGCCGCAGCCGCTCCCCCTCCAGCACCTCGCTGATCTCCTCGCGCTTGTGCAGCGTCACCCCTGATGCCTGGAAATGCTCCTCCAGAACGGCCGCCGACTCGGCATCGAGTAGCCGGCTGAAGATCCGGTCCGATCCGACCACCAGGTGACGCTCGACCTCCGGCGAGAGGTGGGAGAGCACCGGGACGCTGACCAGCCCGGCTCCCAGCGCGGTGACGCATCGCGCCGGTTGCAAAAGCGCAGCGAGCCGGTCCGCGTCAGCCAGGTGGCGCAGGGTGCTGACCCGCTCACTCCCCGGCTTGAAGGGGCGCGCCTCGCTGCCCAGGGCGAGGAGGAGTGCATTGAAGCCGAGCGAGCTGCCGTCGGCCAGCCGGAGCTCGCGCCGGTCCGGATCGACCGAGAGTGCCGCCTGCCCGAACAACGTGGTCACGCCCATGTCACGGTAGAAAGCGTCGTCCGCGATGAAGAGGTTTTGCCTGGCGGTCTTGCCGCCGATGAAGTATGGCGTCAGCACCCGGGAATAGGCCGGGCACGCCTCCCGGTCCACCAGCGCGACGCTGACCCGGCTCGAGTGGCGGCGGATGGTGCGCACCGCCTGCAGCCCGGCCGCCGAGTTGCCGACGATAACGATATCGAACTGCTGCATGTAACAAACCTCCTGTGTGAGCCGGAGGGGGACTGGCTCCGCCAGGTGCCAGTCCCCTTGGTACTTGCGAGGGAGGGGGGACTGGCTCCGCAGGTGCCAGTCCCCTTAGTGCTTGAGTAAGGTGGCTGAGCTGAAAGAAGCGGCTACGAAAGCCCGAGCGCCTTCACCTTCTCCGCGCTGGGGATCCCCTCATCCCACCCCCGGACCCGGTAGTACTCCGACAGCATCTCGGGAAGGCGCGACACCGCCCCCTTCATGGGCCCGTCCGGCAGCGGCTCGCTGAGGATGCGCCTGGGCAGGGTGTCCTGGGACGGGTCGATCCCCGCCTTCAGGTTGAAGAGCCGCTCCATGGTGTAGATCCGGTCCCCCGCCTCCATCATCTGCTCCTCGGTGAAGGCGTGCCCGGTCGCCGCGTTGAAGAGCTTCGTCACCTGCGGGATGCCGATGGCGAAGGTGGTGAACAGGCAGACCCCGGCGGAATCGACCACCGCGGTGACGTCCTGGAACGCCTTGGCCCAGGCGGCCTTACCCTCGATAGCCTCAGGGTCGAGCTTTTCCGGTACCCCGAGGATCTCCGGCGACACCAGGTAGCCGCGCACGTGGCAGGCGCCGCGGTTGCTGGTCGCGTACTCGAGCCCCATCCCCTGGATGGCGCGGCCGTCGTAGGCGGGAAACTCCTGTTTCTTGACCGTCATGGACAGCTCCGGCGCCCCGCAGCTCTCGGCCAGCCGGTAGGAGCCAAGCCCCGCCCTCGTGCCGAACCCTTCCCCCTTGCCGGTCAGCTCCACCAGCCGGACCATGGCGTTGCCGTCGCCGAACCGAAGCGGCATCCCGGTATCGGCGTCGCTCAAGAGCCCCTTCTCGTACAGCTCCATGGCGCAGGCCACCGTCGATCCCATGGTGATGGTGTCCATGCCGTACTCGTCGCACAGGTAGTTGGCCTTGACGATGGCGGCCAAGTCGGACACGCCGCAGGCCGCCCCCAGCGACCACAGGGTCTCGTATTCCGGCCCCTCCCCGCTGCCGGAGAAGCGCGGCTCGGCGAGCCTCGTCACCCGCCCGCAGCCGATGACGCACCCCATGCACCCCTTGTTGCGCTTCAGGAAAGTCTGGGCCAGACGCTCACCCGAAATATCCTCGGCCTTGTCGAAGGTCCCGCACTGCGAGTTGCGGGTGGGAAGCGCGCCGCTTTGGTTGATGATGTTGACCAGCACCGCCGTCCCCAGGGCCGGGAGCCCCTCCGCGGAAACCGGGTGCTGGCGCAGCATCTTCAAGGTCTCCCGGGCGCCGTCGCGAAAGGCCGCGCGGTCGGCCGCCGTCACGCCGCCGGTCCCGCGTACCGCCACGGCCTTCAGGTTCTTGCTCCCCATCACCGCGCCCACGCCGCTTCTCCCCGCGGCGCGGTGCTTGTCGTTCACGATGCAGGCGAAATGAACCAGCTTCTCCCCGGCCGGACCGATGCAGGCCACTTTGGCGTCGCCGTGGAACTCGGCGCGGATGGCATCTTCCGTCTGGTCGGTGGTCTTGCCCCACAGGTGCGAGGCGTCGGCCAGTTCCGCCGTGTCGTTGTGGATTTTCAGGTAAAGAGGCGTCTCCGCCCTCCCCTCGATGATGACCAGGTCGTAGCCTGCGTACTTCAGTTCGCAGGGGAAATAGCCTCCCGAATTGGAGCAGGCGATGGTGCCGGTGAGCGGAGACTTGGTCACCACCATGTACCGGCCGTTGGCCGCCCCGTAGGTGCCGGTGAGCGGCCCCGTGGCGAGGATCAGCTTGTTGCCGGGGGCGAGCGCGTCGATCGCCGGATCGACCTCGTCCATCAGGTACTTCGACGCCAGTCCGCGGCCGCCGACATAGGCGGCAGCCCACTCCAGGTTGAGCGGCTCTATGGTGCAGCTCTTCTCGGTCAGATTCACGCGCAGCAGTTTACCGTGCCAGCCGTTTCCCATATCACACCTCCCCCTGTCCGTCTTTCATGGTTCTGGCGAATCGCAACACCTTCTCCCGCAAGGGAAGGTCCTCCTCCGAATACATCAGGCAGTGGGTCGGGCAGAATGCGACGCACTCCGGGAAATCGTTACCGCACAGGTTGCACTTGTCAGCCTTGCCGGTCTCGTCGAGATACTTGATCATCCCGAACGGGCAGGCGCTGACACAGGTACGGCAGCCGACGCACTTCATCTCGTCGACGGTGACGATGCCCGAGGCGACGTCCTTGTCGATGGCCCCCTTCGGGCAGGCCTTCAGACACCACGGATCGTTGCACTGCATGCAGGTGACGGTGATGAACTGGGCCTCGTCCATGAACACCTCGTTCACGATGCGGGACTTGCTCGGGGCGAACTCGCCTCGATGCTTGAAGGAACAGGACATCTCGCAGTTCTTGCACCCGATGCACTTGGACGGCTCGACGCGAATCAACTTCTGCATGCTGTAACCTCCCTCTTTGGATGTCTTCTGCAGCTATGTGGGATGAAGCGATGAGCAGGTTGTCACAGTGATCCGGGGCTTGAAGCAGCAGACAACCTCCTGACAGTTTCCATGGAAGTACTGTCGCAGGACAAACGGAACAACTATTACATAACTTTAAAAAATATCCAGTTCGCGCCGTCCCCCAGAGGAAAGACAGTGAGAGCGTTCGTTTCACACAACGCCCCCACACGACAAAAGGCTTATCTCGCCGGAGATAAGCCTTTTGTTCTGTTCTGTGAGTTCCGCGGCCGGACAAGTTGTCCCTTGCCCGTCAACGCATCGCTCCGCTGCGCTTTTTACCCTCTAGGGAGCGGCCGGAGTCGCGCCCTGCCCCGCCCCCTGCTGCATGGCGGCCGCCCTGTCCTTCATCGTTTGCTGCATGGAGGTCTTCGTTTTGGACGCTGCCATGCTGGTGTGCGTCCCCTTGGGTCCGCCGGCCATGCCGCCCGATGCGGCACCGGACATGCCGGCATTCATTCCTGCTCCCGTGCCGGTCCCCGCACCGGTTCCTGTACCGGTACCCGCACCCGTTCCGGCGCCATGACCGGCACCGTGGCCGGCGCCCCCTCCCATCCCGCCCCGGGCCATGCCCTGGGTGGCAAATGAAAGCAGGGTCATCGCGGTCACCGCATAAATCGCCAACGTTCTTTTCATGGTTCGCACTCCTTTGAAGGGATTGTTCTGCTGTCCCTGTTTCTACACAAGCCGTGCCATGCCCGCCCCGTTTCGCCGCCGGTTGTCATTACCGACGGTTACCGCGGCGTACCCGCCCGCCTCCCCCCAAAGTCGGTGCAAACCGTTTCACTCGAAGTGAGAGCTTTTGCACATCGAGCTGTTACGCGGTGCGCCTTGACCTTCCCCTTGTCCTCCCCATCCACCCTTTTCGTTTGGCACCAGCCGGCGCGGGTTTCACTACTCACAGCCCAACTGCTCCGAATAATGCCTTTTGTAGCAATCCGGGCAGATGCCGTGGCTGAACTGGGCATCCGAGTTTTCCGTCAGGTACGTCTCCAGTTGCTCCCAACTCTCGTTGTTGTCATGGATCTTCTTGCAGTGCATGCAGATGGAGATCATCCCCTCGAGACTCTTGGTCCTCGCCAGGGTTTCCTGGAGTTCCTCCTTCTGCCTGGTGAGCAGTTCCTGCTGCCGCTTTTGTTCAGAGATGTCGGTGACGGAAAAGACCACGAAGGAATCAGGCACACCGGGGAACACGGGCACGGCATGATCCAGGGCCCAGAACTTCTCGCCGTTTTGCCGCACGTATTCGACCTCCCCCCAGAAGAACCCGAACCTTTCGATGCTCGCGTACATCTCCCTGCCGTATTCCCTGTATTTCTGCTCGCTCTCAAACAGGCACGCTGCCGTACGCCCCACGAGCGCCCCCGGCGCAAAGCCGAACATGACGTCGATGGCAGGGTTGCAGCGGTAGATGACGCGGTCTTTCATGATGCAAAGCCCCGTGGGGAGCGCCTCCAGTATGGCGTGCTGTTCCCTGGATAGTGCGCAGACCGCCTGGTCCGCTTCCTCCTTGGTGAGCAGCAGGATTCCGAAGCCGTTGATGAGGAGCGCCGCCAGCATGGTGAGAAAGGACGCCTTCTGGATCAGGTTGTCGGTGAAGAGGTGGAATTCACTGCTGGAAAAGGCCAGAACGCTCCTGGTGGCGATGATGAGGGCGACGAAACAGATGCTCCAGCCAAGAGTGATACGCAGGGGCGACCTCTTGACCTGGCGCCGGAGTAGAACCCACCCCGTTGCGGCGAAGAACGAGGCGGCGGTGAAGGAGGCGGCGGCGATGCGCAGCTTGCTTTCGAGCGGAGTGACGACAGCGCATATGGCGATGACGGCAATGAAGGAAGCGGTGCGGAACTTCTGGGCGAGCGCCAGTCCCGCAATGCGAAGGATGGCCCATGTTTCGTAGGCGATGCCGAGGATCAGGATTATGTTGCCGACGGTGAAACTGAGGACAACGGGCAGGGTACCCCGCCAATACAGGAGAAACCAGCCGATGGACTGCAACAGTTTGCCACGGGTCCAATCGCTGTTTCTTTGTTCTGTCGCCTCGGCTCGCTGAAAGATATAAAGCACCGAACAGAAGATGGCGTTACCAAACGACAATGCAAGGATCAGTGTCTTAATATCCATCATGTTTCCGAACTTGAGAGTGAGCGACTGTGTGAGCGAATTGGACACTGAAGATTATCAGCTGCAGCACCAATTCACAACACGCCGAACCGTTACCTATAGTACCCAAGATAATGAAACAGTGACCAAAAGAAAAAGGCCCGCCCCGCATGAGACAAGCCTTTCTCCTTTCTATGTACCGGCCGCGCCGGTTTTACTTCACGGTGTAGTTGATGACGGAGCTACCGCCGCAGGAATAGGTGAGCTCCCTGGTGACCATTTTGGAGATGGTGCCGGTTTCGGTATCCATCCTGCGCGCAAAGATGAGCACCTTGTCGTTGCTCAGGTAGGTATAGGTGCCGACCACCGCCTCGGGCTGCTGGTACTCGTTTTTCTTCACCTCGGTGGCCCTGCGCGTCAGCACCACCAGCCCGTTTTCTGACAGTTTGAAGTACTTGGCGAACTCCGCCTGCACGATCTTGTAGCAGCACACCGAGTTCAGCCCGCCTCGCATCAACTCGCCCATGAGCATCCCCGACTGGCTCGGGACGAGGCTTTGCAGGTCGGCGAAGTCGGTCACCATCACCGTCGCCCTCCCTCCGGGCTCCTCCTGGCAGGAGGCGGGCGCCCCGCATGTCTGGCGGTCGGCACACTTGTCTGTACACAGCTCCAGGGCCATGTCGTGGAACAGGGTCTTCATATCGGTCGCGTCAAGCAGCATGGGCAAGGTCTTGTTGTGGCAGTCCCCGCCCACCGTAATGGGAAGGGTCCCCGCGCATCCCGTCAGCAACGAACCGGCGATGAAGGCAAGAAGCATCAGGCGCAGAGGCTTCATTTGCGAGTCCCCTCGCCTAACGTACTCTGGCCGCCCCAGCAGGTCGGGATGTCCCGGCAGCTGTAGGGGGTGTCACCGACGATCTTCATGGTGCTCAGCTTGTCCTCGCGGAAGAGCAGGCTGTCGACGTAGTGGTTCCTGGGGAGATGGATCTGCCCTGAGGAAATCACCAGGCCGGTGCCGATGTCCATGACCCTCGCGTTGACGATGAGATGGTTGTCGGCAACGGAAT
Organism: Geomonas oryzisoli; assembly: GCF_018986915.1. Classification (NCBI taxonomy): domain Bacteria; kingdom Pseudomonadati; phylum Thermodesulfobacteriota; class Desulfuromonadia; order Geobacterales; family Geobacteraceae; genus Geomonas; species Geomonas oryzisoli. The sequence goes on from NZ_CP076723.1 coordinate 3,256,875, forward strand.
AGGTTCCGGTGACCACCCCGCCGATCTTGTACAGGGCGCGGATCTTCTGTATGTCGCGGCTCAGGGAAAACTCCCCCTGTTCGTTCACGGTGGTGTCCTTGGCAAGCCGTACCTCGTAGACCTTCCACTTGCGCACCTGGAGTTCGTGGATGACATCCTCGGCGATCAGACGCCCGAACGAGGTGGTCTCGTTGAGGTTGTCGAGATTCACGAAGCTCGTGACGATGAAGGTGTTCTCCAGGCTCTTCCTGTCGGCGTTTCTCTCCAACTGGTCGGTCATGAAGATCATGCGGGCGTTGAATTTGCCCACCTGTGTCAGGCTCTCCTGGACCTGCAGCGGCTCGTCCACGATGTAGCGCTGGTCCGAGGCGAGGCTCTCCCTCTGGTAGCTGTCGGCGTCTTTGTGCATGGGACCGGGGCACATGGTGGCCGAGTTGGCGCATGCCGAACAAACCCCGATCGCGGCGGCCAGTACCAAAGCCTTCGCTGCGTATCTCATAGGTCACCCCCCTCGCGTCCGATCTCGGTGCGCGGCAGCAGGATGTACTCCACGCGGTTGGACATGTACTCGAACTGCTTCAGCCGGTAGGACACCGGGTAGTCCCGGTTGATGTTGGGGCACCAGTTGTCCCAGGTCACGTTGTACCCGTCGCGGAAGCAGAGCGAATCGGTGGTGCAGGGAATGAAGGCGCGGCTCCTGACACCGTCATTGATTACGACGGGAGTAGTTGTGGCACAGCCTGCCACCGCTGCTGACAGCAACACGAGATAGACCAGTCGTTTCATCGTCCCTCCTTGATGAAGTGAATTTGTCGACTGTTTGACCGACCTTTCCCCTCATCGGACCGAGGACGTGATACTTTAGTAAACACAGTGGCAGTTATCTCCCACTACTGACCACAAATCTCTCTGTGTTTCATGATGGTTGATTGATCTTGACAGCGGCGGCGTATGAGTGTAAGCAGGTGGAAAAAATCTATGATAAACGATAATACTAAACCATTCGCGAGAATGGGGCGGAAAGCCTAAAGGGTCTCCACGAGACAGCCGGGTTGCCGAAATATCAGACGATATTCAGCCCCGGCTTTTTTGCGTCCAGACGCGGCAGTCACGGCACCGAAAGGGATCTCATGGAGTTGGCACAGCAGGCGGCGCCGCACATCGAGCGCAGCACCAGGAAAAAGCTCGGGGAGATCTTCGTGGAGAGGGGGATACTTTCCGCCGTAACCGTGGAGAGACTGGTCAGCTACGCGCGCAAGAAGGGAAAACGCTTCGGCACCGTGCTCGAGGAGTTGGAGCTGGTGACGCCGGAGGAACTGGCCCGGGCGCTGGCGCAGCAGCACAACATGAAGTTCCTGGGGGATTTCCACCGTTTCCGGTATGCCGATGACCTGCTCAGGATGATCCCCGTCAAGGCGGCCATGGCCAACCTGATCTTCCCGTTGAAGCTTCAGGACGGCAAGCTCGGCGTTGCCATCAGCGACCCCACGTTGTCAGATGTGCTGCGCGGCCTGGCCGAAGAGCATCAGGTGGGCATCGTCCCCTACGTGGCCACTCACCGCGAAATCATGATAGCCATCAAGGTGCACTATCTCAAATCGGCCCCGGCTGCAGCCTCCGACAAGAAAAGCGTGTTGATCGTGGACGACGACCAGGCCGTGAGCCAGTTCATCAGTTCTTCGCTCCGGCGCAAGGGATACCACGTCGTCTGTGCCGGCGACGGCATGGAAGCCTTCAAGGAGATCATGTCCAACCGCTTCGACCTGGTGATCACGGACAAGGAAATGCCCAAATTGAACGGCTACGCCGTATTGGAGAGTCTGCGCACCTTCCCGGAGACCGCCAACGTCCCGGTGATCCTGATAACCTCCACGGCGACGGTGGACGAAGAGGCCACCGCCCTGCGCCGCGGCTTCTTCGATTTCATCCCCAAGCCGCTGCGCGAAGCCACCCTCTCCGTGAAAGTCGAAAGGGCCCTCGCCATGGCCCAGTATTGAGGAAACTCTCCGCTCCCGCCTCGATCAACCTCGTCAAAGAGCCGTTCCCTGCCCGGGCAGCCACAATCGCGACAGGTCGGCGCCTTCGTGTTGCAGCAGTTTGATCTTTTTGTCGATGCCTCCTGCATAACCGGTCAGGCTCCCATTGGTCCCCACCACCCGGTGACAGGGAATGATGATCGAGATCGGGTTGTGCCCCACAGCCCCGCCCACCGCCTGCGCGGACATGGTTGCCTTCCCTGTCTGAGCGGCGATCCTTTTAGCGATCTCGCCATACGTGAAGACTTTGCCGTAGGGGATCTCACACAGGATGTCCCAGACGGCCCTGCGGAACGATCCCCCTTTGGGTGCCAGGGGCAAGTCGGCGATGGCGGGCCTTTCCCCTCTGAAATAGGCGTCCAGCCACTGCCGCGCCGCGACAAGCGCCGGCAGATCCGGCTTTTCCTCGGTCCCTTCCTGCAGGCTCGCCGCAAAATATTTCTGTCCCTCCAGCCACAAACCCACCAGGCTGTCCCCATCGCTGGCGAGCATGATTCCCCCCAAGGGGGAGGCATAACGCGCGACATACATCATATCCACCTCCGGCACCGGAGCGGTGCGCTTACAACGAGTTCCACAAATTGACCGTCGCGTAACTGCGCCAGGGGCGCCACGTCTCGGCCAACGCCGATATTTCCTTCGCACTGCGCGGCGCCAAGGCCTTTTTAACACCGAAATCCGTCTCGGGAAAGGCATCGGGCCACCCCATCCCTCGCATGGCGATGTACTGTGCGGTCCACGGCCCGATGCCGGCAATGGCCAGCAACTTTTTCATTTCCCTTTCCGGTTCGGCGCCGAAAGTGAAATCGATCTCTTCCCGTGCCATGGCCCGGGCCAGTTCCAGAATCGTTCGCGCCCGGGCCCCGGTGATGCCGAGCGGGCCGAGGTGTCCGTCGATGGGCCCATCCAGGGTGATGACATGTTGAGGTGACGGGAACGCATGGGTGAGCCCCGCGATGCCGGTCGCAACGGGAGCGCCATGGGTTGCCACCAGCCGTGCGGCCAGAGTCCGGGCCGCCTTAACGGTTATCTGCTGTCCCAGCACTGCCCGCACAGCCATCTCGAAAGGATCGAAACAACCGGGCAGGCGGGTTCCCAGCGTACATAGGTCGGGGCGAATGGCGTTCATCGCGCCCAGAACTTCGTACACCGCATGCGGATCGCAGAACAGATCGAAGAGGTGCCGGATCCGGGCCAGCAATTGGGTCAATACCGGTAAAAGGGATGAGTCCACCGTCACCGTCAGCACGTTGTTTTCCGGCCGGTGCCCCACCCGTACCCAGCCATAGACATGCTGCTGCTCCGAGCCGACGAGATGCACGGTGCGCAGGTATGCGCCGTCGATGATCGTTTCCACCCCGGGAATGGCGCGCTGGGCGAGAAAGTCCAGCATCTGCCGCCACTGATAGGGGGGACGATACCCCAGGGCGAGGACGATGGCATTGTCGCGGCTTTTGGCGCTGGACGATTGCCGACGCAAGGCGGTCGGCGCCAGGCGGTACTGCGACTTGAAGAGGTCGTTGAAGCGTCGCAGGCTGCCGAACCCGGCCGCCATCGCCACGTCGATCACCGAGAGGTCGGTATCGGTGAGGAGGTTTTTGGCGAGCAGCAACCGGCAGGTTTGCAGGTATTGCACAGGGGTTACGTGGTAGGCTGCCGAAAAAACGCGGCGCATGTGGCGCCCCGTGCAGCCGAGGTGGTCGGCGATTTGATCGAGGCTCAGCCCGCTGCCGCAGTTTTCTTCCAGCAACACCTTGGCCCGATGGACCAGGGCGACGGAGGCATCGACCGGCGCGGTCCCCGGGGCGCGTTCCGGTCGGCACAGAAGGCAGGGGCGGAACCCGGCCTGCTCAGCCGCAGCAGCCGTTGTGTAAAAGGTGCAGTTTTCCGGCTTGGGCAGTTTCGCCCGGCATATCGGCCGGCAGTAGATACCCGTGGAGGCGACCCCCACGAAAAAGTGCCCGTCGAAGCGCGCGTCCTTCGCCTTCAGTGCCGCGTACCATATCCGTTCTTCATCCCTTGCCATACGTCAACCTCTTTTTGAGAAGATACAACATCCTCTCCCAAAAAACCGGCTATTTTCGGACATGCATGTAAATCTGGCAGAAGGGACTGGCTCCGCCAGGTGCCTGTCCCTCTAGCGGAACGCTTCTTTCAACTCAGGCACCTTCCTCAGTACGGCAGAACATGGATACATGCTGCCACAAAGGGGCTCACTTGAAGTGAGGTCCTCCCCTTCCACAAGGGGCTCACTTGAACTGAGGTCCCCCCCTTGTGAAAGGGGGGACAGGGGGGATTTGATTTTATGAACGGAAGATAAACAGAACAGACAAAGCCTCTATCTGTAGTCCAGATAGAGGCTTTGTCGAAAGTACTGGTGCGAGAGAGGGGACTTGAACCCCTATACCTTGCGGTGCCAGATCCTAAGTCTGGTGCGTCTGCCAATTCCGCCACTCTCGCAAAATCGAACAGCTGAAACAACAAACCCCGCTTTTAAACGGGGTTGTCTTTATAGGTTGGGGTGGGTAGTGGGATTCGAACCCACGTATGAACGAGTCACAGTCGTTTGTGTTAACCGCTTCACCATACCCACCATATTCAATTGTGGCACGCCTGAGAGGGTTCGAACCTCTGACCTACGGCTTAGAAGGCCGTTGCTCTATCCAGCTGAGCTACAGGCGCAGAAGTAAAGCCCTGCAATGAGTGGTCGGGGTGAGAGGATTCGAACCTCCGGCCCCCTGCTCCCAAGGCAGGTGCGCTAGCCAGGCTGCGCTACACCCCGATTCAAGAACCACGTTTATAGCACAGGGTTTCCGGCTGCGCAAGATCTTTTTTCTGTAAACAGAACCATAATGAACAGGGATAACTGGGATAAAAGGGATAACGTCCCGGCAAGGTTTAAACCATTCCCTTTATCCCCTTTATCCCCGTTAAATGGTTTTCTGTTCTTTCTTCGCGTCTTGGCGGCTTAGCGTGAGGACAGCGCCTCTTTGAGCATCTGCATCGCCCTTCCCCGATGACTGATGGCGTTCTTCACGTCCATGGGGAGCTCGGAGAAAGTCTGCCCGTACTCCGGGACCAGGAACAAGGGATCATACCCGAAGCCCCCGTCGCCTCGCGGCGCCTCCAGGATCTCACCGGCAAGCATCCCGTCGAAGGTCTGGCAGGTCCCGTCCGGGAGGCAGAGCGCGATGACGCAGTGAAACGCGCCGGTACGCTCCTCGCGCGGCACCCCGGCCAGCTCCTTCAGAAGAAGCGTATTGTTGTCGGCGTCACTGGCATCCTCCCCGGCAAAACGAGCCGAGAAGACACCGGGACGGCCGCCGAGGTAGTCGACGCAGAGCCCGGAATCGTCGGCCAGAACCGGCTTTCCCGTGAACCTCGCCGCCGAGAGCGCCTTCTTGATGGCGTTCGCCTCGAAGGTGTCGCCGTCCTCCACCACCTCCGGGAGGTCCGGAAAGTCGGCAGGGGACAGGATCGTTTCCACCACCCCGCGCAAAAGTTCGGCGAACTCCTTCAGCTTCCCCTTGTTGCCCGACGCCACCAGGAGTTCTTTCATGCCTGAAGCGCCTCCCGCTGCAGTTCGAAGAGACGGGAGAGCCCGAGCATGGCATGGCTGCGCATCGCGTCCATCTGCTCGATGGTGAACGGCTCCGCCTCGGCGGTCCCCTGCACCTCGACGAAACGCATCGACGAGGTCATCACGAAGTTCATGTCCACCTCGGCGCTGGAGTCCTCCGGATAGTCGAGGTCGAGGAAGGGAACGCCGTCGATGATGCCGACGCTCACCGCTGCCACCGCCTCGCGCAGCGGGCTCTGGGTCAGTTCACCGTTGTCCACCAGGCTCTGCAGGGCGTCCGCGAGTGCCACGTAGGCGCCGGTGATGGAGGCGGTGCGGGTGCCCCCGTCGGCCTGGATCACGTCGCAGTCGATGAGGATGGAGCGCTCGCCGAGCTTTTCCATGTCCACCACCGCGCGCAGCGACCGGCCGATCAGGCGCTGGATCTCGTGGGTGCGCCCCGAGAGTTTCCCCTTGGAGGACTCGCGCTGGTTGCGGGTGTGGGTCGCGCGCGGCAGCATGCAGTACTCCGCCGTCACCCAGCCCGTCCCCTTCCCTTTCAGGAACGACGGCACCTTCGCCTCCACCGTCGCGTTGCAGATGACCTTCGTGTCACCAAACTCGATCAGGACCGAACCTTCTGCATGCTTGAGGTAGTTGCGGGTGATCTTCACATCTCTGAGTGCGTCGGCCGCGCGGCCGTTTGTACGGGTCATGCTTTCTCCAAAAACCGTTCAACGTTCAACGTTCAACGTTCGTTATACTGCGTCCACTCATACCGCCCTTTCCCGACGGCTACATCTTTTCGTTATGTTCAGCATCAGCTACAGAAACTGCGAGTTCACACTTTAGACGTTGCTCCTCAGACCTTCTCCTCGTAAACGGTCCAAGGTTTTCTCCGAAGTTCTCAGACGTTCTCCGTGGCCAATGGTTTTCTAGCCTATCCGATGTCCGCTTCAAACGTCGAACGTTGAACGTTGAACGGCCGTTATTCCTTTGGCGCCGCCTTGAGCTGGGGCACGACGTTCACCCTGCCGCGGCCGCCGTTGTCGTAGATCCGCGGTCCGTTCTCGCCCCAGAAGTTGTTGGGGGCACGGAATTCCTCGGTCCCGGCGTTGTAGATGTCGTGGCCGCCGTTGCCGCTGATGGTGTTGTCCCAGGCCACGCCGGAGCCGTCGAAAACCAGCACCCCCTGCATGCCGTTGCCGGTGATCAGGTTGCCGTTCACCCGGATGCGCGAACCGGTCAGGGAGAGTGCGTAATCGCTGTTGCGCGCAAGCTTCATGGCGCTGACACTCCCCTCGCTGTCGAGAAGGGTCACCCCGCGCCCGTTATCGAGCACGGCGCCCCCCTCGAGCTTGACGCGGCAGTTATCGCCGGAGAAGGCAGAGCGGTTCATGGCGAAACTTCCGTCCTGCAGGTAGATGGAACTCTTGCGGGCGGAGATCCCCACGCGGTTGCCGATCAGGTTCAGACTGTGCAGGGTGGCCTCGCTGTTGGCGAAGATCAAACCGGTATCGCAGTCCGACGCCCCCCCTGTTTCCATCTGCACCAATGCATCCTGAAACTGCATGCCGACGGCGCAGCGTTCAACCCGCACCCCTTGCAGCGTCAGGTTGGAGAACAGCGCCTCGAGTCCCGTCTGCGCACCGTCGATGCGACAGTGGTCCAGGACGTTTTTCTTCTCGCTCCCCAGGAGGGTGATGCCCTGCCAGTCCCCGGGAGCCGAAAGAGCGAAGGTCGAGGTAAAGCGGATGGGATCGTCCTTGGTCCCCGATGCGGCGATGCGTCCCTGCACCACGAGGGTCGGATTGCGCCCCTCGCTTTTCCTGAAGCGGACCACCGTTCCCGGTTCCACGGTGAGTGTCGTCTGGGCGGCCACCGTCACCGCCCCTTCCACCAGCACCTCCCCGCGCCAGACCGTATCCTCGACCAGCACCTGGTCGCCGTACGTGAGCACCGGTTTGAAGGGCGCCTCGGTGCGCTGGGCTGCGGGCGCTGCGGGAGTTGCAGCCGCACCAGTCTCCCCGGTCGACGTCTTGACCGCCCCGGCCCCGTCAGCCGGGACCTTGACCGTCTCGGCCGGATTGTCGGTCGCGGCCTCGGCGCAGGGCGAAAGTAAAAAGGCCGCCAGAAGCGGCCCGTAGAGAAGTGTCCGCAGTTTTCTTTTCATGACGGCGGGATCTGGAGGCTATTCTGGTGGTAAACCTTGTTCTTGCCGCAGCGCTTGGCCAGGTACAGCAGCGAGTCCACGATATTGAAGAGCTCGTCCATCTTGTCGGCGTTCTCGGGATAGCTCGCCACCCCGATGCTCACGGTAACGCCGTGAGTGGTCCCCTCCACCAGTCTGCTCGCGGTCCCGGTTTGCACGCTGTCGCGCAGACGCTCCGCCGCCAGGATGGCCTGGTCCAGCCTGGTCTCCGGCAGGAGCACGATGAACTCCTCCCCGCCGTAGCGAAAGGCGACGTCCACGCCGCGGATGGTCTGCAGAATCAGTTCGCCCATCAACTCCAGGAGCCGGTCCCCGGCGGCGTGGCCGTAGCTGTCGTTGTAGGACTTGAAGTCGTCGACATCCATCATGATGATCGAGAACGGCTTGTGGTAGCGCTTGGCGCGCGCCATCTCCTGCCGGAAGTACTGCTTGAAGTAGCGGTGGTTGTGCAGCCCGGTGAGGGCATCGGTGATGGCCAGAAGCTTGGTCTGCTTGTGCAGCGTAGCGTTGTGGATCGCCATGGCGGCAAAGGAGGCCAGGATGGAGAGAAGGTTCAGCTTGTCCCGGTCGAACTGCCTCGGGGCGAAATCATCCAGGTAGAGGATCCCCACGATCCGCTCCTGGTATATGAGCGGCACGCAGACCAGCGAACGGATCCCCTCGTTGAGCGCAATCGGGTTGTTGAAGAAGGGGGTCTTCTCGGTGTCCTCTATATAGAAGATCTCCCCCGCCCGGAGCACCTGCTCCGTCAGCCCGCCGGCACTCACCTCCCAGCGCTCCTTCTTCACAAAATCAGCCGTCAATCCGGAGTGCGCGTGCAGGCTCAGCTCACGCTTGGCGTCGTAGTAGAGCGCGACGCTCCCGGCCGGGGTTTCGGCGAATCTCATCGCAGAGGTCAGGATGGCCTGCAGCACCGTGTCCAGGTCCAGCGTGGACACTACGGCTTTGGCGACCTCGATCAGGTCCTTGAGCGCCTTGACTTGGGACTCGAGCGACTCTTTTTGGCTATTGCAATCACACTGGGTCATGGGAGCTCCCGGCAGGAAAATTAACCACACATCAATATCACAGCGACGCCCCGCTTGTAAATGCCTCAGCTGTGTAAACCGCCGCAATTTCGTTTTTTATGAGCGTCCGAAATTTTAATCTATTAACGCTTGACTTCGTCATACATCTTGTGGTTTATTTCTGCCGCTCCACAAAATGTAGGGCCCAAAGCAAATAACATGGCTACATGTTGAATATCCCAAGGAGGACGAAAGGTTATGAAGAAAACAGTCGAGAAGGGTCAGATCCCGGGTCTCACCAAGAACGCATTGACGGTGCTCGAGAAGCGCTATTTGAAGAGGGACCAGGCCGGGAAGCCCCTTGAGACTGCCTCCGACATGTTCCGCCGCGTGGCCACCGCGATCGCACAGGCGGACGCCGTGTTCGACAAGAAGGCGGACATCTCCGCGCTGTCGGACAAGTTCTACAACATGATGACCAACTTCGAGTTCCTCCCCAACTCCCCGACCCTGATGAACGCCGGTCGCGAGCTGGGTCAGCTCTCCGCCTGCTTCGTGCTTCCGGTGGGCGACAGCATGGAGGAAATCTTCGAATCCGTCAAGAACACCGCGCTGATTCACAAGTCCGGCGGCGGCACCGGCTTCTCCTTCTCGCGCCTGCGCCCGGCCAACGACGTGGTCATGTCCACCACCGGCATCTCCAGCGGCCCCCTCTCCTTCATGCGCGTCTTCGACATCGCCACCGAGACCATCAAGCAGGGAGGCACCCGCCGCGGCGCGAACATGGCGATCCTGCGTGTCGACCATCCCGACATCATGGACTTCATCATGTGCAAGAACGACCAGCGCCAGCTGAACAACTTCAACATCTCGGTCGGCATCACCGAGGAGTTCATGAAGGCGGTCGACGCGGACCGCGACTACACCATATTCAACCCGCGTGACAAGAAGCCGGCCGGCACGCTGAACGCGCGCAAGGTGTTCGCCCGCATCGTGAAGCAGGCCTGGGAGAACGGCGAGCCGGGCATCATCTTCCTGGACCGCCTGAACAAGGACAACCCGACCCCGCACATCGGCGAGATCGAGTCGACCAACCCCTGCGGCGAGCAGCCGCTTCTCCCGTACGAGTCCTGCAACCTGGGCTCCATCAACCTGGGAAAGATGGTGGTCCACGGCAAGGTAGACTGGGACAAGCTGAAAGAGACCGTGCGCACCGCCGTGCACTTTTTGGACAACGTCATCGAGGTGAACAACTACCCGCTGCCGCAGATTGACGAGATGACCCGTTCCAACAGGAAGATCGGCCTGGGCGTCATGGGCTGGGCGGACATGCTGATCATGCTCGGCATCCCCTACGGCTCCGAGGAGTCCGTGGAACTGGGCGAGAAGGTGATGCAGTTCATCAACGAGGAAGGCAAGATCGCCTCCCGCGAGCTTGCCAAGTCCCGCGGCGCCTTCCCCAACTTCAAGGGTAGCATCTACGACGTCCCGGGCGGCGATCCGATCAGGAACGCGACGGTCACCACCATCGCCCCGACCGGCACCATCTCCATCATCGCCAACGCCTCCTCCGGCGTCGAGCCGCTGTTCGCGGTCAGCTTCGTGCGCCAGGTCATGGACAAGAACATCCTGGTCGAAGTGAACCCGCTCTTCGAGAAGATCGCCAAGGAGCAGGGCTTCTACAGCGAGGAGCTGATGCAGCGCATCGCCGAGCACGGCACCGTGCACGACATCAGCGCCATCCCCGAGGACGTGCGCGACGTGTTCGTCACCGCCCACGACATCACCCCGGAAGAGCACATCACCATGCAGGCCGCCTTCCAGCGTCACACCGACAACGCCGTCTCCAAGACCGTGAATTTCCCGCAGGAAGCCACCATCGAGGACGTCGAGGAAGTCTACCGTCTGGCCTACCAGATGAACTGCAAGGGGGTCACCATCTACCGTGACGGTTCCCGCGACGAGCAGGTCCTCTCCGTCGGCAAGAAGGAAGAGCCCAAGGCCGCCGCGGCCCTCACCCTCGAAGAGAAGCGCAGCATCAAGCGCGAGCGCCCCAAGGCGCTCAAAGGGTGGACCTACCAGATGCAGACCGGCTGCGGTCCGCTGTACATCACCATCAACGAAGACGCTTCCGGCCTCTTCGAAGTCTTCACCACCATGGGCAAGGCAGGCGGTTGTGCCGCCAGCCAGTCCGAGGCCATCGGGCGCATGGTATCCCTGGCCTGGAGAAGCGGCGTGCAGGCGCGTCAGGTCGTGAAGCAGCTCCTCGGCATTTCCTGCCACAGCCCGAGCGGTTTTGGCGACAACAAGGTCCTCTCCTGCGCCGACGCCGTCGCCAAAGCGATCCAGTCGCACCTGGCGCTCACCGGTCATGCCGAAGTCATCGAAGCGCCGAGCTTCGAGAGAGGCGCCTGCCCCGAGTGTGGTGGTGTCGTCGAGCACGAGGGCGGCTGCGCCGTCTGCCGCGTCTGCGGCTACTCCGAGTGCGCGTAACGAGAAGTCAAAAGTAACAATTGCGAGGAGTCTTTAGAAGACGAACTGAGCGAAGAGTAAAAAAGAAGTAGGAAGCAAACGAGGGGACCCCACTAGGCTGCGGCCGCTTCAGCAGAGATGCTGCAGCGGCACCATGCTGGTGCGGTCCCCTTTCTACTTTGTATCACCGTCCCCCTGACTGCTCCCCCTCCCCCGTCATTTTGGGCAACGGCCTCCTCCCTCACTGTCTAATCAGTTTACTTTCGCGTCTCCCGGGTTAACATTACCCAATCCCGCCACCCCCCATCAAACACAGAGGACACTGAGGTCCACAAAGGACACAGAGGAATGATGATTTCACGCTTCTGATACGCGAAGACTGCGAAGCCGTTCTCTTTCAAACACGAATATCACCCGTCTCAACCAAGACACCTAGGAGGTCAGCCGTGGAATTCTTCGTCTGTCGCTGTAGTGGCATCGGTGAGGTGATTGTCGATGGCGTGAGCCAAGGAGCGAACCGGGACGCTGACGGCAACCTCTCGGTCAAACTGTGCAATCCGGGGCTGCACGTCATCTCCCTGCGCTGCAAAAATGGCGGCAACTGCATACCCAAAACGGTGGAGGTGAACATCTGCGATACCGACCCGATCTGCCCTAAGGAGGTGCGCTTCAGATGTTCATAAAAAACCTGCCGCTGAAACTATTCCTCATCGCCACCCTCTGCTGCGCCGGGTGCGCCCACTACCGCGACAATCCGGCGGCCTCCGCCTCCCAAACGGGCTACCGCTATGACACCGTGCGCCTGCCGCCAAGCAAGGAACGACCTTTCGTCGTCCTCGCCTTTTCCGGCGGCGGCACCCGCGCCGCCGCCTTCTCGTTCGGCCTTATGGAGGAACTGCAGAAGGTCACCTACACCGCGCCGGATGCTTCCCGACGCTCCCTGCTCCAGGACGTGGAGATCATCTCTTCGGTCTCCGGCGGCAGCTTCACTTCCGCGTATTACGCACTCTTTCCCGACTCGTTCTTCGCCGACTTCCCCAGGGAGGTGCTGACCAGGAACATCCAGGGCGCGCTGATAGGGAGGATGTTCAACCCGTACAACTGGTGGCGCCTCGCCTCCCCTGACTTCAGCCGTATCGATATCGCTGAAGAGTACTACGACCATGCCATCTTCAAAGGCATGACCTTCGCCGCGCTGCTGCAACGCCCCAGGGGGAGTTCACCGTTTCTGGTCCTCAACGCGACCGACATCGGCATCACCCACCGCTTCGAATTCACGCAGGACCAATTCGATCTTCTCTGCTCCGACCTCTCGGGCGTCTCCGTCTCGCGAGGCGTCGCCGCCTCCTCCAACTTCCCGGTCGCATTCGCTCCGCTTACGCTGAACATATACAAGAAAGACTGCCCTCCCGTGCCCCCGTGGGTCGCGGAAGCGCTCAAGCCGGGCAACCGCGACAAGCGCCGCATCGCCGACGCGACGGCTGCGGACTCCTACCGCGCACCGGACCGGCGTTACGCTCACCTGCTCGATGGAGGGCTCTCCGACAACCTCGGCCTTAGAGGACCTTTCACCGCGGTGACCACGACCGACAGCCCCTATAGCCTGGTGCGGTACATAAACGAAGGGAAGATCGGGAGGATCATCTTCATCTCCGCCAACGCGAAGACCACCAAGAAACGAAGTTGGGACGCGAAGAGTACGCCTCCCGGGGTGGGCGCGGTGCTTGACATCGTGACCAGTGGCCCCATGGACGATGTTTCCTTCGACAGCCTTGAGAGCACCGACGGTCATTTCAACCAGATGAAGCAGTTGGGGCGGGCCATCGACTCCTGCAACGAGCGCCTGAAAGAGGCCGGCCGCGCGGCCGGCGAGCGGGGAGTCTCGGCAAAATGCCCCGAGCCTGAGCTGATCCCCAATCCGCTCAACACCGATTACGGCTTTGTCGAGCTTACCTTCGACGACATCCCCGACCCGCGTCTGCGCCGCTGCCTGCAGGAGCTCCCCACCAACTTCTCGCTGCCGGAACCGACCACGCGCCTGTTGCGCCAGTCCGCCCAGTACCTGCTGATGAATTCGGAACGTTTCCGGGAGGTGATGAAGCGCATGGACGCCCAGTGGCAGCCGGAGCAGATCACCATCGATCCGCTCCTCATCAACGAGGTGTGCGGCAAGTACTGAGCAAAGGTCGAAGCCGGTCGACGCGAGCATTTCCAGTCAGCAAAGAAAACATGATCCCCCTGGTCCCCGCAGGGGTCACGCCTATGGAGGCTCCGAAGTGCATACTTACTACGTAATCCAGATTGCGACGCTCGCATCATGCATTGCAGGTATAGCCAGCATTATTTTCGGCATCTTCATCTACAAAAGACAATCAAATATCCAGGTTTTCATTGCCTACACCAAAAGGTATGAGGAGGTCATGCAGTTTTTTCCACATGAGGCCATCTCGGCACGGCTTGACTCAGACTGTAGTCTTCCACCAGAAAGCCAGGAACTGACCTTAGCAGTATTGAAGTATCTGAACCTTTGCTCCGAAGAATTTTATCTCTGGAAAAGTAGATACCTGTGTTCAAAAATATGGGCGATCTGGGAAGATGAGTTAAAGCGAACTCTGAGCAGTCCCCTGTATTGCAGGGAATGGCCAAAAGTGAAAAATGAGTTTGAGAGCTATCCTGCTTTTCTCGAATTTATCCAAAAAGTGCAGAGAGAATGTCCCTTGGTTGCGAAGCTCGGCTCCAGCATGCAAAGCGGCAATCCTTGAAGCTCTTCCAGCCGTTTCTGATTCGCTCCTCCCAAACCTTTTTTATCTTTTCGTACCCACATAGACCGCGATAGGCACGGTGTAGACGATCTTGCCGTCTTCCCTGCGGGCGTTGATGCCTAAACTGTCGATGCCCACGTCGGCGGTCACCAACTCCCTGATCACCCGATCGTCTCCCGGCTTGGGAAACGACGCCTTTATCTGCGTCTCCAGCTCTATGTCGACGCCGTAGGCACTCCGGCGACAGTCAACCAGGCCGGAGTGCTGGAACAGTGCCTCGAACTCGTCCTCAGTCAAGGCATGGGTGTGGGAAGGATCGCGGATCAGCTCCAGCTCGTCGTATGCCGCCGACTTTGCCGACGGGATGGCGACATCGGCCACCATGACCACTCCGCCGGACCGGCATACCCGGATCATTTCGGACAACGCCTGCTGCGGGTCCAGCAGATGATGGAAACTGTAGCGGGTGAGCACCAGTGAGAAGCAATGGTCCGGATAAGCCAACGGGACGGCGGTGCCGATGTCCCAGGTGAGGTTGGCAAGCCGTTGCTCCGCCTGGCGCTGCCTGGCCTGCTCGATCATGGCCGGGGTGATGTCCACTCCCGTTACCTGCCTGGCATGTCTCGCGAAGGCGCAGGCAACCATCCCCGGTCCGCAGGCCACATCCAGAACCTCGTCCCGCTCGCCTACCCCCGACAACTCGACCAGCACCTGCAACGCATCGTGATGCCCCGGCACCTGCGTGAACGGCACCGCCTGCTGCGAGAATTGCTCTATGATCCTGTCCTGATGCGCCTGCTCTTTGTCCTCGGCCATGGTGTCCTCCTTTTCAAATGATCATCACAATAGCTTGCCATCGGCATGGCTGGAGTGCCGGCCCCACCTGAAGCAGACATGCCCCATTACTGAGTCATTGCCTCCCGAACCAGGTCCACCCCCTCGCGCAGCCTCTTGAGCTTCGGGACGTATGAATCTGGATGCTCACCCGCGACAATCAACTCCTTCCATTGCAACAAGCTGTCTATCTCGTCCGTCACATCCTTGATGCGAATGGAGGCATAGCTCTCGTCGCACTCGATGTAGTAAAACCTGCTGGGAACACTGGTACAGAAAATGGTGCTGAGCCCGACCTGCGTGCTGAACATGTTATTGCTTAGGCTGTAGAAGGTGCCTTGTCCACCCCTGAAGTTGAGGAGCATTTTCTCGGCGTGCGGACTGATCCCGAGCACCTCCCGAGGCAAAAACTCTCCCCCTACGAGCGCACCAGGGAACATATCCGAGGACGACTTGGTCTTGAAGTCAAACGCAGCGACTGCACCTGCCAGCGGGAAATAGATCTTGCCCGTGCCCTGGTCGACCCCGTAGATGCAGTCGCCGAACGGAAACCGCACTGGCCACGTGAGATTCTTGTTGCAAAGAATGACCCCTCTGTCCGTGACGACGACAAATTCATCCGGCTTGGTGCCAACCCGCTCGAGTGACAAAGTGGACTGGCCTTTCAAAGAAAGAAACGCGCTGGGGTTTCTGTGGTTGTTGAGGGCAAACTTGAACATTCTGTCGACTTCCTGCTTCTCGGAGTGGGAGAGAACGCAGAAATATTCATGTTCCCTGCTGGAAAGGAACAACCGGCTTATCTGAAGTTGGTGTCCCGGCCACAAGTCGGCTGTGGCTTGGACTACCCCTAAGAACCGACTTCGCTCACCATCCAGGACGAAACGCAGGAAATACTCCCCGTCCGGGCCGTAACGGAAAAGAAAGAGGTTTTCGTCGGAGTTGTAGTCCTGCAGAAAAGGGGCGGTGAAAAGCGGGGACTGCAGCGACCAGGCGGTCATTTCCTTAAGGTCGATGAACAACAGCGTCTCGTCGCCCGTGCGCAGGCACGCGTGGCGGTCGGTCACGAAATAGAGATGCGCCGGGTACTCCCTCGCCACATCCACAGGCAGGGAGGACGATACCGTAAGCTCGACCGGGGTGGCCACCACCTTCAGGGTCTTGGCGATTTTGCTGTCAATCTCCGAGATAGCCGCCGCGTCGGCTATTGCATCGACCACCGCAGCGGCCCTCGCCGCGTCGCCTATCCACTTGGCGGTCTCGTACTCCGCGAGCAGATCCTCGGCGGTTCTCAACGGCCGCAGTTCTTCCGCCCGCGCCTCCACCGTCGACAGGTACCGTGAGCGTTCATCCTGAGGCAGGTACGTCGAGGCCCGCCGTACCTCGCTGTAGATGGCGGCGACGTCGTCGAAGCTGCTCTCCTCAGCCTGCGCCACGTCGAGCAACCTCCGGACCTCGTCGCGCTCGGCCTGCTGCTCGACTGCCAGCGCCTGTTCGTACTGCTCCTGAAAATAGGGGGAGGAACGAAAATAGGCGCGTACCCGCGCCAGAATCTGCAGCGCCTCGCGCTCACGGCCGCCGCGGCGCAACGAAATGGCTGCCACGAAGTCAAGCCAGACAGCCTCGGCGCTACGATCCGGCATCCGCTCCAGGCGGTGGTTCCGGTACAGGATCTGGAAGAGCGGCGAGAGTGAAGCAGCACTGCGATACGACTCGCCGGCGTCTTCCCGGCTTGCCAGCCATCTCATCGCCTCAAAGCACTCCGCCCACTTCTCCTCCTCAAGCGCCGCGCGCAGTGCCTGCATTTTCTGCTCGACCGCCTCGCGCCGCTCGGCGTCCTGCTCGCACTGAATCAACTCCCTGATCCGGATCTCGCTGCTTTTATCCAGTTGCAGCAGCCTCTTCAAAACCGGTAGCCGCTCTCTTCTCTCCCGGCACTGTTCCAGCGTCCGCCAAAGATCGGTCACTTCCGTCATCACCGCACAACACTCCGAAAGCGCTAGGATCCTGCGGGCCTTCGGGAGGTTTCTACCCATGACCAGGGCCTCTCGGGCCAGTCCCGCGGCGCGCTCCAGGTCCCCCTGGTCCAGGGCAGCTATCGCATCCCGCAGCACCGGTTCCGCCTCGGCGGCAGCCGCCTCCTCGATTCTCCTCTTGAGGTCGTCCAAGGCTGCGAAAAATCCATCCTTCTCTTCGGCCCAACCCAACAATTTCTGGGCGAAGACCAGGTTTCCGTCGCGCAAGGCAACTTCAGCGTAGGCGCAAAGCGCATCCTTCCCCAAGTCCGAGTGGTGCAATGAATCGAAGAGAGCTCCCGCCTCACCCGGTTGGCCGTTGCCGTAGTAGGCAAGCGCCAGCAGCTCACGAACACTTTTTTCCTGCAACACGAAGCTTGGTTGGGCGAGGAGTGTATCTATTGCCGTCTGAAACGCGCCGATTTCGTCGACGAGCATCCGGATCCCCCTGGTGAACGCGACCAGATCGCCCCCTTTGGTCATGCGCAGCGCGGCCAGTTCCCTCTCGGCCCCGGGGTAGTCGTACTCGTCCAGCAACCGCTGAGCACGGGCGAGGGCTTCCCGGGGAGAGGTGGCATGAGCGGCCGGTTCATCGCGCCGGCGGCGAGTCTCTCCCGCGGCCCCTCTCGTCGCTCCGGCTCCGTCTTTTTTCGACACGCAATCCAAAGCCTTGAGCGAGAGAGCGTCGAGATGGGTGTGGCAGGCGTCGATAGAGGGAAGCAACGTATGCTTGATGAGGACCACGTTGGCGTCGCAAGGATGCGGTAACAGCTTGAAGACCTCGCCGTAACTCTCCAGGAGCAGGTTCTGCAAGCGGTTCTTCACCTCATAGCCGCGTTCCTTTTCTGTCTCGGGCAGGCAGAGCCGGGTCGGATTGACTCTTTTTATGGAGGTGATTATCAGCTCAGAAGGAGGGATGTTCGCCGAAGCGAGCAATGCTTCGGCGGCTTTGATTTCATGTACCCATGGCATGGCGCAGCACCACCTTGTTGATGGATTTTTCCCGTTGCTGCGCATCAGTGTATTAAAAGTTTACAATTTATCAACCAGAGTAAGCTGAATATCTGACATCCTGGCCCGCCACTAGCGGTCCTGGAAAACCGGCGCCCGCTTTTCCAGGAAGGCAGCCATCCCCTCCTTCTGGTCCGCGGTGGCGAAACTGTAGCCGAAGAGTTCCGCCTCGTAGACGCAGGCGCGAGCCAGGTCCATCTCCAGTCCGTTGACCACGGCTTCCTTGCAAAGCTTCACGGCCACCCGCCCCTTGGAGGCTATCTTCGCGGCCAGTTTGCGTGCCTCGCTCAGCAACTCGTCCTGCGGAACCACCCGGTTCACCAGGCCGATGCGCAGCGCCTCCGCGGCGTCGACCATGTCGCCGGTAAGGATGATCTGGAGTGCCCTCCCCTTCCCGACCAGCCTGGGGAGTCGTTGCGAGCCGCCAAAGCCGGGGAGGATGCCGATGTTGACCTCGGGCTGCCCGAACTTCGCGTTGTCGGATGCGATACGGATATCGCAGGACATGGCGAGTTCACAGCCGCCCCCCAAGGCATAACCGTTGACGGCGGCGATGAATGGCTTCGATGATCGCTCGATGGCGGCAAAGATGCCGTGAGCCTTGAGCGCCAGGTCGCGCGCCTGCGTCGAGGTCATGTCCCGCATGAGCGCGATATCGGCGCCCGCGACGAAAGCCTTCAAGCCCGCCCCGGTGATTACCGCGGCGCGGATCTCGTCGTTACCGTCTATCTCCTCTACCGCCCGTTGCAGTTCATCCAGGGTCTCCGGCGTCATGGCGTTCATGGCCGACGGGCGGTTCACGGTCAGCGTTGCGATGTGATCGGTTACTTCCAGTAGCAGGTTCTTCAAGTCCATATCTCCCTCCATGCCTCACAGGCAGCTCTCTCTGCCAGTCCTACTGACGCAGATGAGCATACCGGGAAATCAGTCACTGGCAACTCTCCTCACCGTCCCAGGATGTCACAGGATGTTGACCGCCCGTGCGGCAAGAAGAGCAATCACCGACAGTGAGATCATCGACTGCAGCATCATCAATACCTTTGCCCAGCGCGACAGGACGGGAACATCGGTTGGAGAGAACGCTGTCGATGTGTTAAAGGCAAGAAACAGGTAATCAATGAAATTCGGCGTCCACTCATGCAAACCTGCGGCATGTTTTCGCTCCGACGGCAGCGTCATCTGGGGAAAGAGAAATGCCCCCTTGAGGTGTTCCGGGCGTTGAGCTCGATGGTGCGGACCGCCGGCGTCAAGCCTCCAGTACCAGGAGGCGAAGACCAGGATATTGGATAGCCACAGCGCCGCGGCGGACTGCAGCAGTTCCTGTGGTTTTTCCAGGTGAAGCGGCAGGGCTCGTATCAGTAACACCAACGAAATGATCATGGCAGTAGTCACCACACCATTTAAAAGAAAACCGATCACCTGATTAGTGACGTGAGCTCCTTTGTAATGAGTGAGGACAAGCGGCACAGCGAGCACGGAGATGATTGCGAGGAGCAGCCAGCGGGGACCGCCAAGAAGCAAAGAGGAAGGAAGTGCCGCATACAGGCCGCCCAGCGCCAACAAAGCGCACAGGGAGGGCCAGCGGGACATCGCTGCCAGTGCAACACCCCGCAGTTTCATGTTTACTCTGATCATTTCATTGCTACCTCACCGTCATCAAAAAACACCCCGCCTCTTACGCATGGGTTCTCAGCTCAAACTTGAAGTATCAATAATGTCTCTTTCATGCCTTCCTTGGTGAGTGCTCCGGGCTTGCCCTACGGCCCTTCGGCTCCACAGGCGTTCGAGCCCGAATTCACTGCTGCTTGACTATGTCGACGGAGATCTCCACCGCTGGTATCGTCCCTTTATTCTCGAGCCAGTGTGTGGTGTTCCTATCCTCGGGCCATCCCACCCCCGGCCCGTACTCCGTCGCAAGGCCGTTTCGATGGTCAGTAATCGTTCCTTGCAGTATATAGACAGTACCAGGTCTGTCTTTATGGTCATGTACCGGGCCGAAGACGCCTCCTGGTTCGATGGTCACCATCCGCATTCGGAGTTGGCGCCCCTCCATCCCTTCGATCTCTGGGCCGAGATCAACAGTTGCAAGCAACTGCACCGAAACACCTTTCGTCTCAGGGGCGTCTTCATTGCTCATCGGGATCTCCTTTTTGTACGGCGGTTAACCACGTTCCATACCTGTAATAGTAGACACGGTGTCCCCACAGACCTGTAAAGATAGAGACTTCAAAGCTGTTAGCTTTTGTCCCGAACGAAGTCCACCTTGCCGTTATGCTCTCTGAGCAGAGCTGCCCCTGCAGGTGCTGGCTTTTCGCCGTTGCCGCTAAAACCGAAACCGTTCCATCGATATTCCATAACGGTCCGCCGGTTGGTTCCTCGCTTTCTTTTCAAAAAGGTTTCATCTTTATGAAGCGCCACCAGTATCGGCTTTTTGTTGCGGCGACTGATGAACAAAGCATCCATGAGCGGCCTACTCAACGCGCTTCCCCGCCAGAGGGCATGAAACGATCCCTCGAAGCTATAGAGATAGACTCTCTTGGCGACTTCACGGTCAAACGTCGAGAAGATCTCCTGAATCAGCATGACTTCCTTTATACCGTCACCATTTAGGTCAACCGGCTGTACTTTGCGTATAGGCATGGGCGGGGTCCTCGCCTCGCGCCGACCTGTCTCAAGATCATAGAGTTCGAGCCGCGACATCCTGCCGCTTGTGCCTTCAGGCACTTGAACCAGCCGTTTCAGTTTTGCCGACCGGCCGAAGCGGCCGGTCCAGGATGGAGTAACCGGCGGTTTGCAAGCAGCAAGTTCAGCGTTTTCCGATGCAAGCCAATCGGCCGCCGCAAGCGCTGGCAAGTAAGATCCTCGGGGGGTCTCGTGACCGATGAGTTGGCAGGAGAGCTTTCCTAGCTCAACTTCACATTGAAGCACGGCACCTTTCTTCGTCGAGTCGAACTTCTGGTCAAAAAGGAAATTCCCAAGGGACCAGACCACGGGCCTTCCTCCGACACAGGCCGTCTGCCCGGGCACATGCGGATGGGTCCCGACCACGACGTCAGCTCCTGCTGCAACGTAGCGTGACGCCAATTCCCGCATCCGTTCTGTCGGCGCGGCAATCAGCTCCCGCCCCCAATGTACGTAAACCGCAACGACCGTGCCAGCCGCTTTCAGGCGACGGATCTCCCTTTGCAATTGCGGATCATCGGCTGCCACCAGGTGCTGTCGGTCGCCAGCAGCATTTACCACATCGGTAGCAGAAAGTACGGCCAACGTGCCCCCACCGGTTTCTACCAGTGCAGACGCCTTTTTCCCGGCAAGCGGTATTATGCTCCGACGGCGCAATGCAGCAGCGGTCCTTTCGACGCCGGTGCCCCCGGTATCGAGGGCGTGATTATTCTCCAGCGATACGACGTTGAAGCCGTCCAGCAGTTCAAGCATCTCCGGCCTTATAGGGAAACAGGGATTTCTTCCCGCCTGGCAGGCATCCCCGACTGCTCCCTCCAAGTTCGCGACGCTGAGCGCGTCAGCAGCGACAAACGGAGCAAGAGCCTGTCGCACCGCCTCCCCTCCGCCGGTATCGCGTACGAATTTTTCGACTCCGCGGGAGAGCAAAACGTCACCGTAAAAACGGACCGCGGCGGCATGGGCCGGTTGCGGAAAACAGGGCGCCGCCAGCGCCATCCCCAAAAAGATGGCGGCTTTTAAAGCGGAAACGATTGTCCCGGGACGGCTGTCAGTAAAGCTATTTGCCGGCTGCATCGTCGAGAGTCTTCATCGGTGCAACGGTGGCACTGCCATAATAATCCTTGATCCAGACAGGGCGGGGCTGCTTCATCTTTCGCCATTTCTTGCTGTCCAGGCTCTCCTTTGCCGTGAATTCGTAATATGAGTAGATAGAGCCTTTGGCGATCTGCCTGCGCCCGAAGTAGGGCACCACCACGTCCATCTCCGGCGCATGGCCGAGCGCCTCATATAACCGCACCCCGTGCAGATCATCCTTCTGGACATCGACGATCTTGCGCATCGGCTCCGGGTTGGACAACGGCTCCCCGTCCGTCCCGTTTGCGCTGGCAATGACCTGCATGAAATGTTCAACGGTCCCGCCGATGGAAAGAATTTCCTCAAACTCGACATCGCTCGGCATTTCCCCGTTCAGTTCCTTACGGGCGATCGTCTCCAACGCTTGCAGGTGTACCCGATGTTCGGAAAAGCGTTTCCGGAGTTCTTGCCGCAGCTCCACATCGGGGACCGTCTTCTCGAACTGCGTTGCCAGCCGTTCGAAAGCCTTGTCCAAGGTATGGAAAAATTCAGGATTAGGCTCGACGTATCCCCTCGGCCGCCCGACCTCGAGCACTTCGTATCCCCCCTCGCCCGCTTCCGCCCCCACCTGCTCGACCATGGCAATGGTCTCGTAACGGAGGTTGACCCAGCTTCCCAGGGCGGTATTCAGTTGCTTCCTGCGCCACGCCGCAGTTTTGGTAAATGCCGGTGCCTTCTCCGGTTCCCTGGTGAGGCTTGCCATCAAGTCGAGCCAGTCCTGATAAAGGCTTGCCTCCCAGACGCTCTGGGGGAAACTTTTCACCAGGCCAGAAACCCGGTCCAGGGTACGCTCGTAATTTTCATAGCGCCCTTCTTTGAGCTCTTTCACAAGAATCTCGCGTGCTTCTGCCGAGCCCAACACGGCCATGATGTCCAGCCCTCGCGGGAGCATGCGCGGATTTGACTGCGTACCGACAGTATCCTTCCGCTCCCCGTGAGTTATCAGCTCGTCGAAGATGAAAGCGTCCAGCGTGTAAACCGGCGGCAGCAGGCGGAACTCGCTCTTCCCCTTTATCCAGGGAAGGCCGCTTTTAAACTCGGGAAGAGCGCTGGAACGGATTTCCTGCAGGTTCAGGGGACTCCGATACCTGGATTCCCCCAGCACGCTGCGGTACAGGGAGAACATCTTTTCGAGCGCCGGATACACTTTAGGATCGCGGGCAACCGCTAACACAGCCGCCGCCTGGGAACGGTCCGGCTCTTGTTGCAAATTGAAGGTGAAGGACTGCAACCACTTCAGAGCGCGAAAGTACCCTTTCAGGTCCTTGTCCCTTTCATACTTGCCGCGGATAAAAAAGTCGCCGTAAGCTACCTCTTTGCCAAAGAGCGATGGAGCGGTTCCCGTTGCTGCATCGATCCGCTTCACCTCCTCCTGCACTCTTGCCGAAGCCACTTTCAGCGTCTCAGGTTTCAAAAGGGCCAGGCCTACGCTGAAAAGCGACTCGACGTCCGGCGACGACTTCTTCTGCCGGGCGGCGGCTTCCCCCGCCGAACAAAATTCCGTCAACGCCTTGGTCAGCAGGCTCCGCTCGGCATTTGCATATAGGGTGGTAAACGAAGCATAGAAAGTTTCCAGGACGGCGTCGCTGGTAACGAAGTAAGGGCGACCATGATCGCCGAGCTCATCCAGGGTCCCGGTCGAGTACGCCTCTGAATCGTAGAGGGAATAGATCTGGTCGTAGGCCGTCTCCTGTAAAATCATCTGGTTGCGTGCAAGCTTATCCTGATCCTTCGCGCTGAAGGAGAACATCCATAGATTGGCGACGTCTCCCAAGGGGTCGGCATAAGGCTCGACCGCAAGCAATGCCTTCCCGCCGCGGTTGACTGAAAGGGCAAACCCTTGCCCGTCAGGGAAGAAGCTTGGAGGAGAAGATAGCTCAGTTCCTGCAAGTACCGGTACTCGCTTCAGGGATTGACGGGAGATGACCGCCGCCGAACGACGTGCCGGGTCATACTCGAGAAAGCTGCATTGATTGGGGGCCCAGGAGAGAATGCCAGGCGACGAGGGCACCTTTACTTTTGCAGGATGCCACCACTCGTAGTAGGTGTAAGCCAGCAGCGCCGTAGTGTTCTGTCCGGTCCGGTAGAGGAGAAGATTGCCGCTTGGAGACCACTCAGGGTTCTCTCCCCCGGAGGTAATAGGGGAAGGCGCACTAGCGGAGGCAGATTCCTTTTCCCAGTAAGGGTCTTTGAGGTATTGCGGTTTGCGTCGTGCGGAGACCGTAATCGGCTGGTCATATTCCCCCGACTCCCGGACCCACCAAATATCCTTGCGCCCCCCTTCCTCCGAGGTGTAGGCGATGCGATAATGCTCGTCGAACCGGTAGGGGGAGCAGCGCGGCCAGGTTTTTTTTCGCGCAGGATCGCGAGTCACCTGAACCAGTTTCTTCGCTTTCAGATTGTATAGATAAATCTCCGTAACCCCTTGTCGCGTTCCGGCAAAAACAACCTGGGAGCCATCCGCGCTCCAGGCGGGAGCGGCGACATCGTCCATATCGATGGTCGGAGTCGACACTGCCCCTGAGGGAAGCTCCACCACTGCGAGTCTGCTTGTGGCGCCACGCTTCAATTGATAAACCACACGTGAGCCATCTGGAGAAACGCGGGGAAACAAGGCCTCTCCGTCAGGCAGGGGGATCTCGAGATGTTGCAGCGGGTGGAAGGTGACGGGACGCACATCGACAAAATGGGGCTTTGCGGCCGGTGTCCCCCCCTCAGTACTTGGGGGAGGTTGCGGTGTCACGCTACGGAGGGTAGGTTTTCTTTGCCAAAGGAAAAACACGGCCGCGATAATCAGGATCGCACAGATTACCATTACCAAAACATTTCGTTTAAATTGCATCTCGCCCCTTCTCATGTCGAAGTTACGTCAAGACTTGCAACCTCACTCCTCGGACGTGCTACCTCGTCAATTCATCACCAGGAATGGTTTTATCGCTTCTTCTCTTTATACTTTTCCCATCCCATACATATGTTTCTTCTTCAGTGATCATGATCCCGTTGTCATCATTCCCTTGAGTACTGTCTATAATAATATCGGGAAGGCTTTTACCCTTCACATACTTAAATTCAACGCCTCTGGCCTCCGTCGACAAGACAATTTCGCACTTGTTCTGGTCACGTAAAAGTACCAACACGGCTCCATTATAAGAGGAAAACGCCCCTCGTAACAACAGAAGCTCCTTGTTCAAGCCATTTGAACGTATCGGGATTACCTTGTCCAACCTTACGGTTTCAGCTTCTTCTCCAATGCTTTTGAAGCATGCCGCCCCCACCTCACTCCGTGAAACTTCACCTTGTGGTATGTGCTCTCCTTTTTATTTGAACGATTACTCCACCCAACGTCGTGGGGGCGCACCGGCGTACCGTAGCGGAGGCCGTGTGCGGCCGGTCTTGCTAGCCGCTTACTGTGTGCGTCTCAACTGTTTCAATCCGAAATACACTCCAGAGGCATCGACGATGTCAACATTACTCATGACTCCATATTCAACTTTGGGAACTTTGCCAGGTTTGACAAAATAGTAGCCAACGTCGATTTTTCCGGGCTTGAAGACTTTCCTCTTATTGTCTGTTACGACTGCAAATTTCCTCACATATATCTCGTGAACTGAAATTCCTGCCTTCTGCAGCTTTTGTTTTACTTCCCTCAGGTGCCACTGAAAGTCGTTGAGAACTTCTGAGGTATCACCGCTTTTCTCTACTTCTTCTTGGGTAACCGGAGCGAAGAACGCAATAAGGGTCGGGCCAGAAACAGTTATAACAGGCATCTTCTCGGCCGTGTATGCAGGAGAGGCCATTATTACAAAAGAAATCCACAGAACCCAAAATCTCATTTCACTTCCTTTTTCCGTCTAACGGCGCGGCGTGACCGGCGGAGCACCTGACTCTTTCAACTTTCTCGCCCACTCTCATCAACGCGCTTGGTTGCAAGCCCATCTTTATTTGCATTGCACTTTCTCAAAGTAGACTCCAGGTCTCTGGTTTTCATCTAATTCAGGTAGAAACTCTTTCCACTCGGTAGTAATATTGCCATTGCTATATTTCAGCTCCAGAAGATTGGCATTTTGGCGATATTGACGGCCAACGCTATCCAAGGCGGATTTTACGTATCTTATCGAAACTTTGTCTCCTTGAGGTATTCCTCTTGCCTGAAGTCGTTGCATCGCCATATACCCATTGGTATTAATTGTCACCTCATATGACCCTCGAAGTTTAGAGTCCCTACGGATCGAAATTTCATAAAAAATACAATTATTCGTATCGGCGCTGAGGTGAGGCCAACATTCAGTGAATTCCCAGTCTCCAGCCCACTCTGGCGCCTCACCCCATGCAGTAGTTTCCATCAACACACTCATGGTGATCACAAAGAGAAGCAAAATTATTGACTTCATATTCTTAGTCTTTCCCATACTCAACTACTAATTTGGACCTGCGTTCGCTTCGCAAGACGGCGGCGCCATCGCGTTCACCAAATGGTGGCCCATCTCTGAATGCACGGATGTGCACTCAAATTTGCTGAACGGGGCCGACGCGCACCGCCGAAGTGTTAGCAAAGTCCGCTTGTCGCCGAGTGGTCGGAATTTCTTTTCAGTGAGCCCCGTGAGGTATCAACTCTGTAATAGCAACATCCTCATAAAGCGTTCCAGGATATGTTTCTAGGATGATTAATTTGACTATTGAACCAGGCCTGATGGTGAAAGGCGCAAAATTTACTGACTGGACTTCCATTGAGTCTGCAAGTTGAACCTCAAATAACGGTTTGTCGTTGTGTTCAATCCTTAACCTTTTTACTCTTGAATTTTCCTGCCACACCTTCTTGCTTTTGGCATATCCATTGATAAGCTCCAGCCCCCAAAACGTAGTGCTTTTCATGCCTGAGAAGTGTTTTTTCTTAAATAGAAAACTAACTGTCTCACCAATACCGTTACCTACCGGAACCCAAGCTGTATTAAATTTGCCGTCGTCTATATTTTTTATGTCGTACTTTACTTTTCCTTGCGGCTCGCGAGCTGACGAGGCTTTCATGTCCCAACCAACAGCGCACCCTAGTGAACATCCCACGCCAAACTCTTCAGTCGCTGGGCCGTCAAGAGTTGACTTGATTAACTGGACTTGTGCTGCATAAACTGACGTTGAGATTGTTAAGCAGGCAACTAGCAGCCATCTTTTTACTTTCATCAGTTTCCTCTTTCTTTCAACGGGCTGCAGGTGAGCGGCGTAGCGTCTCGCTCTTTCCGGCCTTTCACTAACTCTCATCAACCACGGAGACCGTCTCCACCTGTTATGGTTGGCATCCATCCTTAATTCGGCATCAGATTAAATGATGACTGTCACTTCGGGTTTACCTGTTGTTACCATGGTATGAACCGCCGCCATCCTTTCTTCGGTTGAATCGATTCAACTGTGTCAGTTATTTCAGGCTGATGAAATTCTGTTGGACTTGTGTAGATTTCACCGTCATCGCCTTGAACCGCTGCCCCTAGACGGCCAGCAATTTCAAGCATCTTCGTAATCATAGCCTCATCAGGGTTTTTGGAATAAATCTCTCCTTCACGCCAGTCGAGCCATGGCTCTTCATACTCCGAAGGACCAGTCCATAGGACGAAAAAGTCTCCATTGTAGCCAGCCAAAGTCAGGCTTGGGTCTTTGTTGACAGCCTCAAGCCATTCTAAACTTGTTATCTCGGGTCCATCATCGTCTGCCCAAAAGGTTTTACGGGTAATGTGAAGATCATATCCCATCGTATTTCCTCTTCGTTCAACTACCTATTAGCTAGAATTGTGGCTAACACAAACATTTAAGAACATGATCAACCGTTTGACGATGACTCCATCCGGGCAAGGTATGGAAATCGCTTCCCCATATGGCCGGATTCTATGCCAAATGGGAGGATGGACTGAAAACCACTCATCTTCCGTTACTCCCCATAACAAACCACTTTGTTCAGGTGATTGCACTCATTTGCCGCATCAAATATATCGCAATATATAGAGATCCTTCATCCATGTCAAAGCGGAAGTGACGCCTGCTACCGCGTCCCCCACCGTTCTTCGGCGAGAGTCCTTGGACGAACAGGTACCGGATATGACCTCCTGGCGGACAGGAATGACTTCAGGCGCGGGGTGACTTGAAGAAATGACGGAAAGTCTTACACTTGTTGTCATTGCACCTGCAGAAAGGAGGGTCGGCAAAGGCGCAGGGATACATCCTTGGTTGTTTCACTATGCAGTGACTATCAAAGGAGGATTCTATGGCGACGGTTCTTTTGAAGAGACGGACGATCGTGGAGATGCTGCTGGCCCTCGTGCTCCTGCTACCGGCAGGATGGGCCTCGGCACAGACATCCTTCGACCGCATCGTGGTATTCGGCGACAGTCTTTCCGATTCGGGCAACGCCTTCGCGCTTTTGGGCAAAGCCAATACCCCACCCTACCAGTTCCTCGACCAACTCCTCGTCCCGGACATGCCCTACGCCAGGGGCGGCCACCATTTCACCAACGGTGCAACATGGGTGGAACAGCTGGCACGGCAACTCTCGCTTTCGGGCAACACCCGCCCGGCCTTCGTGGAACTCGGTGTCGACGCGACCAATTACGCTATCGGCGGTGCACGGGCGCACGACGCGCCGGGCAAGGCGACCATGACCCTCGAAGTCACCACCTTCCTCAACGTCTTCCGCGGTCAGGCACCGCCGAACGCGCTCTACGTGGTCGAATTCGGCAGCAACGACATAAGAGACGCCCTGGAAGCCCAGGACCCGCAAGCTGTCATCCAGCAGGCAGTGGCGACGTTACACGCCAACGTCGCGGCTCTTTACAGCGCCGGCGCCAGGAAGTTCCTGGTCTGCAACGCCCCGGACCTCTCGCTGACACCGGCACTTCTTGCGACCGACCAGGTGATGCCGGGGGCGGCGGCAGCGGCACACCAGCTGTCCCAGTACTACAATTTCCTCCTCGATAGCTTGATGTCGACCATGTCATCCCAATTTTCCGACCTGCAGGTGGTACGGGTCAGCTTCTTCGACAAACTCGTCGAGATGGTGGCTACCCCGGACGATTTCGGGCTCAGCGTCGTCAATACTCCCTGCCTCAACCCGGGCTCGCCTCCCTACGCCTGTAACAATGCCGACACCTTCCTCTTTTGGGACGGCATCCATCCCACCAAGAAGGTGCACGGGGTCATCGCGCATCAGGCGCTGTCCGAACTGGCGAAATAACCAGACAAGACAAGACCGGAGCCCCTCCGCAGAGGAACTCCGGTCTTGTCTTGTCTGGGTGCAGGCTTGTCCGGGAAACCGGCAGGACGCCAATGAGTGGACCGAGTCAGAGGGGGGCGGAAGTTGCGGTAGCCACTCGAAAAGGAGACTGCCGCCTTTACGGCGGCAGTCTATTTAGACGCTATTTTTTCGGCTCACCTTCATTCGATGCGGAATATTCACCGAGACCGTCGAGTTGATCGCTCGGAGTCTTCGTTGTCGCCAAGGAGGCCGGGTCGTCAACAGCTTTGTAGTTATACCAGGGGTTGTTCACAAGAGTGGTCTGCCCTGCATAAACTTCAAAGCCGTAAACGTAATAAACAGCGTTACTGGACATGACAAGCTTGAGGTCGTAGGTGCCAGGGGGGACATTGGTAAGCGTAAAGGATCCGTCGGGAAGTATAGTGTGAGTCCCCAGTTGGTCAGGTCCCCACTGGTTCTGAGATGACGGGGAAACATACAGGTAGTAAACAGAGTTGGAAGCGGAGTTTGTGACTTTTACACTGCCTTTTGCAGATTCATCGCTTCCCCCACCACACCCCACCAGCAACGTTAACAGCACGAGCATCAAAGCAAATAACTTTTTCAAAGGTAACTCCTTTCGAATCATGAAATTTTATTTACAACAGATGTAACGGTTTCGCATCCCGATACGACACTGCCCCTCCACAAGAATGTCACACGCCATCACAGCCCCCCCAAAGCCCGACGCTTCTATGTTCACTCTCGTTTTGGGCATTATAATAACCAAAACTTAACACTATTTAATTTAAAAATATCAGTTAAATTCTAACAAGTCAAGCTTCGATTACTGTATGAGAAGAAATGTGTTTCACCTTGTTGCAACTTCAACCAGAAGTTGAGGGTGCTCCACACAATTGAGCACCACCTGTTACAGTAATTTTGAGTTAGAGCGCCAGTTATGACAATATTGGTTACAATACAGCCATAATCAAAGAGGATCTTTTGTTTTTGGGGGACACATCAGGAAGGGGGTAATAAGCGGTTCGGGCTTAAAGGCCTTGGCAAGGTGCGGCACATGGAGCGGGGGCAAACAAAAAGCACCCGACGAACTCTTCCGTCGGGTGCTTTTTGTACTCCAGCGATAACGATTATTCAGCGTTCAGCTGTCTTTGAACTTCTTCTGCCCTTGAATGCTGGGAATCGTAACTGTTTTGATGCGTATGATTCGGGATTGCGGCTGTGCATGCACCAAGAAACAGAAGCCAACCAAGGATTAGCATCCTCATAGTTTTTCCTTATATTCTA
The DNA here is from genome assembly GCF_018986915.1 of Geomonas oryzisoli. NCBI lineage: Bacteria > Pseudomonadati > Thermodesulfobacteriota > Desulfuromonadia > Geobacterales > Geobacteraceae > Geomonas > Geomonas oryzisoli. Next base: position 3,287,120 of record NZ_CP076723.1, read on the forward strand.
GGGATTGAATTCCTTGTCGACATCCTCTTCCAGTTGTTTGAATGCCTTTTTGGCTTCCTCCTTCTGGTAGAGAGCGTGTTCGTTGTTGAGGCTGGTAACCGCCATCTGTTTGGCGGCGTCTGCCACGGACTTCGGATCAAGCGCTACCAGGATGTACATGGTGCCGTCCGCACCGATCCACAGGTCCTTCTGTTTCGAACCATTCAGGGTCTGTTTTGCCAACTGCTGCGAAACCGATGTCGTCACCTTGTCAAAGGTCTGGCTATCGCCTACGCCGGTCTGCTCAGCAAAATTCTTGAATGAGTTTTTAACCTTGATGCTCAGCATCCTGGCCAACTCGTCTCTGCCACCGGCCATTGCTTCGTTTCTTTGGAACTGAATGCCACCAGGGCTCTTGGCTGCAGACCCCACGGCGTTCAGACCGGGAACCGAACCCGGATCCAGCACCCATTGGGGGGCGCCATTCCCGACAGGGTTGGCAACCCCTTTAGCCACGTTTGTCTGCGTACTGCTGCAGGCAGCCAAACACGCCATGAAAAGGACGAAAAACATAATCTTGAGCTTTGACATGGTTTCTCCTAGCACTGCTTTGGAATTATATGGCGGGTTAAGACAATAGCGGCAAATCATTTGGATATCAAGGTATTCATGAGGCTACCAGCATCTTTCATGTACTCGAAGGCCCCTTTTGAATACACTACCTTCACTTGGTCTCCAAGCTTCACTTCTTTACTTTCGTCCAAGGAAGCCATGACCCAGGAGTTTCCAGGCGTGATCTGGTTTGTAATGACGCCATCACATATCTTGCGAGTCTCGGTTTCAGTTGCTCCGGATATCTGATTCACGCTCTCTACCACAGTAAAAATCTCGCATTTATCTCCAGGCTGTGCACCTTTGTCCGCACCGAGGTTCACCTTGAATATCGCCGAAGAGTCTTTCACTTTTTTGTCGAGGACGTAGGCACGCGGGGCAACCAGATTTTTGATTTCGGATTTGATGGAACCAATGGCATCGCGCCCTGCTCCGCGCACCAGGTCGTCATCCCTTTCCGCGTAATTCTGACTGGAACGGGTCTCCTCACTTCTTGCCTTGTTGTCACTGATCTTAAACACCTTCACGACTTTCATGGAAGGAATTTCGTAAAACTTGATAGTTCCTTCTACATTCGCGGTGTAGCGGAAGGACGGGGCGGTAACAGTTACACGCCCCTTCTTGTCGACAGTGCGGGTAGCTTCGAAAAATTTATGGGTGAAGGAGGCATTGCTGATGGAACCGGAAACCGCATAATCGGCGATAATAGGTCCATCATAGGCGCCAGTCTGGTTCATCTCCGCAAGCTTTACTTCATCTTGAAGTTTGGTGGCGATTTTCCTGTCCACAATCTCGGCACTGTTGCTTTCAGTCAACACGGCCTCGAGTGCACCCGCCAGCGACAGCCCGAGCTCAGCCGCTTCGGCAACCTGGTTGCCGTTTTCAGAAAGAGGGAAAACCACGATTTTCGACTTGCCCTTTTGGAGGACTTCAGTGCTGGGTGCAAATTTCGACTTCTCGAGGGTGATAGGCTTGTACTCATCCAGAGATTTTACCTGGTGACTCGCACACCCCATAGATAAACAGAAAGAAATTACCAGCGTACCCCGAAGACCTTTTTGCAGAAATGACATCTATTCCTCCTTTTGTTTATTGTACTTGTGCCTGATTCAGGTACATTGAATGCTATTGTTGTGCAGCCTCTTTCTCCATCCCCAGCATTGCCCAGACTCCAGCTTCTTTTATTTTCTTGTCCAGGTTTATGGCTGCGGCTTGATAAGCTTCATTGAAACTAATGGTGGACGATCCCTTCGTTTCTATTTTTGCTGCCGCTACTGTGTTTCCGGCTGCAGTCTTTGCTTCAAAATTTGTTCTAAACTTCACAATTTTTGCACCGTAGAGCTCGAGTCTTTTCAGTTCAGATGAAATTTGAAGAGCGACAAGATCCTTGTTATCCGGGTCGTAAGAAGGAACTATCACTATAGAAGCATCATTTAAGTGCTTGGTGACAACTGGAATCAGTTCCTTTGAATCGGGGCCATAATCGAGGTACACCTGCAATCTGGATGATACAGCTTTTATATCAGCCGCGAGCTTGTTGTACTTCGAGTGATAGCTTTGCACATTAAAAGAAGGTTCGACACTCTGTATTATTCCCAAAAGGAAATTGTTTTCCTTAATCTTGGATGTCACACCTCTATACAGATTGATTCGTTCGATGATGCTCTTATCTGCACCAAGGGCGTAAGTACTATAAATGTACTCGTCTGCATTCTTAAGTTCTGTCACTTTTTCTGACACGAACCTCTTCTTATCCACTGAAACGAGCAAGAAGACTTCCTGCCCGTCATTTGATTTATTGATCACTTCGTAGTTGTTGAATTTTATCTTTGCAACTTTGCTGGTGATATTGTTGCTGACCTGCCTGTTGTAGCTTTCAACCCCGCTGTTAGATGCAGCCGTTTCTGTCTTCTCGAAAGCGGACCCGACAGTGATGCTCATCTTCGACGCGATCTGATTGAGAGCTTCATTAGTTGCATCCTCTACTGTCGTTCCATGTCCTGCGCCATACATAGAGGCTTCGTCATTATTGGGAGGAAGAAGGAACCATTTTGGCGGCGAATAGGAGAGTGCTGTTGAACAAGAAACGAACGTCATGGCAACACAAACGAGAATATTTACGAGGTACTTGAGATTTTTTTTGGATAACAAAACTCTCTCCAATAACATAAAGATTTGTTTTAATTGTTAAATTAATTTGAACGCAAAAAAACGCCCTACTCACCGAAGTGAGAAAGGGCGCTCGTCAAGGCTCCACTCGTTGCTCTTCGGTAACCGGCAATCCTTTTCAGGACCCTAGGGTTTTGCGTCACCAGATCACTCTGGTTTTGCTCTTATCGGTGCATATTCAATTTTAATATAAACAACTATTTACTGCATCAGTGTCTATCTGAAATACCACTGTTATTTCAGCGCTGAGCTCAGCCCCGCAATTGTGGTCCCGCTATTTGTTGGCTACCGAGGATTGTTATCAGACAAGATAGATGTAATATTTTTGTGGTCAATAATTACCAAAACCACATAACTTGATTTTTATTATAATAAACACAAACACTCTATGTCAACACTTTCTTGGAGATTCTTATTATTGGACTTTTGACTGCATCTGCTGTCATTTTCACCGGCCGCACAGAGAGCATCCGCATTCAACAACGGCGCCTCAGGCTCTCGGCTCAGGGAAGCTGGACGCCCCCATTGGGCGCTGGACGTGGAAGTGACGCGGTAGTTTCTCCAGAAGTTGTTGTCCCCACAAGTCGTTCCGCTGGACGTGATAGAAGACGGCGAAATCAACATATCGCCTGCCGGTAAGGATAATGGATTCCTTCCGTCCACCAGAGAATGCATTCGTCGTGCGGCGGATGCATTCCGTTTCCGGAGAAAGCATTCGCCGAGCAACGGATGCATTCCGTTCTCCAGAGAATGCATTCGCGGAGCGGAGGATGCATTCCGTTTCCGGAGAATGCATTCGCGGAGCGGCGGATGCATTCCGTCCTCCAGAGAATGCATTCGCGGAGCGGAGGATGCATTCCGTCCTCCAGAGAATGCATTCGCGGAGCGGCGGATGCATTCCGTCCTCCAGAGAATGCATTCGCGGAGCGGCGGATGCATTCCGTTCTCCAGAGAATGCATTCGCGGAGCGACGGATGCATTCCATTCTCCAGAGAATGCATTCGCCGTGCGACGGATGCATTCCATTCTCCAGAGAATGCATTCGTCGAGCGGCGGATGCATTCCGTTCTCCAGAGAATGCATTCGTCGAGCAACGGATGCATTCCGTTCTCCAGAGAATGCATTCGCTACGAATTGCTCTGTACATTGGATTGAGAGGAAGAGGTGTGGCGGGGACCGGTCCCCCAGACCTGCGGGGACCGGCGTTTTGGGCGTAAGGCATGAACTCTAGGTCACGATGATTCCAACCGGCTCACTCCAGGGGCCGACCTCGTTGTTGCCGATACTCCTGATTCTGAAGTAGTACCAAGACGCCCTTTCCAGATTCCCGACGACCGTCCGAACTTTCTTCAAAAATCCGTAATCGTAAAACGATTCGTCCCCATTGGGGTGTCCCTTACAGATCTGCAACTGATAGGAGCCCGCCCCAAAATCCTTATCCCAGCTCAAGGTCACTTCGCCGATGTTCGGCCCGTTCTTCGCCCTGAGCATCAAGGCAACCGCGGCAACGGCCCTGTCGAACATCCTTTTTGGCTTTTCCTTGTGCTGATACCCGCTGTTGTGGAGCCACGAGTCATCTTTCTCATGTTTGGCCCTCAGCATGAGGTAGTTGGCATTGGTATGCACGTCCTCCAACGCGGCAGCGATCGCCGCCTCGAGCTCCTTCGTCATAGCCACATTGAGGGCGGCGGCTTTTTCCAGCTCCCGTGCGATCGCCTCTTTATGCGCCCTGTATTCTGACGTTCCTGGGACCCAAACGTCCTTTTGGGTGCTGATCTTGGGGTGCGCGGCCTGCAACGTGGCTGCGTCATCGAGCCAGTGGATGAAGTCCTGGGGATCCATCTCCGCATGGTTCATTACGAATTTGTCGAATACGCTCATGCCTTTCTCCTCCCCCGCAAGATTGATTTTTACTAATCCTGCAGAGTTTACAAAGAACTGAGCGTCGGTCAAGCGTCAACCTGAAAGGATTCCGACTAGGGGGGGGAAGGGGGGGGAGATGCAAGACCGGGGGGGCTGCATGCTGCAGGCCTCCCGGCTCCTGCTCCGGCGGGATCTACTCCATTCTCAACTTCGCCTTGATTTCCGGCGCGGAGGCGCTGGTCGCATAGACCGAGGTGCCGACGTCGAAGAGCTTCGACGCGGTCAGCCCGCCCACGACGACCGGGTCGAGCCCCACGCTCCGGGCCAGTTCGACCGCGGCGTCCACCGCTTCCAGATCGTCACCGGCGATCGGGATGCCGATCCTGTCGCCGTTCTGGTTCACCGTCCGCTTCAGGTCTTCGAAATAAACCGTGTTGAAGGCCCGCACGATCCTCGCGCCTGGAAGCAGACGGGCCACCACGCTTCCCATCCCTCCCGGATCCTGTCTCGCTTCCAAGGCCATCGCCCCATCCCTGTCCGGGTAAGGATTGGAGGTGTCGATGACGATCTTCCCTTTGAGGGCCTGCTTCGTTTCGTTGTCCAGGTCCCGGTACGCCTTGAGCGGTATGGAGAGCAGGACGACGTCGCCAAAGGCGATCGCTTCAGCTACGGTCCCGACCCGGGCAGCAGAGCCCGCGTCGGGCAGGAGTTCTGTAAGGTTCTCGGGGTGCCTGGAACTGAAGCACACCTCGTATCCCGCCTTGCTCAACAATATGCCCAAGTTGCCGCCGATGTTGCCCGATCCGACGATCCCTATCTTTGTTATTTTCATGTTCGTGTCCTCCTCGTTCGCTGACCGCGTCCCTCCTTCACATGCTATTTTTTCCTCCTCAAACGAGTATACTCCCTGGCGCCATCCGGCATCCAGCGCTTATAATTCGAGGCTGGTAACCGCGGCTTTATGCTGGAAGCAGCGGTTGCCGGGAGCGACACAGCGGTGAGCAACGGCGCCGGGGGCGGCGCAGGACGCCCCTTGCGCGTTCTTTTGCTTGTGGCGGCGGGTTCGCTGTGTTACAGCAAAGGTGCAAGATCGTCATCGTTACAGGAGGATGCCGTGGCCAACATAAAACGGAGCATCTTGGGCAACGTCGCGGAAATGGTGATCGACATAGACGCCTATCCGAAAGGATTCGAGGTCTTCGGGCACGACAAGCTGGGCAGAAAGGTCGTATTCGCTCGGCGCAGCACGCTCGAGCCGATCATCCTGGACGGTGCGCGGGTGGCGCAAAGCCTTGCCGACTTCGCTAAAAAGCCGGTTACCCTGCGGGTCCAGTCCGAAAAAAGGGAGGAATTCTTCCCGACGACGGCGTAGGGCGGCCCTGCCGCCGCTCGCACTCCAGTCGGGCAGGAGAAGCTGGTAGTAATGGAAAATTTCGTATTGATCGGGGTCTTCGTCCTTCTGGGGATGCTCTTTCGCCGCCTCGAGGCCTTCCCCAAGGACTCGGCGCAGACCCTCAACATGTTCGCCCTCTACGTCTCGCTGCCGGCGCTGATTCTGCTCAAGGTGCCGCAGATCGCGCTCTCGGGGGAGATCGTCACCGCGGCGGTCGTCCCGTGGGGGATGCTGCTCCTCTCCGTCGCAGCGGTGTTCGCCGCGGCGCGGTTTTGGCGCTGGGATCGGGCGACCGTCGGCGTACTGCTCCTCGTGGTGCCGCTTGGCAACACCTCGTTCCTGGGCGTCCCCATGATCCAGGCCTTTTTCGGTGCGGCCGGCCTTCCCTACCTGATCATCTACGACCAACTGGGGACAATGATCATCATGGTCACCTACGGTTCCTTCGTCCTCGCCCTCTACGGCAAGGAAGGCTCCGTGAAGCTTTCGGCCATGGTGCGCAAGATGCTCTTCTTTCCGCCGAGCATCGCCCTCATGGCGGGCATTGCCGCCCGCGGCTGGCCCTATCCCGAAAGACTGGCCCAGGTGCTGCACAACGTTTCCCTGACCCTGGTGCCGGTGGTGATGACCGCGATCGGCATGCAGATGCGGCTCAGGCTGCCGCGCAGGGTGATGGGGCCGCTGAGCTTCGGGCTCGCCATGAAACTCCTGCTCGCCCCGCTGTCCGCCCTGGCCGTCTGCCGGCTGGCCGGGCTTACCGGCATGGTGGTGGACGTCTCGGTGCTGGAGGCGGCGATGCCCCCCATGGTGACCGCCGGCGCCCTGGCCGTGGTCGCGGGAATGGAAGCGGACCTCGCCGTGGCCATGATCGGTATCGGCATCATCCTCTCCTTCGGCACACTCCCCGCCATCTATTGGCTGACGCGCCTGATCCCCTGACGCCAGAGGGGACTGGCTCCGCCAGGTGCCTGCCCCCTTGGGGTTAGAGAAGCCGGCTGAGCGGAAAAGGCGTTCCGCCAGAGGGACAGGCACCTGACGGAGCCTGTTACTTCCATAAAAAAAACCGGAGCATCCTGACAAGGAGCTCCGGTTTTTTCGTTAGCCGCAACGGCAAGCGCTGGGCCGGCTTAGAAGAGGTAGTAGAGGGAAAGGCCGGCTTTGAACCCGTCGGCGGAACCGGCGCGGGCGACGTCATCCTTGGTCCTCACGTCGGTGGAGACCACGTAGGCGACGCTGGGCAAAACGTAGAAGTTGTGTGCCATCTGGAGGTAGCTCGCCAGCTCGAACTTGAAGTCCTCGTTGGCGGTGACGTCGCGGGTAGCGGTGTTGAAGTTCGCGTCCACCTTGGCGTCGATGGTCACCGTGTGGTTCAGCTCCTTCTCGAAGCCCACGGAGATGGTGTGGGTGTCGTACTCATCGTGGTTCCTGATGGTGGCACGGTAGATGGCGTAGGGGGTGTTGTGGTGGCCGAGGTTCGCGCTCGCCGCGATGAAGGGGCTCACGTCGGTGGTGCCGGTTCCCGCCTGGCTGTCGCCTGCGGTATCGAATTTCAGCCCCAGGCCCGCCACGACGGTGTACGGCGCTTCCTCGCCGCCCAGCAGACGGTATTTTGCCTCGAGCGCCAGGTCGCCGAAGCCGTCACGCCTCTCCTGCTCGGGTTCAAATCCGTCCATCTGAAGCTTGTCCCGCTCGCTGAAAACGTAGGGAATGGACGCGGACACTTCCAGACCATGCCCAAGGCCGACACCGACGGAATAGAGCGACTCGGTGGCATTGAGGGTGCGTTTCCCCGATTCCCCGAGGATGGTGACGTCACCTTTGACGTGGGAATACTCGAAAAGGGCCTGTGCCTCGACCTGCTTCTTGTCGAGAACTTCGGTGACCAGCAGTTTGTGCTCCGCATGCGCGGTGGCCGTCGTCATGAGTATCCCGCCCAGTACTGCCAAAACCATCTTCTTCATGTAACACTCTCCTCCTGCATTGAAATTACCCGCCGGCGCAGGTCCACAGCTGCATGCGACGGGGGAAAAGGTTTAAATACAACGAACCTCCTGTTATTACAACCCAAAACGGCGCAGTCCCATCACCTTTTCCGGGCAACGCCCCGCTTCGCCACGCCGAGAGCTGTAAACGGCGTTTACGCAGTGATACCCCGGTGTGGCACGCTCCGGCGCCACCACCCTTCCCCTGCCGTTAGAGTCCCCGCGTCGCGGGGATTGACAAAAAAGAAGTAAAATAATACATTGTTCTAGGTCTTGAAGGGGGAGCTTGCAACGCTGCCCCTGCACGACATTCCCGAACACTTCCGCAAAGGAGCAGGACAATGGCTCTCGCATTACAATGCAAGTTCTTCGGCCACATCATCTCCGTCGACAAGGCGCTGGCCGTACGGGACGGGGCGACGCCGGCACACCGGCACGCACTTCTCTTCGAGTGCGACAAGTGCGGCAAACCGGTGCGCCCGCGCGCGGCCGGCGACAAGCACGTCGCGCACTTCGTGCACATCAGGCAGAATCCCGAGTGCTGCTACGCCGAGCCAACCAGGGAATACTAGCGGAGAGCGAACGTCCCTCCGGGAGCCCCGGCCCCGTTGCGGCGGAAGCTGCCGCCCGGGCTTCCGATCGGCTGGAAAGAAAGCGGCTGCTGTGCTAGGATCGCCCGCATGACGGGTTTAAGCGAATCAGCCGCCAAGCGGCGCAAACAACTGCTGCGTTTCATCTCGACCGACCTGCTCGGGCCGATCGCGGGAAAGATGCCCAAGTCGTGCATCGAATCACTGGAAAAGGCGTCCTTCCACGCCAACATCAGCAGGCACATCCTCGATATCGTCCCGGTGACCGAAGCCCGCATCGTGAAGCACGAGGTCGCCGCGAAGCTCCCCCCTTTCCTCAGGACCGAAGCCGTCTTCGGCAAGCGCAACCTGTACCTTTTGCACAACGCCACCGTCTCGCCCCTCTCCGGCATGGCCTGGATCGAAAACAGGGTCATCGAAGAGAGCGTGGGTTCCCTGCGCCGCATCATGGATTGGGGGGACGTGCTGCACGAGCCTATGCTGCCGGTGACCGAACTCCGTGTCCCGCAGCCGGTCGTCGTCTGCCATCCCGCCTCCTACTACCATTGGCTCCTCGAGGTCCTGCCCAACGTCCTGTTCGCGGTCACCACATTCCCCGATGTCAGGATCGTGCTGCCGGAACACTCGCCGCGATATGTCCTGGACGGGCTGGCGACGGCGCTTGGCCCCGAAGCGGCGCGGGACTTCATCTTCAGTTCCACCCCAGTCCGCGTCGACAGGCTGGTCGTGCCGCAGTACCATGCCCAGCCGGAATTCACCGATCCGCAGGTGTTGGAGCTTTTGAGGTCGGCAGTGAAGGCCAAGGTGGCGCCTTCGCAACACCGGCTCGGCACGCCGGGGTCCCGCAGCCGGATCTACATCTCGCGGGGGAAAAGCAGGCGCCGCCTTGCCGGCGAGGCCGAGCTCGAAGAGAGACTGCGGCAGGCGGGCTTCTCGATACTGCACTGCGAAGCGCTCTCCTTCGCCGAACAGGTTCGCGCCTTCCACGAGGCGGAGGTCGTGGTCGGGAGCCACGGCGCCGGTCTGAGCAACCTGGTCTGGTGCGAGCCCCCCTGCCGCGTGGTCGAGATCTTCCCGAAAAACTACATCCTTGACTGCTTCGCCTGGCTCAGTTTCAGCCGCGGCTTCGATTACCGCTATGTCATCTGCGACACCGGACATAAGATTGATCAGCTCGCCATGGATGCCGTGCTCGCTCTAGTCCAATGACACCACCGCTGCCGCACTCTTTCAGATGGAAGCCTCCGACAAATAACAAAGGTTATGCAGCACACGCACATGCCTCCGGTTCCCATACCGGGGGCATGCGAGTATCATGCGCATCATTTTCCCCGCACGTGCAGCAGCATTCCAGCCGTCATTCCCCTCACCGCCGCAGATCCTGCCCAACTGCACAAGTTCACGATACTGCACCTTCCACCCCGTCCTTAGTTACAGCACAAAGTGTATACACATAATCGTTTACGAAAGGCTTGATGCTGATTCCTTTTTCGGCTATAAACGCCCCGGCCGGTATTTGTATGACAAAATATCAGCTGTCAAATCCTGCACTTATGCCAATTAAGGCTTTTTACAAATTGCGAAAGTACAGTAAAAAACCGTGAAATTAAATGTTATAAAATGACCAGAAGTTTTTTAAACAGTACTTCATGTTTCTGGGTAAGGATGAACCTGTGAAAATAAGCATAGTAACGAAGATCATGGCTCTGATTATCGCCATCGTCATCACGGCGGTGAGCGTCACGACCTATATATCCCTGGCGAAGATGCGGCAGGAAATGATGCGCGTGGCGACGGCATCGCAGGAGAGCAGGCTCAACACGTTCTGGGAGCTTCTGCGGCAAAAGGGCGAGCTGAGGATCGTCGACAACCGCCTCATGGCCGGCGACTACGTCATCAACAACAATAACGAGCTCCCCGACCAGGTAGCCAAGATCTGCGGCGGAACGGCGACCATTTTCATGAACGACGAGCGGGTCGCCACCAACGTCATCAAGGAGGACGGCAGCAGGGCGGTGGGGACCAAGCTGCAGGGGCCCGCCTTCGACGCGGTGTTCCGCAAGGGAGAACCGTACCGCGGCGTCGCCCCCATCCTCAACATCCCCTACTTCACCGCCTACGACCCGATTCTGGATGCCGGCGGCCACGTCATCGGCGCGCTCTACGTCGGGGTGAAGACCGCCGAATTCCTGCAGTCCTTCGAGCACACGAGGACCGTGGTGATCTCGCTCGCCATCGGATTCACCGTTTTGGCCAGCTGCATCGCCGCCTGGTTCACCAGGATGCTCCTCGCTCCCCTGGGCAAGGCCGTGGCCATCACCGAGGCGGTGGCGGAGGGAGATCTCACCGTGGCCATCCCGGCCGGCGGCGGGGACGAGGCGGGCAAGCTGCTCGGCTCGCTGAAGATGATGGTGGCTGGACTGTGCGGCATGATCAGCCGTGTGGCGGGCTCGGCCACGGCGCTGCAGGGGATTTCCGGACGGCTGGCGGCGGAAGCGGTGCATGCCGTGACGGCGGCCAGGCACCAGCAGGATAAGGTGGCCGAGGCGTCGGCCTACGTGCGCACCATTGCGGACAAGGCTGAGGAGATCCAGAACGGAACCCAGCGCCTGGCACAGGCCGCCTCCGAGTCTTCCTCGGCGATCCTTGAGATGACCGCCAGCACCGACGAGGTCGCCTTGAACGCGGAGCGGCTGACCACGCTGGTGGCCGAGGTCACTGCGGCGATGACGCAGAGCGCTTCCGCCACCAGCGAGATCGGTGAGCACACCAAGTCCCTGGTTTCCTCGTCGCTTTCCACCGCTTCCTCGATCCTGGAGATGGAGGCGGCGACCAACAGCGTCAAGGGGAACGCGCTGTTGACCGCGGAGGTGGCCCAGGGGGTCGAGGAAGACGCCCTGAAGGGGGTTGAGGCGATGCGCGCCATGCGCCAGGGGATGAGCGACATCCGCGCCTCCTCGGGGGTCACCAACCAGGTCATCGCGACGCTCACTGCCAGGACCCACGAGATCGGGGCCATCTCCTCGGTGATCGACGACATCGCCAAGAGGACCTCGCTGCTCGCCCTCAACGCGAGCATCATCGCGGCGCAGGCCGGGGCGCACGGCAAGCCCTTCGGCGTGGTGGCCGAAGAGATCAAGATGCTCGCGTCAAGCACGGCCAATTCGACCAACGAGATCGCGGACCTCATCGCGGCGGTGCAGTTGGAGACCGAGCACGCGGTGAAGGCGATCAAGGAAGCCGACCAGCGCATCGTCGCGGGAGAGGAGCTCAGTTCCCGTTCCAGCGCCGCGCTGGAAAAGATCGTGAACGGCGTATCCAGCGCCCGCAGCCACGTCAGCGGCATTGCGCTCGCTACCGCCGAGCAGGCCAAGGGGACCAGCCTGATCCGCGAGGCGATGGACCGGATCACCCAGATGACCGAGAAGATCGAGAGGGCGATCCGGGAGCAGGCCGGGGCCAAGGAGGCGATCATGTTCGCCGCCGAGGAGATGCGGGAGCTTGCCGCGCAGTTCCACGGCGCCACCCGGGAGCAGAGCAAGGTGGGACGTGCCATCTCCGACTCGATCCTCGACGTGAGCGAGATGTCCAGGAAGATCGAGACGGCCTGCGCGGTGCAGGCGAAGGAGAACCAGCAGATAGCGGCGGCGGTGGCGGAGATACACACGGATGCCGACCGTTGCCTGCGGGCAGCCGCCCTGTTGGAGGCAGGCGCAAGCGACCTCACCAGCCAGGTGGAAGTGCTTCAGCAAGGTGCGGCCGCTTTCCGGCTTTAGGAGGCGCAAGGCAGCACCGCAAGCGCACCCTGGCAGGAGTTGTGTCGTAAAATCAATTATTTAGTGGCGTTTTCCCGAAAAAGGTCGTACCATAAGAATCAAAGGCAGGTGAAACGAAAAAGGGTGCCTCTGCTCCCACGCCCTCAAATGAGCGCGAGTAGAAGTGGTAAGCAGTGTCACCGGAGACACCTTCTAAAATCCAAAACCTCAAGGGGTGAAAGGCAAAGAGCTGGCGAGCAGTAGAAAACGCCGGCTCTTTTTGCGTCCGCAGTTCGCGCCCTACTCCAGCGTCCTCCCCCCAGTCCCCCCCGAAGTTTCCTCACCACCGATTTGTCGCCACAGCGAGTGAGATGGCGACAAATCTGCTAAAGAAATATCCGCCTGAAGCCGATAATCCAGGAACCGGCCTAACAGAATACCCGCCACACCACCTGGCAGAGGAGACATAGAGGATGAAACGTTTTCGCGATTGGGGGATATTTCAGAAAATCATCAGCGCCACGCTTTTGTCCTGGCTGCTGCTGGTGGCGATATCGGTGTTCCTGCTGACACCGTACCTGCGCTCGCTGATCATGAACGAGCGGGAGGAAACGGTGCGCGCCCTCGTTCAGCAGGCCACCAGCATGATGAAGGGATACCAGGACCAGGTCGACCGGGGGCTTCTGACCAGGGAGGAAGCACAACGCAGGGCGATCCAGGAGGTCTCGACGGCAAGGTACCAGGGGAACAACTACCTCTGGGTCAACGACCTCACGCCGAGGATGGTGGTGCACCCCCTGAAGCCCGAGCTGAACGGCAAGGACCTGGGGCAGTTCAAGGATCCTACCGGAAAGTTGCTGTTCATGGAGATGGTGCGCGCCTGCAACGAGAAGGGTAAGGGCTTCGTCAGCTACCGCTGGCCCAAGAGCGCCGCCGGCGCTCCCGAACCGAAACTCTCCTACGTGGAGCTGTTCCGTCCGTGGGGGTGGGTGGTGGGGACCGGCATCTACCTGGACGACGTGCGGGCCACGCTATTGCGGACGCAGCTGTACATCGGCGCGGGACTCCTCGCAGTGCTCGCCCTGACCCTCATGCTCACCTGGTTCATAGCCCGCTCCATCACCCTTCCCCTGAAGGAGATGGTGCAGGCCGTGGAAGAGATCGCTTCGGGGGACGGGGACCTTTCTCGGAGTATCGCGAGCGGCCGGTCGGACGAGTTGGGCGCGCTGGCCAGGAACATGAACGTGTTCATCGAAACACTGCACAGCCTGGTAGGCAACGTGCTCAAGGTGAGCATCAACGTGGTGATCGGTTCCAGCAAAGTGCACGGCATGGCCAAGCAGATCAACAGTAACGCCGACGACCTGTCGGCCCAATCGGTTGCGGTCGCCACCGCCAGCGAGGAGATGTCGGCGACCTCGCAGGACATCGCCCGGAGCTGCGCGCAGGCGGCGCAGGGGGGAACGGCCACCACCCGTGTAGCTTCCGACGGGGCCCGCGTGGTCAACGAAACCGTGGCGGGCATGCACCAGATAGCGGACCTGGTACGGGAGTCGGCAACGACCGTCACCGGCCTGGGGCAACGCTCCGACCAGATCGGGGAGATCGTCGGCACCATCGAGGAGATAGCCGACCAGACCAACCTGCTGGCGTTGAACGCGGCGATAGAGGCCGCGCGGGCGGGGGAACAGGGGCGGGGTTTCGCCGTCGTGGCCGACGAGGTGCGCGCCCTGGCGGAGAGGACCACCAAGGCGACCAAGGAAATCGGGGCGATGATCGGCGCTATCCAGGTGGAGACCAGGGCGGCGGTGCGATCCATGGAACAGGGGGTCTCGGTGGTCGAGCAGGGTTCCCAGGGGGCGCAGCGGTCGGGACAAGCCCTGCAGGACATCATCACCAGCATCGAAGGGGTGACCGGCGACCTGGCCCAGATCGCGACGGCCGCGGAGGAGCAGAGTGCGACGACGCACGAAATAGCGGCAAACGTGCAGCGGGTGACCGAGATCGCGCGGGATACCTCTTCGCAGACGCAGCGCACCACGCACGAGGCGAACCTCCTGCTCTCCATGGCCGAGGATTTGATGGCCCTGCTCGGCAAGTTCAAGATCAACGAGGATGCTGCGCTGGTGATCAGCAGGGCGAGGAGCGCGCACATGATCTTCGTGGGCAAGATCAAGGGACACTTGGACGGCACCATCAAGATCGACCCGCAGGCACTGCCCACCCACCTCACCTGCGCCTTCGGGAAATGGTACCAGAGCAAAGGAAGGGAAGACTGCGGCCACAGCGACCTGTTCCGGCAGATCGACCCGCCGCACGCAAAAGTCCACGAACTGGGCAAACAGGCGGTCATCGCCTGCAACAACGGCGACAGGGTCAAGGCGGCGCAACTGTGCACCGAGATGGTGGCCGCGTCCCAGGTGCTGCTGGAGATACTGGAGCAGCTCGAGGGGCGGTGCGCGGGAAAACAGTGAAACGGGTTCTACGTTCTACGTTCTACGTTCTACGTTCTACGTTGACAACCTGGTGCAACCGGCATAGATTCGCCTGTGCCGGGCGTAGCTCGCACTATATCTTCAACCAAGAGAGAAACCGATGAACCTTTTCACGAAGGCCGTCCGGCCACTGGCGGCCCTCCTCACGGCAACGCTCTTGACCGCCACGCCGTCGTTTGCCGGGGACCATCCCGCTGCCGCCACCACGGCGGGGATGCAGATCTGCGGCAAGGCCAACGATGCGGTGCGGGAGTACGCCGCGGTGATCGAGAAGACCCGGAAGGAGCAGCCGCAGCTCGCGGAGGCGCTGCGCCTGTTCCCCAAGGGGGCGGACCTGCACAACCACCTATCCGGAACCGTCCCCGCTGAAAAGTACCTGGCCCTAGCCGCCGACGACGGCGCCTGCTTCGGCCCCGAGGGGAACACCGGGCGCTACACCCTGGCAGGCGCCACCTCCTCCGGCGGCTGTGGCGACGGCTTCAAGTCCATCTCCGGTGCTTCCCCGGAGGACCGTGAGAGGATCCTGCAATCGCTCTCCATGTACCGTTTCGATTATGCCGACACGCAGCAGGGACACGATCACTTCTTCGCCACCTTCGCCAGGTTCCGCGCCGTCTCCGACAACGTCTGCAACACCCCCGCCATGCTCGCCGAGGTGCTGAGACAGTCCCGGCAGGACGGGGTCTCCTACCTGGAAACCATGCTCTCGTTCCAGTCCTCGGCAGTGAACGCGCTTGCCAAGCAACTGAGACAGAAGTACCCGAAGGAAGAGTCATACCGGAACGTGCGCCAGTTTCCGGCCATGCAGCGTTTCCTGCTCGACGCCGGGCTCGCTGACACCGTCACCGCCGCCCGCACCGAGATCGCCCAATACGTGAACAAAACGCGGACGCTGCTCAACTGCGGCAGCGCAGGGCAAGAGGGCGCCTGCGGCGTGACGTACGCGTTCGTGGCCACCGTGAACCGCACTTCCGCTCTGCCGGACGGCACGCCCGACCTCGCCAAGGTGTTCACCCAGGCCGCTTTCTCGATGCTGCTCTCCGCGTCGGAGAGCCGCGTGGTGGGGGTGAACCTGCTCAGCAAGGAGGACGCGCCGGTTTCCCTGGCGGGGTTCCGGGACCAGATGCAGATCTTCCGCTTTTTCCACGAGACCTTCCCGGGGGTGAACATCGCCCTGCACGCCGGGGAGCTCACGCCATGCTTCGTAGGAAACGGCAACCCCGCGCTCAAGGAACACCTGACCGGCACGCTCAAGGCGGGGGCGAGGCGGATCGGCCACGGGGTTTCCTTTGCCTTCCTAAAACCGGAGCAGAAGTTGGAAGTGGCCGACCAGATCAGGCGCAACAACGCGCTGGTCGAGATCATGTTCACCAGCAACGCACAGATCCTCGGGGTTGCCGGGACGGAGCACCCGTTCGCGCAGTACCGCGCCTACGGGGTCCCGGTCGCCTTCGCCAGCGACGACGAGGGGGTCTCCCATGCCAACCTCACCGACGAATGGATCTACGGCGTCCGCAAGTACGGCCTTACCCGGGACGATCTGCAGTACCTCGGGCGCAACAGCCTGCAATACAGCTTCATGTCGGGCGAGCCGCTCTGGGCGGACGTGGCACGGGAAAAGCCGGTCGAGGCCTGCTCCGGTGACGTTCCCGGCTCAGCTACCCCGTCCCGGCGCTGCGAAACGTTTCTGAAGCAAAGCGCTAAGGCGGCGGCGCAGTGGGATTACGAGGCACGGCTGAAGGAGTACTGGCGCAACTACGGGAGATATTTCGGGAAGAGGTAGGGGCTCCATCCACCTTAGAGCCCTTCCCCGAAGGAGGGGACTGGCTCCGCCAGGTGCCTGTCCCCTTAGTGCTCGGGAAGGTGGTTGAGCTGAAAGGAGCGTTCCGCAAAAGGGACAGGCACCTAATGGAGCCAGTCCCTTTTACTTTTCACATCGGCGGGGGGCTACATGAAGAGCATGAAACCGTTGGCGAACTGGACCAGGCCGCAGATTCCGACGGCGACACCGGCGACCCAGACGATCTTCTTCTTCAGGAGCGCGGCGATAGAGGAGAGCAGGATGGCGATCTGCAGGAAGATGACCGCGAGCCCGAAGGGACGGCCGTGACGCTGCGCGTCATCCCTCTCCTTCTCGAGCTTCTTGGCATCGTCCTGGATCTTGGCCTTCTCCTGGTCATATTTGGCGATCTTCCCTTTGACCGCCTGTACCCTGGCCTCTATGGCGGCGGCCACCTTCTGGTCGCCGGTCCTCAATAGCTCACGCTCCAGCTGCCCCTGCTCCATCTCGGCCAGGGACTGCTTGATGCTCTTGGCCTGGTAGAAGGCCCACTGGTCCGAGGCCTGGTTCTGCACCAGTACGGATCTCGTCGAGAAGCCGCCCCCCTTGAAGGTGGCCAGCGTGGCGCAGACGGCGAGAACCACTGTGGTGAGTGCGAGATAGTTGAGCCAAGCCTCCTTTTTTTCTTCTGCCATTGTCAAACCTCCTGCTGGTAGTGGTTGTTTTCGCGGCGGCAGCTAGTGCTCGTGCCGGTAATGCTGATCGGGCCAGTGCACATGGGAATGGGTGACCGGCCGGTGTACGTGAAAGTGGTCGTGGGGCTCCGCCTGCTCCCCCTCCTGGTGTTCGTGATCGTGGTGGTCGTCGTGACGGTGCGGATGGGCGTGGGCCAGTTCCTCGTGGGTATGACGGTGACCGTGCACCTCCACGTAGAGAAGCAGGATGCCGGCCAGCATCAGCACGGTCGCAACCCAGTAGGGTGCGGGGGGGCGCTCACCCAAAAGCGCAACGGAGAGGAGCGTCCCGAAGAAGGGGCCGACCGCGAAGAAGGTCGCGGTCCGGGCGGCACCGATCTGGCGCAGCGCCTCCACGAAGAGGACGAGGCTGAGGCCGTAGCTCATGGCGCCCACGCCGAGCGCCCCGGCGATCTGCCCCGGGGTCACCGTTCCGGCACTGAAGATGAGTGCCAGGACGATGGAGAAGAGTCCCGCCGCGAGCCCCTTCACCGACGCGAGTACCGTGGAAGATATCTCGTCCACGTCCCGGGTCAGGTTGTTGTCGATCCCCCAGAAGATGCAGGCGACCACCACCAGCAGGCCGGAGAGCGAGAAGGAAAGTCCTCCTTGCGCCCTGAGCACCACGAGACCGGCACCGATCAGGATCAGGACCTTTCCGGTCCAGACGTAGGGGCCGATGTATTCCCTGAAGACGAGCCAGGCGATGAGGGTGGTGGCCACGGTTTCCAGGTTGAGAAGCAGGGAGACCTCGGAGGCGGTGCCGTACTTGATGCCGAAGGCGAGGCAGAGCGGGGCGACGATGCCGCCGGCGATGACGGCGCCGGCGAGTTTAAGCTTGTGCCCCGGGGAGAGCAGGCGCAGTTCGGCGCGGGTGCTCTTGCGCTGGAACAGGAGCAGCGCCTGCAGCCCGAGCCCGGAGCCCAGATAGAGCAGCCCGGCGAGCAGGGCCGGCGACATGTCGCCGATGAGCAGCTTGCAAAAGACCGGCGACACGCCGAAGAGTGCGGCGGAAAGCATGGCGAAAAGTTGTCCGGTGAAGACGGGCAGGCGGCACCTCCGGGAGCGATCCCTTACTGGGAGAAGAACAATAACCGAATCAGTGGGATTTTTCCAGAGCGTAAACGAGGGGAATCAAAAGCCTCAACGCAAAGGCGCCAAGGCGCGAAGACGCCGAGAAAACCTTGAAAAGCTTTTGAATGTTTCACCCCTTGCGCCTTTGCGGCTCTGCGGCTTTGCGTTGAGGCTTTTGTGACAAAGCGGAAGTATCTTTTGCTGTCGGCATTTTGTTATAATTAAGCATCGACAGAGAGCGCCTGTCACGCGTTGTCTGAGAGCAAGGGGGTACGCCATGAACGTTTTCGATTGCGCCATAAAAATAGAGGAAGAAACCAAGGCATACTATGAAGGACTGGAAGCCGAAGCCATGGAGCCTGAGATGAAGACGCTCTTCTCCATGCTTGCCGCGTCTGAGGAGGAACATCAGAGGAAGCTGAGAAGACTCAGAAAGAGAATGGACGGCGCCAAACTGGAAGGACTCACCCAAAATGCCTGCAGGTTCAGACCGCTGCTCAGCCAGAGAGAACTCCTGGAGGAAGCCGGAAGGGACCCGAACCTGTACCGCTTCGCCGTCAACAACGAGGAACAGGAGATCCGCTTCTACGAGGAACTGGCCTCGGCGGCAACGGACGAGACGACCCGCAAGGGACTGCGCATGCTGGCCCAGGAGGAACGGCGCCACCTGCAGAAGGTGACCAACATCTACTCCTTCGTGGAGACGCCGAAAACCTTCCTGGCCTGGGGCGAGTTCAGCAACATGCAGGAGCTCTAGCACCGGTTCCGGCTGAAGAAACGAAGAAGCCCGCCGGCAACGGCGGGCTTTCTGTTTTCAAAGGCAAAACCATTGGCCACGGAGAAAATCTGTGAACTTCTGAGAAAACCTAAACAGCTGCGGGTTGAACCACAAGCCTTTAACCCGTCATCTGTTTTTGATTGCTCGGATTCCCTCAGATTTTCTCCGTGGCCAACGGTTTTCGGTTCCTATTCGGTTTCGGCCTTGGCGGGGTCGTAGGCGCTGTCCGGATCGCACTCCGGACGGAGGTAGCGCTCCAGTCCTTCATAGAGGTTATCCGAGGTCAGCTTGATCGCCATCACCATGTCCATCTCCTGAACGATCCCCTGCTTCAGGTAGCTCAGGTGCAGCCGGTCCACCAGCCCCTTCAACTGCTGCGACAGGCAGTAGACCTCCTTCAGCATGACGTAGTTGCTCTCGGCTAGTTCCTGCAGCCTTTCGTCTTTCAGTCCGGATGTCATGTTCCCTCCCCGGCGCGCGTTTCAACGCCAAGCGATACAGTTGACGGGGCAGCTGTCTATGGCCTTTTGGATCTTCTCCCTGTCTCCGCCCCGTTGCACGTACACCTCGGACACGCCGTCGCCGTTTAGCCGGAACAAGTCGGGGAGTATGCTCACACAAAGCCCGCACCCTATACAAATCTGCTGGTCGACGTACACCTGGCTCGGCATCGGTAGTCCCTCCGGGTCTGAGCTGCGAAACGGATAAACGATACACGATGATCGGCAAATGTCGAACCCGCCCGGGGCAGGGGCGGGAGCCTCGAGAGGTGCTGCGGAAGGGGGCTGCGGTTCTTGGGGAATGGGAGCCGCGACGGGCTATTTCGGCTTGTAGGTGAAGCAGTCGGGATGCGACTCGTGCATGCCGACGTCCACGGCGGGAGCCGCACATTCCAGGGACTGGTTGTAGCTGCAGCTCTCCACCTTGCAGGCCCCGATGCCGCCCTGGACGTCGACGATCCCCCCCTTCTGGCTCCCCTGCATGAAGGTGTCACACTCGGGGCAGGTGTCGCCGGGGCCGCCCACGGTGATGGCGAGCGTGTGGCAGGAATTGTGTTTATTGTAGGCGCACTGCGTTACGTTGCAGGAACTGATCTTGACCATCTGCTTCTCTTGCATGTTCTGCCTCCTTTGGCGGCCCCCTTCGCGCATTAGGAGTTTTTAACAGACACGACTTGATAGTCAAGCGGGACCACGCTACCCGCAGCATCCCCCGCTGCTGATGCCCGGAATCTTCTTCTCCCGGAGCCACTCATGGATCATCCCGCTGGCGCACCCTACCCCGGCGTCCACCTTGAGCGCGGCGGCGGGACAGTTGAGCGCGCAGGCGCCGCACTCCATGCAGGCGTCCCGGTCGACGACGAGGGCCTTTTCCCCCTCGATCCGGAAGACCTGGTGCGGGCAGACTTCGACGCAGCGGCCGCAACCGATGCAAAGTGGGGCGGCGAGCTCGAGAGTGGCCACCCCCTCCAGATACCTGAACCCTTTCATAGTTCCTCCCTTAGGCCAGAAGCCGACCGGCTACGACGACGAAAAACGCGCTCGCGAGGGCACCGGCCATGAGCGGCAGTCCCAGGCGCATCTCCTTCTTCACGCCGGATTTCGAGGTGTACGTGGTGCAGCCGGTGAAGTTGAGGGTGTAGAAGGAGGAGACGGCCGGTAGCGCCAGGAAGGCCGCTACGGTCGCCGCCCACCCCCACCCCGCCCCGGCGAGCAGGTAGACAAGCGCGCAGTAGAGCACCCCGGCGAAGGCCCCCTTGACCGCGAAGCTCCTGGTGGGCAGCAGCGGCAGCAGCAGCGGACCGACGGCGACCCCGGTGCAGACCGCCCCCAGGAAGGCAAGCGCCGCTGCGGCCGCGGCATCTGCGCCCCAGACGAGTCTCGCCACGAGGTAGATGAGCGCCGCCACCGGGAGCACCGGCTTGGCCGCCAGCACCAGTTCCACCGGGATCAGCACCATGCGGTCATACCAGTTGAAGCGGAGCTCGCGCATGGCGGGGGTGCTCGCCCCCCCCTGGTCCAAAAAGGCGGGGAGATCGGCCGCGCGCATGGTGGCGTAGACGACGTCGAAGCCGCTTCTTTGCTTCACCCGGTGCGCCGACACACCGGCGGCGCCCAGGATGGGAAGGATGAGCCGCCGGTGGCTGACCACCTGGGCGAGCCCGCTCTTTTCGATGCGGCGCACCAGCTCGCCGGTGCCGAAGGTCCCCTTCCCCGCCGCGCACCATACGTTGATTCCGTAGGTCTCCAGGACCAAAAGCCAGACGTTCCTGCCGCAAAGCGCCCGCCGCACGATGTCGTAGCTCATCTTGTAGTTGGCGGTCACGACGACCGGAGCCTCCGAGCCGGGAGAGCCGATGGCGTAGAGGCCGGGGGGAACCATGAAGGTCATCCGGTTGATACCCCAGCGCGCCAGGCAGGCGCCCAGGTGATCGGCAAGGGTCAGGGTGCCGTCGACCTGGGGCGCGCGGCCGCTGCCGGCCGGTATCCAGCGCTGGAAGCCCGGGACGTTTTCGCTGATCTCTCCGCCGCCGGCGGAGGTGGGGGGACCTCAGCAGGGGGGAGCATCCGGGTTGGCGCCTTCCTGCGGCGCCGCCATGGAGGATACCGGCTGCTTCACCTCGATCTTCTTGAACCGGCGCATCCTGATCTCTTCGCTCATGGTTCTCCCTCCCCGGGGTCGCGCCCCTCTAGATCCGATTTTTTGGATTTCACCGCCTCGGGACAGCAGGCAAGCCCCCTTCTCTCCCGCAGCCGCCGCAGGTCCTCCCGTGCCGTATCCGTGACCAGGAGGAAGTTGCGCAAGACCGGAACCAGGAATTGCTGCACCGGCTCCAGGGAGGCGTTGATCGAGTAGTGGTTCCAGGCCCCGCCCCTTCTCCCCTTGACCCACCCTGCGCTTTTCAGGATGGCGAGCTGACGGGAGACGGTGGACTGGGGGAGCTTGAGGACGGCGACGAGGTCGCAGACGCAGAGCTCCTCGGCCTGAAGCAAGAGCGCCAACAAGCGCAGCCTGGTCTGGTCGTCCAGGGACTGAAACAGCAGGGCGATGTTTTCCATGCGGGGAAACATATCCGCAAAAGCGGATACGGTCAAGCCGAAAATAAAGAAGCCCGGAGGATCTCTCCTCCGGGCTCATTTCACTACGACTCCCTAACGTTGCACTTTATTGGGGAGTGACGACCTGCTGCATGTAGCCGACCTGAACGCCGGTGTTGCTGTAGCAGTAGATCTTGATGGTCTTCGCGGTCTTGGTGGCGTAGGTGTGGTTGACCGTGATGGAGCTGGTTGTGATGCCGGTCTTGGTGGTCACGCCGCCGTCGCCCCAGTAGATCTTGGCGGTGGCGGTACCGGCCGGCAGGCTCGCGAAGGTGGCGGTGGTGCCGACATAGGTGATGGTGATGACCGGATCGACCACGTTAATGGTGCTGCTTACGGTGCGGACCTTGCCCTCTTCGTCGGTCACCGTCAGGTAGATGATCTTGCTGCCGGTGCTGGCGAAGTTGAGCGTGGCGTCCTTGCCGACGACCGGGGTGCTGTTGTCGGAAGTGGTCCACTGGTAGGTCACTGTGCCGACGTCAGCGGTGTTGCCGGCGTTGGGCTGAGCGAAGGCTGCGCTCACCGCGTAGTTTTTGTCTTTGATCCACTGCACGCCGAACTGGCTGGCGTTTTCGTCGATCAGTGCGTTGATGCCCGCCACCGGGTCGACTCCGATACCGTAGTCGGCCATGTTGGTGGAGAGGGTGTTCAGATAGGTCACGAACTGGTCGCGGGTATCGGCGACCTTCGTGCCGTTGCGGTAGATCGGGTCGTTGACGTAGACCTTCCCTTTCAGCCCCAGCGGGCCGGAGTCGGTCTGCGGGGAGATGCGGATCTGCTTACCGGCAGCGGCGGTGATGGTGAGAGCGCCGCCAGCCTCGGTGATGGTGAAGTCGGCGTTGGACCTCATGCTGGCCGGGAATGCGGCGAGCACTTCCGCCATGGTGGTGGCGTTGTCTTTACCCAGCTGCGCGGTGCGGAAGGTGATTTTGGCGGGATCCGCATCGTTTTCCGGACGAACCTCGATCTTGAGCAGCCACCCTTTGGTGGAGGTCGCCTTGGACTTGACATCGCCAAGGGTCGCGCAGAAGAACGGGCTGGTGGGGCCGGAGCAGACAGCGGCCGGAGCGTCACCGGTGATGGTGCTGTACCAGGTGGTGTCGCGGGTCTGGAAGGTCTGCTCGTAGATGACCTCGCTCCTGTCGATGTTGCGCAGGGTCTGGTTGGCCACGGGGGTGGTCGCGTAGGGACCGTCGAACTTGGTCAGCAGGGTGACCGGTACCGTCCTGTCGCCCTTCTTGGTCACGACGCTCGGATGGGAGTCGGTGATGTCGGCAAGGCCGTTGACCTTGGTGAAAGTGGTGACCTGGTTGGACATGAAGCGGAAGTTGAAATTGGTGCCGTCAGCGGTACCGTCCATGTTCCCTTTGATCGGGTAGGCCCCGTTGTAGAAGCCTTTGTCGGTGCCGTGGCAGTCGGCGCAGCCACCTTTACCCCAGGCCATCTTGCTGGTCCGTGCGATGTTGTGGCTTGCCTTGAACGGAACCATCAGGAAGGACATCTTGGGGATCAGTTTGTAGGTGTTGGCGGCGTCGTTGATGCCCAGGAGCTGCTTGAGGCCGCCCGGGTAGGTGCCGGAGCCGGTGCTGGCCGTGCCGGTGCCGTCGCCGCTGATCCTGGCGAGGAGGGCGGTCACCTCGACCTCGTTCACCCAGCTGCCGTCCGCTTCCTGATGCATGGTGACCGCGGTGGCGCCCACGGCGTTGTTCAGGTCGTTGATGTGGGTCTGCAGCAGGGTATCCATGCCGGCGTTGCGGCCGTCGTTGTTGGCGTCGAGGCCGCCGTTGGCGGTATCCATCCCGTTCATGTCGCGAACGAAGGAGGAGGTGAGCAGGTTGGCACCGTAGAGTTTGCCGTTGTTCCAGTACAGGGCGTTGCCGGCGGTGCCGGCCATGTTGCGGGCGACCTGCGGCTCGTCGTGCAGGGCCACGCGCCCTTCCGCATCCGCGCCGGTACCGTCGACGATGGCGCCGCCGTCGAACTCCTTGTTGATGTGGCAGGCGGTGCAGTCCATGATGTCCATGTGGCTGGCCGGGTTGCCGTCCTTGTCGAAGGCGATCTTCGCGGTCAGGCCTTTGTTCGCATGGGCGGTCTTGGAGTTCGGCGCGCCGTAGGTCGGCCAGGTCTGAGTGGTCGCCGGCTCATGGCAGTCGGAGCAGTGCTTGAAGGCGACGGTATCGAGCTTGTTCCACATGGCGTCGAAGTCGGAAGCGCCACCCTTGGCGGGGTCGCAAAGACCCAGCTTGTCGTCGATCAGGCCGGAGGTGCCGACTGTGGGGCTGGCGATGTCCTTGCGCTCGTGGCAGGCCATGCAGCCCAGGCTGTAGTGGACTTCCTGACCATCAAGCCACTGCTCGCCGCGCTTTTTCCAGTCGACGTTGTACTGGGACTGGTGGCAGGCGGAGCAGTTGGTGGACACGGGCTTGCTGTTCAGGGTGGAGCTCAGGTCGACGTAGAGCTTGCCGGAGGCGTTGGTCTTGACCGCGGTGTAGTTGTAGAAGACGCTGGTGCCGTTGGCGACGGCGTTGGTCAGCTTGGCGCCGACCGCGCGGGATGCGTCGAACTCGCCATTTCTCACCGCTTCCTTGCGGGCCGCCCAGTCATAGCCGGTCTGGTGGCACATGAGGCAGTCCATCTCCAGGACGCCGGTCTGGGCGTAGTCCTGCTTCACGACCTCGCCGCGCTTGGTCAGATCGGTGTTGAAGATGTCGATGAAGTAGTTCCAGGCGGTGACCGCGGAGCCGAAGTCGAAGGTACGCAGGGACGCGCGCTCATGCGGCTTGTAGGTCGAGGTGCTCATGTTGGCATAGACGTACTCGTTCATGCCGCCGCCCACGTGGCACTCGGCGCAGTCGCGCATGACGCCTGCGTTGGAGTTGTCGACCTTCTGCTTGTAGGCGAGCTGCCCCGCGCCGGAATCGGCACCGAAGGAGAAGATCTCGAAGTTGATGCCGGTCGGGTTTGCCACCTGCCCGGAACCCGGGGTGGTGGGGTCCACCATGACACTGCCGAAGTTTACGGTTTCGAACCGGTTGGTGGTGCCGTTGTAGCTTGCGCCTGCGCCGTCTTTATATGCTCTCGCCAACTGGCGAGCGGAGGGCGGTCACCAGCTCCCGAAGTGGCCGGGGCTCTGCACCCAGTTCTTGCCCTGGGGGCCTGCGCCCGGACGCCACTTGTCGCCGGTTTTGGTGTAGGGGTTGTAGGCGTCAGGGTTGGCGGGGTTGAACCCCCTGAACTCGTTGGCGCCCAGCTGGGTGTGGTAGCTGTGCCTTTCGATGTCGTCGTAGCTGAACTTGGCGTTGCCGACGGCGCTGTTGCCGTGGCAGGCGACGCCGTTGTTGGTGCCGAAGCAGGTCTGCTTCACGCTGTAGGCAGGGGCGGCCAGGCCGGCTGCCGGACGGGCGATCTCGTTGCCCTGCCAGTCCTTAAGGATGATGCTGGTGTGGTCGCCGGTGGCAGCGAGCGCCGATCCCGCAGCGAGTCCCAAAAGGACCGCGGAGGAGACGGCGGCCGCTTTGACGACCTTCCTCGTGTGTTGCATGTGGAGCCTCCTTGAAGATTTCATTGTTGCCATGTCATGGTCGCCGCGGACGCGGCGACGGCAGCAAGCACGCCGGGTTCCCCGGTGGGGGAACCGGGGCGCGGTGCGTGAACTCCGCTTTGGTCGGAAGAGAGCCGAGCCAGTTGGAGTCCAGAAAGCAGGAAGTGTACCCATGCAACTGGGGTGTTGGCATTACGCGGACAAACTCAGTATTTTCAACTAATTGCGGAATGATGCAGCGAAGTGAGGGGGATTATTGCAGTGTGAGGCGGGCGTCAAACTGGGGCAAACACCCCACCGACAGGGAAGAAGGTGGGGTATTTGCCTTAGCAGGGTACTTTTCTATTTCCACTGCTCCAGGTCGATGAGTCCCAGGCGTGCGGCGTAACGCACCAGCTCGATGCGGCTGTGCACGTCCAGCTTCTTCATCAGGTTGGTGCGGTGGTTCTCGACGGTCTTGGCGCTCACCTGGAGCTGTTCGGCGATGCTGCGGGAGGAGCCTCCCTCGGCCACCAGGCGCATCACCTGCTGTTCCCGGGCGGAAAGCAGCGCGTAACGCGCGTCCTGCACGGCGCCTTCCTTGCCCTGGCCGCACAGATGCCTGATCACCATGTCTCCGGAGAGCTGGCCGTCGAGGAAGTGCTCACCCTGCGAGAGCGCATCCATCGCCTCGATGAGCCGGTCGCTGGTGGCCTCCTTGACGATGTAGCCGCGTGCGCCGGCCTTGAAGGAGTCGGTGGCGTACTCGAGGTTCTGGTACATGCTGAGCATCAGGATCTTCACGGAAGGAACCGCCTGGATGATCTTCCTGGTCGCCTCGATGCCGCTCATGTCCGGAAGCGAGACGTCCATGGTCATCAGGTCGGGGGCGAGTTCCTGGGCCAGGCGCAGCGCCTCTTCGCCGCTGCCCGCCTCGCCGACGGTCTCGTACTTGGTACTTCTGGCGATCAGGCTCTTCAGCCCGTCGCGAAAAAGTGGATGATCATCCACGATGATGACACGGCTCTTTGCTGCCATCTGTCCTCCTCATTGCATTGCAAATCAGACCGCGCTGCGGGTCCATGCCCCGCCCCGGTCGTTATTTCTGAGCAGCTCCGATTCCGCTTCTTCCGCGATGGGTATCTCGACGGTGAGGCGCGTCCCCATGCCGGGGTTGGAGTGGATCTTGAAGGAGCCGTGCAAAAGCTCCACCCGCTCCGCCATCCCCACCAGTCCCAGTCCCCCGCCGCGCTTTCCTTTGCACGAGGCGGCATCAAAGCCCGTACCGTTATCCCTGATGCGCATCCTCACGATCGGGTACGAGGCCACCAGCTGGATCCCCACCTCGGTCGCTCCGGCATGTTTCACGACGTTGTTGAGCGCCTCCTGCACCACGCGGTACAGGTTGATCTCGGCATCCTGGGAAAGGCGCACCCCTTCCATGCCGTGGTGGGTGAAGGTCACCTTCAGCCCCTGGCGTGCGGCGAGCTGATCGCAGTCGTTGCCGATCGCCTCGACCAGCCCGAGCCGCTCCAGCGAAGCCGGGCGCAGTCCCGCGCTCAGGTGACGCACGCTCTCCACCCCTCCCTTTAACATCTGGGAGAGCTGTCCCAGCCGGGCGGCGACGTCCCCCGGCGCTCCCGCGAAGTCCTGCGCCAGGAGGTCCACGGCGATCTTGGCGGCGTTGAGACGCTGCCCGAGGTCGTCGTGCAGTTCCCGGGAGAGGTGCTTTCTCTCCTCCTCCTGGACGTTTATGAGCCGGTGCGACAGGGCGCGGACCTTCTCCTCCGCCTCCTTGCGCTCCGTGATGTCGCGGGCGACGGCGAGTTTGGTGGGACGGTCGATGCCAGGCATCCGGACCGGGAGTTCGATGACGGAGTACCAGCACTGGGCGAGCTGGTTGAAGTACTCCTTCTGCATGGGGCGCTCGGAGATGAAGACGTGGTCGGTGGAGCAGTCCTCGCACGGGGACTCGAGGCCCCGGCACAGCTTGTAGCAGTACTCCTTGTCCATCTCGCCGCGCAGCGCGGCCTTCATCTTGCGGTTTGCGTAGACCAGGCGGTAGTCGTCGGTGACCACGTAGACGCGGTCTTCCATGGCGTCCAGCAAAAGGCGCAGCGTCTCCTGGGAGGCATGCATCGCCTCGCCGATCAGCTTGCAGTCGGTGCGGTCCAGGAAGGTGCCGAAAACGGCCGGTTCCCCCTGCACCTCGATGAGCCGGGCCTCCACCTCGATCCAGAAGGGGGTGCCGTCCACCTTGGCCGAGGGCTGCCCCCAGGAGATCTTTTCGTAGTTGCCGGAAAGGAGCTGCTCGTGCACCTTCCGGAACAGGTCCACGCTCTGCCAGTCCGGGTAGACCTTGGCGAACATGTCGCGGCCGATCAGGCTCTCGTGGTCCCGGTAGCCGAAGATCTCCCCGAAGCGCTGGTTGAGGAATATGGCCTTGCCGTTTTGGATCACGTAGATCCCGTCGGAGAGGTTGGCCACTATGCTGGCGAAAAGGTCCGTTTTCACTGTCACCTCTTTCTTGTCCGCTGGCTGCCTGACCAGGAAACGGCAGCGGTAGATTACCTTATTGGGCAAGCCCTGTTCAATATAAAAAGCTTCTTTGCCGGACGCCGGCACTATCGAAGGGGAAGCCCGGAGGATGTTCATCCTCCGGGCTTTTGTCATGTCAGGGTGTGATGATCTTCGTCGCGTACCCCAATTGTCCTCCACCGGAATTGTAACAGTACACCTTGATCTGTTTCGCGGTGCCGGTCGAGTAGTGGTGCACCACAGAAACGGAGGGGGTGTTGGTGGTGACCGTGCTGATCAAGCCGTCGCCCCAGTAGATCTTCATGTATGCCGTGCCTGCCGGGAAGCTCGTGAAGGTCGCCGTGTCGCTGACCGGCTCCCAACTGATGGAGATGGGGGGCACGATGGCGGTGACGCTGGTGGACGTGGTACGGGTGATCCCCTCCTCGTCGGTCACGGTGAGGGTGATGGTCTTCGCGCCGGTGGAGCCGAAGACGATGGAGGCGTTCTGGGAGTTGCCGCCGGTGATCACCGCGCCGGAGTCCGAGCTGCCCCAGGCGTAGCTCACCTGCCCCACCAGCGTCTCGCCGGCGTCGTATTTGCCGTTTTTGTTGGCATCCAGGAACTGGGCCGGCGGGCAGGACAGGGCAACCGGCAGGCCTATCACCACCTGAGTGCCGAACTGGGTGCTGTCGGCATCGGCGATCGCGTTGATGGCCGGAACGGGAGGGAGGCCGAGCCCGTAGGCGGCCGGATCGATGGCGTTCAACGCCGCGACCCTGGACGCGTCATACCCGAGGAACTCCGAGCGGCTGATGTCCCGGGTGCTTTTGGCCACGGTGTCGGCGAAGCTGATGCTGCGCCTGATGCCGTCTCGGTCCCAGGAAACGGCCTTGGCCGCGACCTGCCCGTTGCTGTTCCATCTGACGGTGACGGGGATGGTCGAGCTGTCCGGGGCTTTTGCCTTGCCGATCATGTTGATGCTGCCGTTGTAGACGCCGCCGGTGCCGCCGTGGCAGTCGGAGCAGCCGTAGATGGTGACCCCGTTGCTGCCGGTAGCGGTCTTGCCCAGGGCGAACTGACCGGTGGAAAGGACGTTATGCGTGATCAGGTACGGCTCCGATTCCAGCACGAGCTGCGGTACCAGACCGGGATCTTTGGTGGTCACCTGTGAGCGGTAGGCCTCGATCTCGGCGGGACGGGTGAACATCACGGCGCCGTCGGCGTTTTTGACGGACTGGGAGTCGAAGCCGGTGTTGCCGGTGAGCCCGGTGGGAATCCTGTTGTTCTCCTGGTTCACACCGAACCGGAAGTTCTCCTTTACCGCTCTTTGGAAAAACGGGTCCGCCGCCACGATCTTTCCGTTGTTGCTCATCCCCGTGGTGAACCCGTCGCCGTTGGCGTCCTTGGACCCCACGTTGTTCCAGTAGATGCCGGTGACGTAGTTGAAGGGATAGATGAGGCGCCGCCAAAGGGGGTTGGGCGTCCCGTCGGCGCGCAGCTTGGGGACGGTCTCCTTCCAGCTGTAGGCCAAATCGACCCGCTCGGGCCCTGAGCTTTGGTCCAGTGCGTTGCCGACGAAGTTGAAGAACTGGGCGCCGGTGCTGTAGTCGATGGAACGCGCGGCGGCGTAGCGCTTCTGGATATGGCAGCTGGTGCAGGAGATGATGTCGAGGTGGCTGCCGGTGAACTGCACCTCCGCGCCCTTGTCGTCCAGGCGCTTGGCCCCCGGCACGATCTTGGCCATCAGCCCCGCCTTGCTGTGGGAGTTGTCCGGGACCGGGGCGTAGAACCAGTCGGTATCGGTCACGCCGTCGCCGTTCACGTCGCCTTTGAGGACGTGGCAGTCATAGCAGAACTTGACCGTGCCGCCGAACTCGTCAGCGCCTTCGCCCATGGGGTCGTACCCCTTGCCGGGGCTGTGCATGTAGTTCGCGTCGTTCGATTTCCACGCCTGGAACTTCCCGGTCTGGGAATGGCAGCCGGAGCACTGCAGCCCCTTGTGCAACTCGTCGGAGTTCCAGATGTCGCCCCGCTTCACCATGTCGCTCAGGTAGCGGGCCGGCTTCACGTTGCCGGGGTTGGCCGGGTCGTCGGAGGGGACGGCATCGTAGGCGTAGAACTGCTTCTTCCAATCCACACCGGCCTGGTTTTTCACCGCGGTGGGCATGTGGCAGTGCACGCAGTTGCCCGCCTGCGGGAAGCGGGTGATGCGGTCGGTGAAGGAAAAGTCGAGGTAAAGGTTGCCGTCGCTTGCCACCATCACCTGGCTTGCATCGTAATCCATGCTGAAACCGTCGCCGGCCGCGGCATCGAGCACCGCAAGCCCGGAACCGACGGTCCCTGCGTTATAGAGGCGCTGGTAGCGGGTGATCTCCTCGTTGCGGGCCAGGTGGTCGTACCCCTGGAGGTGGCACATAAGGCAATCGAGCTGCAAGGTCCCGTTGCTCCCCCACTGCGCCCAGTCGACCTGCTGCACCGTGTCGTTGGCGACGAAGAAATCCCACGGGTTCAAAGGAACGCGCCGGGGGTAGTAAGGGCTTGAAAGCGGCAGAGGGAAGATGAAGTCGTTGGCGATGGATTGGTTGCGGAATTCGTTGTCGAGGTTGCTGTGCACGCCGCCGGCACCCAAATCCTTGCCGAAATAACTGCTGACGCGCCAGGAGAAGGTGAAGCCGTAGGGGTTGGTAATCCCCGGACCGCCGCCCACGTGGCAGACACCGCATTCCGTGGTGAATTCGAAGGCTCCGAGGTCCAGTTTCTTCACCAGGTCGGCTTCGGTGGCGTAGGTGGTGTTCATGTTGCCCAGCTGCCGGTTGTAGACGGGGGACCACCTGCCGAATTTGCCCGGGCCGGAGACCCAGGGTTTCTCCTTGTCGTAGCCGTAGCCGTACTCGGGAAGGACGATCTTGTTGTAGGACATAGTGGCATGGCGATTCTTGTTCTCGTTCGCCACGATGTCGAAGTGACAAAGGTTGCAGCTGGCGCGAATCCCGAAGGGGGCCAACCCCTTGTACCGACCGTCGACGGCCGGCCCGTATGGCCTGATCGGCGACATGCTGAAGTAGTCCAGAAGCGGGATCCCGGCCATGGCGGGGTTGAACTGAATGCCGCGGTACCCGGTCTCGCCGGGTTTAGGGTGTGCAGCTTGTGCATCCGGTGACACCATCAGAAGTGATGCTGCCAGTATAGCGAGTGCGACGGACAACGTTTTTCTCATACGGCCTCCTGAATCGTGGTGGGTGCTGCCGAAATGGGACTACGTGTTGCCTTTTGCAGCTGCAACCCCCCTGAGCCGGGGAGGCCTCGATAACATTGGAAAAAGCCCGGAGGGGTTGCCTCCGGGCTGAATTACATCTTCATTGCAGCTACCCTAACGGACTAGGGATAGACGACCGCCTGCATGTAGCCAAGCTGGACGCCGGTGTTGCTGTAGCAGTAGATCTTGATGGTTTTCGCGGTCTTGGTCGCGTAGGTGTGGTTGACCGTGATCGTGGTGGTGGTGATGCCGCTCTTCGTAGTCACGCCGCCGTCGCCCCAGTAGATCTTGGCGGAAGCGGTGCCGGTGGGCAGGCTTTCGAAGGTAGCGGTGCTGCCGGCATAGGTGATGCTGATGGTCGGCTCGATCACGTTGACGGTGGTGCTTACGGTACGCACCTTGCCCTCTTCATCGGACACCGTCAGGTAGATGGTCTTGCTGCCGGTGGTGGCGAAGTTGAGGGTGGCGTTCCTGCCGGTGAGGACCGTGTTGTTCTCGGAGGTGGTCCACTGGTAGGTAACGGTGCCGACGTCGCCGGTGTTGGTGCTGTTGGGCTGGGCAAGGGGTGCGCTGACTGCGTGGTCCTTCGCCTTGACCCACTGCACGCCGAACTGGCTGGCGTTGTCGTCGACGAGCGGGTTGATGGCCGCCACCGGGTCGACCCCGATGCCGTAGGCGGCGAGGTCGGTGGCCACGCCGGT
Source organism: Geomonas oryzisoli (assembly GCF_018986915.1). NCBI lineage: Bacteria > Pseudomonadati > Thermodesulfobacteriota > Desulfuromonadia > Geobacterales > Geobacteraceae > Geomonas > Geomonas oryzisoli. The sequence continues at coordinate 3,319,419 of NZ_CP076723.1, forward strand.
TTCGAGGTAGGTTGCGAACTCGAGGCCGGTCATAGCGGTCGGGGTGCCGACCAAGTGCCCTTTCGCGTCGAGCTCGCCGGCCTTGTAGTACATCGCACCGTCTTCCTCGGGATAGAGGATGTCGGCACGCTCGATGGTGGAGGCGTAGCTGTAGTCGACTCCGCCTACGTTGACGTCATGGACGAAGTTGATTTCACGCGGCTGGCCGAGTTTGTTGTAGCCCTCGAAGTAACCGGTGAGGTCGCCCTTGTAGGCCTTGATGCGGACCGGCTCAAGCGGACGCATCATCATGTTGCCGTCGTCACCCTCGATGCTCCACCCCTGGGCGGTGTGACGCATCGGCTCGCCGGTAGCCGCGTCGACTACCAGGTTGTCGTAGGGGTCAAGGATCGGGGAGTTGCTCGGGTCGTAGCTCTGGGTGGACGGAAGCGCCGGACCGATCATGTCGAAGCTCCCTTTGAAGAAGCCTTTGCCGCTGGCATGGCAATCGGCACAGCCGGTTTTACCCTTGGCGTAGATGGCGGTCGGTTTCACGCCGTGGGTCACCATGAACGGCGCGCCGATCAGGGTGAGGGTGGTGCCATCCCAGGATTTGCCGTCGGTGGCGTTCTTGATGGCGCTGCGGTAGTTCTTGTAGCCGCGGATCTGGTCCGGCTCGGTGAAGACCACCGCACCACTCCAGACGGACGCGTACTTCCAGTTGTCGTTGGCGAACCTGCCGGTCTGCGGGTTGTACAGGCTCTGGTATGCGCCGGCGGTCGGGTCGGTCATGTTGGCCGGGGTGCCGAAGCCACCGAAGCCGGTGGAGATTACGGAAAGCGGTCCCGGCATGAAGTTGAAGCCGGACTTCAGGTCGCGCATGATCCACGGGTCGAAGATCGGCTTCTCGAACCCGGAGGTGTTGTTCGCGTCGGGAACGTCACCGGTGAAGATGTCGCGGTAGCCCCTAAGCGACGGTTTGGTGATGTCGTTGCCCTGGGCATCGAGGTGGTGGTTACCCGCCAGGTCGGCATCGCCGATCAGCAGGCCGCCCGGCACGCCGTCGCCGTTGGCATCGACCGAACCGCTCTCGTTGTTCCAAAGCACTGCGGTGATCGGGTTGGTCAGGTACAGCTTGCGACGGAACTGCATGTCGGTTTTCGGGGCGTTATCCATGCTAAGCGGCAGTTCCATGTTGCCGTAAGGCTGCCACATGACAACCGGTTTCCACGGCTTGAGCTCGCCGCCCATCTTGGTTACGTCTGCGCCCATGCCGGTCGGGTCCTCGAACAGACCGAGCATCCCCCTCTCGGGGTCGGTGCCGACGATGGCCGGGAAGCGCATGCCGGAGCTGGCATCGAGCGAACGAACGGCCATGCTGACCTTGTTCACGTGGCAGACGGTGCAGTCCATGACGTCGAGGTGGTTACCCCGGCCAAGGACGGTACCACCGGCAACCTTGCCGTCTTCCTGGGTGGTGAAGTTGGACAGCCTGGGCACCCCTTTGCCGCCGTACTGGCCGTGGAGCCCCATCTGGTTGACAACCTGGGTGAGGTTGGCCATGAGGCCTGCCTTGGTGTGGGCGGTGGTCGGGTCGGGCGCGCCGAAGGTGTCGATGGCGTTGCCCTGGTAGTCGGTGCCGGTCACATGGCAGAACTCGCAGCGCTTGATGGTGTTGCGGGTGTCATGCTTTTTGATGGTGGCAGCGAGATCGCCACCCTCGACGACCGGAGCGCGCTCCTTGAACGCCGGCAGGCCGTCCTGGATGGTGGAGGCCGCATCGAAGCCGCGGGCCGGGTCGCACTGGTTCTTGTCGGTGGAGTTGCCGGTGAAGTGGCAACCGGCGCAGCCGAAGGAGCCGTGAACATCCTGGCCGGTCTGCCATGCGTCGCCGCGCTTGAACCACTCGGCGCGGGGGAACGGCATGGTGGAGCGCTTCAGGATGTTCTGGTCGACGGGCTTGCCGTCCATGGTCGAGTAGTACAGCGGGCCGGTCATGGCCATGTTGCCGCCGCCGATCTCACCCTTGGTCGGATCCAGGGCGTTGAACGGAGAGGGGCCCATCGCCTGCGGGTAGGTGAGGCCGGCCATCATCATGGTGCCGGCGTTCTGGCCGGTCACCACCGGGGAGGTGCCGCTTCTCATGAAGGGCGCGTTGATGTCGTAGTTGACCATCTTCTTGCCCAGGGGGCCGACGCCGTTAGCCGGGTCGTACACCATCGGTGCGGAGGAGAGGAAGCCGGTGCTGGTGCCGGTGACGCCGAACATCTCGGGGAAGTTCTTCAGGGTCTTGGTGGCGTGGCACTGGTGGCAGTTGTTCTCGTCAGGCTTTCCTTTGATCTGGTCGGTGACCTTGGCGGTCAGGAAGACCAGCTCGTGGGACGAATAGCTCGCGAAGCCCATCTGCGGCAGCATGGCGCCCATCGGGGTGTCACTGATCTTCACGAAGGAGGACTTGCCGCTGTTCGGGTCGTACCCCATGTAGGTCGGCGACAGGGAGAACATGTCGAAGAGCCCGGCGCCGGTGGTCGGGGTGGCCGAGAGGGAACCGGCCTGGACCATCACGGAGGCGCTGACGTTGTCGTAGCCCTTGAGGTGGCAGAACAGGCAGTCCATCTCCTTGACGTTCGGCATCATGAGCTGGCCGGCCTTGACGGTGTAGGGAGCGCCGCCGTTGTTGTTGGCCATGGTCATGTCTTTGGGTGCCCAACCGTTGGGAACGATCATCGGGCCGCCGTCCGGGAGGTTCGGGTCAGGCGCGCCGCCCATCCCCATGTAGACCGGGTAGACCCAGGGAGACATGGCGACGAAGGATTTGTCCATACCGGTGGAGGAGTAGTTCTCCCACACGGTCGCGGTGATCGGGTTGAGGTTGGGTGCCTGCCCCATGAAGGCCGGGCCCCAGTCGGCCAGTGCCCTGGCCGGGAGGCGGGTGCCCATCCGGTCCTGCTCGTAGAAGACGCCGCCCACGTGGCAGGTACCGCACATGGTAGCCTGATCCCACAGGGACATGTCGACCTTCGGGTACGCGTTGCCGTAGGCGTCGTTGCCGCCTTTAAGGAAGTTCGCAAAGCCGTCAACACCCGGCTGCATGTAGTTGATGTACTGACCGCTACCGTTCAGCTGATAATCCGCCACCTGGCGGAGAGAAGGCGGTCACCACTTGCCGTTGTGCCCGTGGGACTGAACCCAGGGCTTGTTGGAGGCGAGACCGGTCTGGGTACCTTTGGGTACCAGATCGTCCGTGCCGGTGCTGACGAACAGGCCACCCTTGGAGTTATCCATCCACTCGTTGAAGCCGAGCGCGGCATGGTAGGCGTGCTTGGAGAGATCGTCGTAGCTCTTGGCGAGTTTGGAGTTGCCGGCCGCGGTGTTGCCGTGGCAGGCGACGCCGTTTTGGTCGCCGAAGCAGGTCTGCTTCGGGGAGTAGGGCATACCCTGTTTGGTCACCCTGTCGACCATGACCGGGGCTTTGGGGAAGCCCATCTGCTGGGCCACTTCTTCGTAGGTGTACAGCTGGATCGGCGGGTGCGCCGCCATGGCGATGCTCGCGCCCATGGTGACGCCGGCGACCGCCGCTGTAACCGTCAGAAGCGAACTTGTCTTTTTCGTTCTCTTCATGAGTGGTTCCTTTTTGACATTTGGATTAGTGAACCTGCATTACATGTCCTGCGCCCGCCTTGCCGCTTTTTTGGGGGGGGTGCGGAGGGCGGGGTGCTGCGGTGCTGCTACAACGGTTTTAAAGAGAGCCGCCCTAGCCGTAGCAATAGCGGTACCAATATATACAAATCGGGCCATGAATCTGGCGATCGGAGGCGAAATAATTCCGTGAGAAACCGGGATCCGCACTACAAACAACTTGAATCACGGTTCTTTTTCTGGTCTACTGCAAGTCGTCCCGCCCCCCCCGCGCACCGCCCCCCCCGGGTACAACGCTGGATCGCACCCCCCAGTCGCCCTAGGGTGAACCCCCCAGAGAGGGGGCCCGAACGCGACCGGGGCAGGGGCATTCTGAGGGGGCATTTAACCTAGCTGGGGGAAAAGACGCAGGTGGCGGCGGGGATCGGGGCTCTAATTAGCTGGAAGGACGTCGGACCGGATCCGGCTGACTATTTGCATAATGAGAATGTTATTTTTTTACCCACAGGAGGAGTCGCAGATGAAAAAGTTGTTGCTGGTGCTGGCCGCGCTGCTTGTCGCCGCATGTGCTCACGCCCCCGCGCAGAGCGCGAAGGAGGCAGGGGCTAAGACCGAGAGGAACTTCTCGCCGGCGCACGTGAAAGAGGTGATCGTCAAGGGGAAGACGACACAAAAGGAGATCCTGGCAAAGATAGGGACGCCCAACTCGGTCAAGAGAAGGTCGCTGGGGGTGACCACGGGCCCCGCCGAGGTATGGAACTACTGGACGGCGCCGCCGCTCAACGACGTGGCCAAAGGGGGCCTGCAGCCGGTAACGTCCCTGGCGGTCGTCTTTGACGACAACGGGGTGGTGCAGGACTACGCGGCGGCGGACAGCAGCGTGCTCATCCAGTAGCAACGGCCAGGCGAGGTTTGCGGGACCGGGGCCCGCGCGGCGCTCACTAAAAGGAGCGCAGCGCGGGTCTTTTCGTTCCCAGCACCTTGGCCGCGGAGGAACCGGGGCCGTAGGTCCTGGGGTTGCCGGAGTGGCAGCTGGAGGTGCAGGACTTGGGGAGTGCGGTGGAGTCGTAGCTCGCGACGATGCCGAAGTTGGTGACGAAGTTGATGAGGTGTGCGTTTTTCTGCACCGTGCCGCCATGCCCGCTGCTGACGCCGTGGGGGTCGTGGCAGATGAAGCACCCCACCCCCTGCTGTTTTACGTGCACGTCGTGCAGGGCGAGGTTCTTCGCCGGCGCGTAGAAGGGAGAGGTGGGGGTGAAAAGGGTGTCCTTGTTGTGGCAGCGGTAGCACAGGGCGTAATTGCTTTCGCTGTAGCTCAACGGGTAGAACTCCGTGTCGTAGCGCTGCAAAAGCATGTACTTGAACGATGACCCGTGCGGGCCGTTGGGGCCGCTGCCGCCGGCCTTGACGCTTTGGTCGCTGCCGTGGCAGTCGCTGCAGTAGATGACGCTTGAGGTGGAATACCCGAGGTCGGTACGCAGGCTGGGGACGCTGTCGCCCCGTCCCTGGGCCATCACCGGATGAAACGAGGGGTTGCCGGGGGAGAATTCCAGGCGGGTGTTCAAGGTAGCCACCTGCCGGGTGATCACGGTGCTGGAGAAGTTGTTGTCGCCGTGGCACTTAAGACAGACCTCGTACTCGTAGGTTGCCGTCTTCACCTCTCCGGTCATGGCGACCCCGCGCACCTGGGAGAGCCTGCCGTTCACGTAGGGGGCTACGGCAGCGGCGCCGTTGGCGGCGTGGGGGTTGTGGCAGTCCTCGCACTCGACGTGCCGTGCCGCGCTCAGAGGGTTCTCCGCGTCGTCGTGTACTCCGAAGGTCTCGTTCACCTTGTGGGCGGAGAGTCCCCCCAGCAAAGAGAAGACGTTCTTGCCGCTGCCGGTCCCGGAGTGGCACGGGGCGCAGTTTTGCTCCTCGGGGGTCTCCTTCATCAGCCTGGGGGCGATCTTGGCGTTGTGCGCCACGTGGCAGTTGCCGCACCCGTTCACGGAGGTGGCGGCGTTCAGGTAGTGTCCCCCCTGCTCCCACCCGGTCTGGTTGTGGCAGCCGACGCACAGCGCGGAGCCGGCCGGGTCCATCACCAGGAACTTGCCGTAGGGGTTGTTGTGCGGGTTGTGACATGTGGTGCACTGCAGGTTCTTGTCCGCGTCCAGCTTGAGCTTTGCCGGAATCAGTGTCGGCAGACGCAGCTGGTGGTTCTTGGCCACCAGTTCCGGGGAATACTGGAAGGAGATCGGGTGGTCGTTGGTCAGGTTCTTCCCCTGGCTGCCACCCAGGTTGGTAGGGCGGTCCTGCGGGATGGTGGTGTAGCCGCCGGCCATGGGGATGGTGACCTGGTTGATCAGGGCACCGACGGCGATGGTGCCGTCATGGCAGGAAAGGCAGAGCCGGGAGGATCCGGTCGGCTGCCCGGGCTTCGCGAAGCGGGTCGAAGAGCTGTACAGGTCGTAGACGGTTGTCGACTCCTCGCGGCTCCAAAGCGGGGTGACCTGGCTTGCGTGATGCGGCGTGTGGCAGAAGATGCAGACCTGCTGCTCGGACGCGGCCTTGATCGGCCCGGGGCCGCCGGCGGAGAGGTTGTGCTTGGTGACCAGGATGCCGTCCTGCATGGCCGCCTGGGCCGGATAGGGCAGCTGCAACAGGACGCCCCCGGTCAAAACTGTGATGGTGCAAAAGGCGCTAATACGCATGATGGTACCTCTGCCCGCCCGGCCTTAGTCCAGCCAGACGTAGCCGAACAGCTGGAAACGCTTGTTGAACGTGTCCGCGATGTAGATGTTGTCGTCCTTGTCGATGGCGATCCCCGACGGCATCCAGAATTCCCCCTTGCCGCTGCCGGTGCTGCCGAAGGTGATCAGCAGGCGCCCCTTGGAGTCGAACACCTGCACCCTGTCGTAGAGGGCATCGCAGACGTAGATGTGCCCCTCGCTGTTGACCGCGATCCCCTTTGCCTTGCCGAAGAAGCCGGGGGTGTCGCCGGCCTCGCCGAAGCTGTCCAAAAAGACGCCGTCCTTGGAAAAGATCTGGATCCGTGCGTTCAGGGGGTCGGTCACGTACAGTTTCCCTTCGATATCGACGGCGATGTCGGTGGGGAGGTTGAACTCCCCCCTGCCGTGCCCGGAGCGCCCGATCCGTCGCACCTCTTTGCCCTGGCGGTCGAAGACGACGACCTGGGCGGCCAGGGTGTCGGTGACGTACAGGAGCTTGTTCAAGGGGTTGAAGACGATGCCGGTGGGTCGTTGCAGCCCGTCCGTGAACTGGACCAGGCGCCGGTCGCTCAGGCTGAACCGGTATACCTTCCCGGCCCCCGCGTCGGTAACGTACGCCATGTTGTTCTCGTCTTCGGTGACCCCGATCGGCAGATTGAAGACGCTTTCCTCGCCGCCACTTATGAAGAAGTAGCGCTTGAGCTCGCGGTCGAAGAGGTGCACCCCGCGCTTTTGGGAGTCGACCACGAGGACCCGTTTCCTGCAGTCGGCATGGATGCCGTAGGGACGCACGATGGTTTCCTCTCCCCCCCCGGTCACCATGCGCCACAGGCTGGAGACCAGGCCGGTGCCGATGTGAAGGTCCTCGGCGTTGGCGGCGGCACCGGTCCAGACGATGCGGGTGGGGTTGGGGCTGGAGGGCCAGTTGCGTTCGGCTCCCCGGTCCGAGCCGGGCTTCACGCAGGAGGTAACCAGCAAAGCCGCCGCCACGCACAACAGACGACGATACAGCCGGGACCGCCCCTTCCTGTTGCTAGCTGCTGTTCTCAAAATGCCCTCCTTAGGGAGAAGCCGATGGACTCGCTCAAGGAGGTCCCCAGACTGGAGTAGGACCAGTTCATCGACGAGGTCAGCATCGCGGTGAGCTTGCCGAACTTCCCCTCGAGGTTCAGCAGCAGCCCGATGTACTGCGCCATGTCCCCGGTTTCAACAAGGGAGTTGGAGTAGCTGGCCTTGAGGCGGGCGGCGATGTTGTTGAAATTTCGATAGTAGGACGCCTGGCATCCCAGGCTGTTCAGCCAAGGCTCGGCGCCCCCCTGCTGCGTTCCCCAGGTCATGCGGTCGCTGGCGTCCAGGGAGAGGTTGCCCCGCAGGTACGGCGCGGAGTAGCTCCAGGAGGAGTAGATGTAGTAGTGGTTCTGCGCATAGGTCTTGTCGTACCCCATTTCCCCTCCGAGCTTGTGCCGCCCGAGGTTGGCATTGGCGCCGGCGTCGTAATGGCTGGTCCCCACCAGCGTCACCGCCGTGGCCTGTCCCCTGATCACCTCCTGTCCGGTCGAACGCGCGTTGGCGTAGAGCCGGTACTTGTCGCCGAAGAGCCCTACGGAGGTCGAGGCGCTGTGCGAGGTCGCGATGCTTGCGGTGGAAGGGTCGCGGCGGTAGCGGTAAGAGATGAGAACGGTGCTGTCCCCGGCGAAGTCGGCGATCAGCTCGATCCCGTCGGCAATGACGGTGTAGCTCCCCGGGGGATAGGGGAGCATGGTCTGGCCTCCCACCACCTCGATGCTGTCGGCGATGAAGGTTTCGTTGTTCAGCTTGATGCGGCGCGGCAGGATGAGAGGCGTCGTGTGCTGCTCGGCGGTCACCTGAACCTCGGAGACCGCGCCGGTGCTCTCCTGGTACCCCTTGCCGTAGTTGTAGCCTGCGTTGAAATTGCTGTCCTGCGGCAGACGCTTGTTGTAGTTGAAAGCCAGGCCGCCGGAGAGGGAGCGGCTGGCGCCGTTGTCGAACTGCTGTTCGTTGCCGTAGAGATTCACGCTGGTGGCGAGGCTCCCCATGAGCCTGTGGGTCAGCGACCCGGTGGCGGTGCGGGTGCGGGACTCCTGGACGTCGGACATGCTTTTGGTTTCCATCCAGGTGGCGCGCCCCTGCAGGGCCTTGCCGAACTGCCAATCCATGTTGCTGCTCAGGCTCTGGTTGTCCATCCGGACCACTCCGGTGGCCTGCTGGTAGACGTAGGAAGCGCCAAAGCCGCGGGAGAACCCCGTCGGCGACATCCAGGTCTTGTTATAGCTGGCCTGCGCGAGGGAGGTGGCGTTGTGGGTGGCGAGGCTGCTTTCGACCGCGGCGCTGTCGCTCTCGGTCATGGAGACCCCGAGGTTGAGGCTCCCCAGCATCCCGAGGTTCGGCGTCGCGTTCACCACGAAGGAGTCGCTGCTCTGCCTGAAATTGCGGACCAGCCCGGACGTTTGCGTGCTCTGCCTGCTGTACTGGATGCTGGAGGGGACGAAGTTGTTCAACAAGGAGAGCTGTGAAACCAGGCTGTCGGTATCGGTGCTGTAGGTGGGGCCGAAGGTCTCGGAGATGGTCTGCCTGCTGGAGTTGGCGGAGATGCTGACAGGGAACGAGTCCTTGCTGAAAAGCATGGAGTTGATGTTGTAGCGCAACTGCACATCCGAGCTGTCTGCGCCGTTGCGGGAGTCCTGCTGATATTCCAGGTACAGAGAGGTCTTTCCCTTGATCAACTGCGGCGCCAGGATGCTGTACTCAAAACCGAAATTGTAGTCTTCACTCGACGAGGTGTCCCTTTCACCGGGCTGACCGGAGCCCTTGGCGTGGCTGACGAAGTAAGAGGCCCCGGCGGACTGGGAGATGTCGCGAATGGAAAGCAGCGTGAGCGCCCCGGCCTGCCGTTGCGTAGCCAGCAGCAGACACACCGTCAGCGCCACCGCAAACGTTGCCGGGCGCCCCGGCGCGAAGCCCCGCCCCTTCCCATTGCACAAAAAGTACTGCATTAAAATTCCTGTCTCATTTCAGGAAATACCTGCTTGTACCGGAATGCGGATCATGACAGTCGATACAGACGACGGACGCCGACTTGATCTTGTCATGCATGGCGGCGGCGAGGCGCTTTTCGCTGTGGCATTTCTCGCATAGTTTCGACGGTTCCCGGACCAGCAAGGACGGGTAGTTCGCCTCGTGCGGCAGATGGCAGCCAAGACACTCCCCTTCCGCGGCCGGACCATGGGCGAAAGCATGTTTGAGTATCTTGGGGTGGCACATGAAGCAAAGCTCCGACTTGGGCTTTATAAGCCCGGAAACCGAGGTTTTCTCCGCCTGGTGGCAGTCGTTGCAGCGCTTTTCGGCATAAGGGGGATGGGAGCTGTTGGTGGGCGCCGCCGCCTGCTGCACCTCCCTGCCCGCGGCCCGTGCCTTAGCCGCTTGCACCTGCCTTTCCTCCGCATCGCTGCAGTATTGCTCCAGCGGCGGCAGGACCGGGACGTCGTCGAAAAAGGTCACCAGGAACTGGTGGCGCGCCACCGGGTCACACCCCCCCAGAAACAGCAGTATGGCCACTAAAAGCCTGCGCACGGAACCTTGAAACATGCCTGAAGAAAGCCTATTTCCCTGCGCCTGCAATCGGCGCGGAATCCGGAGACTTTTCCTTCTTCTCTTCCTGTGCCTTCTTCTCTTCCTGCGCCTTCTTCTCTTCCTGCGCCTTGCGCTCCTTGATGATCGCCTCCTCCTTTTTACGGATCTCCTCGAGCCGCGCATTCAGCAGCCCCTGGTAGTCGACCCCATTCTTCTTGCCCAGGCCGTAGATGCTCACCTTGTCGGCGCCGAACTGGCTGACCACGAAGATGACCTTTTCCAGGGTGAAATCGGGGGCAGCCAACTGCTGATAATAAGGGAGGTTGTCGTAAGAGACCGCTATGCCCGCGGGAACGTTGAGGGACCCGGGGGTGCCGGGGGCGCCGAAGGACATGAGGAGTTGGAACTGGTCGTTCAGGAGGCGGACTTCCTGGTTGGCCGCATCGACGATATACATGATCCCTTCCTTGTCGAAGATGACGGAGCGGGGACGGTTGAACTCGGAAAGGGAGGTACCGAGCCGGCCAAACTTGCGCAGCGGGTGACCGTCGCGGTCGAAATGGACGATCCTGCCGTCCAGGTTGGTGACGTATACCCCCCCTTTGCCGTCCAGCCCGAGCCCCAGCGGCGAGAAAAGGTGACCTTCATCCGGCCCTTCCTGGCCGAAACTGCGCACCGGCTCGGAGGTGAAACGGTCATAGAGCTGCACCACGGCTGCCTGGCCGTCCAGGACGTAGAGGTACAGGTCGTCCACCGCAACGGCCACAGGCTTCATGGGCTCGCCCCCTATCGCCCTCAGGAAGGCCCCGCTAGGCTCGTATTTGAGCACTTCGTGCCGGACGGTGTCCGTCACATAGATGAAACCGTCGCTGTCAACGGCCACGTTGATCGGTTTTTTAAGCTGTCCCGGACCGGTGTTGCCGCTTAGGTAGGATGCCTTCTTGTTGACCGGATCGAGGATGGCCACCTGGGCCCCTATGGTGTCGCAGACGTAGATGACCCCCTTGCTCACCGCGATGCCGTAGGGTTTCACGTACCCGACCACCTTCTCTTCTTCCTGTCCGAGGTCAAGGAGTTTTATCGACTTCTTGCCCACCACGTCGTTGGAGCTCGCGATGTGCTTCAGGTACTGCACCCTGGGCGGATCGGGCAGACCCGGCCAGAACTGCGGTTTGACCTGTTCTTTCGAAGCGCAGCCGCCAAGGATGGCAAGCGTGAAGGAAACCGCCAGGAAACCTTTTGAATACTTGTTCAGCATGACACCGCTCCTTGTAACGTGGTTGATTCAAATATCCGGATATATATAGTAAATTCCAACAAATGTGAAGCGATTTTTAACGCCCGGAGGGAACTCGTGCGCCGAAAAAAAAGGCCGCCACAAGGTGGCGGCCTTCTCTGGCATTGCAACAAAACAGAGCTTACTTGGTCGGGGTACCGTCGGGTACGCCCTGGAGACCGTTTTTGTTGTGGCAGGTGAGGCAGAATGCGGAGTTGACCTGCGAGCCGTACAGCAGGAAGCCGCGCATGTTGCTGGCCGGAGCCTTGTTGCCGACGGCATTGCCGTTGTGAACGTCGTGGCAGGAAGCGCAGGTCACGAAGTCCTTCACGTTGGTGCTGTCCATCGGGTCGCGGTACAGAACGCTCTGAACGGTCCAGGCGGTCTTGGTGTTGGTGGTGTCGACGAAGTTGGTGCTGGTCGGCATCAGCTCGTACGGGGTGTCGTTTTCGTCTTTGGCGCCCAGGAAGTCGCTGTACCTCATCCCGATCGGGTGGTCGTTGGAGAGCCCTTTGGGATCGGCAGCGATGCCGATGCTCTTCACGCCGCCGCCGCCCTCGGGTCCGTTGAACTCGTCGAAGGTCTGCACGGCCACCATGCTCTTGTTGCCGTAGTAGGAGTCGAGCGCGATGGTGCCGTCATGGCAGGTCAGGCAGAGACGGGACGGTCCGATGAGGGGATCGTACGGCTTGCCCAGGGAAGACGGGTTGAAGGTCTGGCTGACGTAGGCATCGGGTACCTTCTGGTTGGACATGTCGCGGCTCCAAAGCGGAGCGTAGATGTTGTAGGTGGTCCCGGCAGCGGTGCCGTCGAGGTTGGCGACGGTGTCGCTCTGCTCGAGGTTGGTGTTGGCGCTGTGGTGCGGGGAGTGGCAGAATGCGCAGATCCTCTGACCCGGGTCGCTTACGTTGTAGCCGCTTGCGCCGGTACCACGGCCGCTGAGGTCGTGAACGGAGCCAACAATACCTTTACCAGTGGAATCTGCACCCTGTGCTACTGCCGCGCCGATGGCGAGTCCTGCCACGGCCGCTACTACTGCAAGCTTTTTCATTTCCTTCCTCCATTGCATGTGATGTGTTCAATCTGTTTTTGGTATTGGCTCTCTTCCAGCTACATAAGCTACCGGTTGTCAAATCACCGTTGCCTCCTCCCCCCAGAGTCGGCCCCGGAATTGCCTGAATGAACACAAACTTAGCAACCACCGTGCCAATGGGGAAAAACGCCACAAGTGATTGAAATCACAATTGCGCAGCAATGAACGGCCTGGAAAATGAGGATACGGGGGTGGGTGAGTTGCCCCACCGGGGCGTGGAAGTGGGTTATTTATCCTGCCCCGCCGGCCCGGGGAGGGCCGACGGAGGAGGAACCGGAGAGGGGGGAAAGCGCGGTTACTTGGAGGGAGCCTTGGCCGGGGCCGCGGCCTCGGCTTTCTTTTGGTAGCTGACCGGCTTGACCCGGTCATAGCTGTAGGGCCAGTGGCAGCCGGGCGCGCAGCTCCCCCCGGTCGAGGTGAGCTTCAGGCGCGACTTGATCCGCCAGGGGCCGAAGGTCGCCCCCTCCTTGTTCCCCATCATGGTCCCGTCGGCGGCATGGGACTCGTGGCAGGCAAGGCAGGAGCGCCCCTTGAGCCGGTCGGCGACATGGACGAAATGGAGGTTCTGGTCCCCGTTGCGGAACTTGGTGTAGATCGTGGTCTGGGCGAAGGTCAGCATGTTCTTGTCATGACATCTAAGGCACAGCCCATACGCTCCCTCGCGGTAGGGAGCATAGAAGGAAGCAGGGTAGTTGCCAAGGAGCAGGCGGCGGTAGTCCGATGCGTGCGGGTCGTGGCAGCCGTCGCACTTGCCGTTTTTGATCGGCCCGTGCAGCACCTTGTTGCCGGCGAGTTCCTTGGCCATATCCCTGAGCGAGCCGGATGATTTGCCGCTGTGGCATCCGACGCAGATGGTCCTTTGGTCTCCGGCCATCATCCCCTTTGCCGCCGAATAGTGGGTGGAGTGGCAGTTGCCGCACCCTTTGGCATCGGCCAGGGGCTGATGCATCACCTTGGCGGACTTCATCTTCTTGCCGATGTCCTTGTGACAGCCGATGCACAGATCCGGCATCTTATCCTTCAAAAGGGCAGGATTGACGGAGGCGTGCGGGTCGTGGCAGGAGGTGCAGGGGGCGTTCTTCACCGGGGCGTGCACCCGGGCCGCCTGTTTCATCCCCTTGGCGAAATCGTCGTGGCATTTAAGGCAAAGCTCCTTCACGTCGCCCTTCAAGAGCCCCTTCGTGCCGGAGTCGTGCGGGTCGTGGCAGGCGGTACAGGCCCCCTCGGCGACCGGGCCGTGCACGTACTGTTTCTTGAAGGCGGCAGCGTCATGGCAGCCGAAACAGAGGGCCTTCTGGTCCTCATCCGCCTCCATCAGGAACCTGCCGTTGCCGCCGTGAGGGTTGTGACACGAGGTGCAGTCCCCCTCCTTGACCGGCGGGTGCACCACCTTCTTCTTGCCGATACGGTCATGGCAGCCGGCGCACAGGGCGCTTCCCTTGGCGGCCGTCTCGAAACTCTTCGCCTTGGGCAGCGGGTGTTCCTTCGCCTTTTGCACATGACAGGACAGGCAATCCCCCTGCGCCGGGGCGTGCGGGTGCTTGAAGGCGGCGATTTTGGCATGGCACCCTGCACTCAGGCAGTTGTCCGCCGCCGCGGCAGTAAGGGCGGAAAGGGCGAGAAGCAAAGGAGACAGCAACAGGTATCTTTTCATGGGGCTTCCTCTTGGGCAGCACCGCTGCAAGGAGAGTTCCGGTCCGGCATCGACTCACATATATACAAATCGATATATTGCAACCGCGCCCTTTGTTAACCCATAAGCGGCCGTAAGTCAATGCGAAATTGGAGAGGCTTCCCCGAGCCTGCACTCACCACTGCGGCTCGCAATTCCGCCTCGCTCCCGCCACGACCGGGGGGCGCGGCAACCATTGTGGGTCATTTGCCCCACCCCGTCGAACGCCCCTTTCTCCGTTGGGGGTTTTCCCGCACCCGACCACCCTCCCCCCGGACCGTTCCCCGCCCCAACCATGCATAAACTTAGATATTTAAATTTACGATCCACCTTGGCTTCGGAATTGCTATAGCCACTGGGTCCGTCGGCCACGCCGCAGGACGCACATCTTTTAATAGCCATCCGTTGCCAACAAAGGAGACCGTGCAATGAAAAGAATCACCAAGAGTATCGCATCGACCACCGCAGCCCTTCTCTGCCTCGCCGGCTGCGCCGGCGCCAACAAGGCGGCCCTGCCCGCAGCGCCCCCGCAGGCACAGGCCGTCGAGGTGAAGGACACGGTGCAGCTGGTAAACGGCGTCGCCATCACCCGCGCCGAGGTCGAGCGGGCCACCCGCGTGCTGCTGTCGCAAGGCGGGCAGCCGCAGCAGCTCCCCCCGCAGGCCATGCAGCAGGCGACCCAGGCCGCCCTTGACCAACTCACCATGGCCGAGCTCCTCTACCAGGAAGCGGCGAAAATCGAGATCAAGGATCTGGACCAGCAAGTCGAGAAGAAAGTGGCCGAAAGCAAGGCGCTCTACCCCTCACCCGCCGCCTTCGAGGAAGCCCTCAAGGGAAGCGGCCTCACCATGGAGGAGATGACCCGCAACGCGCGCAAGACCATCGCGATCAACACCTTCATCGAGCAGCGCTTCGCCTCCAAGGTCCAGGTAAGCGATGCCGACGCGCAGAAGTTCTACCAGGACAACCTGGAGAAATACTTCACCAAGCCGGAAAACGCACGCGCCAGCCACATACTGGTCAAGACCGACGCGAAGATGACGCCGGAGGAGAAGCAAAAGGCGAAGGATAAGGCCGAGGCGCTTTTGAAGCGGGTGAAAGGCGGTGAGGATTTCGCGGCAGTGGCCAAGGCCGAATCGGGCTGCCCCAGCGCGACGGTAGGGGGCGACCTCGGCACCTTCGGCCGCGGCCAGATGGTCCCCCCGTTCGAGAAGGCGGTTTTCGACCTGAAGCCGGGTGAGATCAGCGGCATCGTGGAGAGCCAGTTCGGCTTCCACATCATCAAGCTGGCCGAGAAGCACGAGGCGGGCAAGGTGAGCTACGACGAGGCGAAGGGAAAGATCTTCGAGTACCTGAAGGCGGAGAAGGTGAGACAAGCGGTGACGAGCTTCGTGGACGAATTGAAGAGCAAGGCGAAGATCAGCCGGGTGTAACCGACAGCGTAGGGGCAAAGCACCCTATCACCATACTTGTTATTTATGTTGCAGCCAGCGCCGACCGTCTCCCGGCCTGGCTGCTTTTTTTTCACCCGTTGCGCAACCCGTCCAGCAGCCGGCAGAGCTGGTCCGGGTCGTAGGGCTTCACCGTGGCGGCACAGAAGCCGTAGGCGTGGAAGTCGTGCATGACGACGTCGTCGCTGTAGCCGCTGGAAACGACGAGGCGCGCCGCGGGGTCCCGGGCCAGGATCTGCTTGGCCGCCTCCTTCCCCCCCATGCCGCCCGCGACGGTCAGGTCAAGGAGCGCGGCGAGGAAGGGTGTGCCGCCTTCAAGCGCCTGCTGGTACAGCTCCACCGCCTCCTGGCCGCTGCTGCAGACGGTGACCAGGTATCCCTGGTCGGAGAGCACCCCCGCGGCGAGCTGCCTGATCATCTCCTCGTCGTCCATGACCAGTACCGCATTGCCGCGACGCGGCTCCGGCGCAGGCACCTCGCCGTCGGCGCGCGAGGCGGCCGACGCGAGGCTGAAAACCGGGAGGTACAGGGTGAAGGTGGTCCCCTTCCCCCACTGGCTGTCGAAGGTGATCATCCCGCCGTGCCTGGTGACGATGGAATGTACCGTGGCGAGCCCGAGTCCGGTCCCCAGTTGCGCCTTGGTGGTGAAATACGGGGTGAAGATGCTGGACTTGTCCTCCTCGCGGATGCCGCACCCCTCATCCTGGAAGGAGAGCTCCACGTAGCAGCCGCAAAGCGGGGCCGGCAGCCTGTCCCGCTCGGAACAGACCTGCCTGCCGCGCACGGTGAGCCTTCCCCCCCCCGGCATGGCCTGCACGGCGTTCAGGCAGATGCAGTTGAACGCCTGCCGCATCTGACCGTCGTCGACGAAGACCGGCGGCAGGTGCGGGTCGAGTTCGATACTGACGGTGACGTTGCCCCCCTTGGTGGAGACCAGCACCGACTCCTCGACCAGCGCGGCCACCGGGACCCCCTTGCGCAGTGGCGCCCCCCCTTTGGCGAAGGAGAGGAGCTGGGTGGCGAACCCGGCGGCGCGCTTGGTCGCCTTCTCCGCCTGCTGCAGCAGTTCGTGGGCGTTGTGCGCCGGTTCCAGGAATTTCTTGGCGAAGGAGATGTACCCAAGCACCCCGGTCAAGGCGTTGTTGAAGTTGTGGGCGATGCCCCCCGCCAGCACCCCGATCGATTCCAGCTTCTGGTTCCTTACGATCTGCTGCTGCAGGAGCTCGCGTTCGGTCATGTCGATCATGATATCGACGATGCGGGTGCCGGAACGCTGGTTGCTGCAGTTCAGGTGGCGCACCGAGCCGTCCCAGCACTGGGCGCTGACCTCGTAAAACGTCACCAGGCTACCCTGCTCCCAGGCGGCGATGGCGGCACGGCGTTTCTCGAGCACCCCCTCGCGGTAGGCCCGGTCGGGAAAGATCAGGGCAAAGAGCGTATCCAGGTCGGGCGCCTGGTTGCCGCCGTAGCCGAAAGTTTCCACCATGAAGGAGTTGAGGTACTCGATCTCCCCGTGCTCGTCGGACCAGACGATACCCAGCGGGAGCTGCTGCACCAGGTTCTTCAGTTCCTGGCGCGCCTGGGTCCTCTGCTCGATCTCCTTCTCCAGGTCGAGGTTGACGGCAACCAGCTGCTCCTTCGAGGCGATCTCAAAGTCCATGGCCGCGATCAGCTCCGCGTGCAGGCGGCGATTCTCCTCCTCGCGCTGCCTGAGCGATTCGGCCAACTCGTTGAGAGAGGCCGAAGCGCGCCCCGGCTCGTCATCGGAGACGATGTCGATACGCGAGACGTAGTCGCCGCCATGGACCTTCTCCATCCCCCGCATCAGGGTGTCGAAGGAGGCGGTCACCCGCCGGAGAATGAAGTAACAGGAGAGGCTGACGAAGAGCCAGCAGGTCGTTGCCAGCACCACGCTCAAGGCCGCCAGGCGCCTCCCTTCCCGCCACAGGTCATCGGTGCCGCGATAAAGCCGCACCTCCCCGACCAGGTCGCCCGCCCCGCTCTGCTCGCCAGCGAGGGCCTGTTCCGGGGAAACCGTGAGAGGATGGCCATGCACCTCGGCCGTCTGGCTGATCAGTTGCTCCGACGAGCCGGGGCGCGAGGCGGAGAGCCTGACCAGGACCTTGCCGCGGGCGCTGGCGATCTCGACGGCACGGATCTCGGGGAGGCGGATGGTTTCGGCGGCATGGTTTTCCAGGAGTTCGACGCTTTCCGCGTACAAAGGGAGGCGCACCGCATCGGCCAGGGCACGGGCCTGCAGCTGGAGCATCTGTTCGGCGTGACTCTTGTTCTGGTTGATCTGGTGCAGCACAAACAGGGTGCCGCAGACCACCGCGACTACCGCGGAGAAGACGGTGAAGCGCAGGAAGAGCTTGAACTGGAAGCTGGAGCGGAAGGAGCGAAAGCGCTGGGGCAACGACAACCCGGTCATGGCTGAGGCCCTCCAGTGCAGGGTTGGATCACAATCACAGTGAAGCTACCCTGTAAGACTTTTTTGATTTATGGGACGTGATACTATAACTGACGCATTCGTGTTATCAACTTTTGCGGACAACAAACCACAAAAGAAAAACACAGGCAGTATTAAGGGAAATTATTTTGACAGGTATCTCTTAAGCTGATACGTATACCGCCACCTTTGTGCCAGTTTTTCCAGAAAAAGATGGCGCTGTCAACGTTCTTTTTTCTGATGGGCAGGATTATTGACCGTTAAGTTCCTCCGCAAATTTTTACTCGTCTCGCTGCTGCTCCTGATCCCGCTGGCGCCGCACCGGGCCATGGCCGAGCAAGAAGACGAGGTCACGCGCTCGCTCGGCCTTTCGGAAGAGCAGCCGGACGACATCTCGCGCCTGCCCCGCCCCGCATCCCTCATCGCGGAAAACGTCACCGTAGTCACCGCCGACGAAATCGCCCGGCTGAACGCCCACACCGTGGCCGACGTGCTGCAGACCATCCCGGGCGTGCAGATGGACCTGCTGCAGACACCGGGCGGCATCCTCCTTTACGACATCCTTGGCTCCCCGAACCGGCACGTCCTGGTACAGATCGACGGGGTGCCCCAGAACTTCGTCTCCGCGGAAAACCTGGCCCACGTGGGCATGATCCCGATCCAGATGATCGAACGCATCGAGGTCGTGAAGGGTGCGGCCTCTGCTGCCTGGGGCTCGGCGCTGGGGGGAGTCATCAACATCGTCACCAAGGCCCCGGTGGCCGACCGGGGCGCCGCCGGCCTCGCCTCGGCCTCCATCGGCAAGAAGGCGACCAGCGACCTGAGGGGCGAAGTAAGCGGCACCAGCGACGGCTTCGGGTACTACCTGACCGGTGGGACCATCCGCTCCGACGGGCTGCGGGGCGGCAACAACGTCGACTTCAGCCACGGTTTCGGCAAGATCACCTACGACTTCCTGGGCGGCGCCAAGGCGACCCTGGGGCTCGATGCCCGCTACGCCGACACCGGGACCATGGCCTCGACGCGCTACAACCTGGCCCAGACCGGTGCGACGCACTACCTGGACGGTTATCTCGCCCTGCAGGTGCCGCTCGCCGAGCGCGCGAGCCTCGAGGTAACCGGCCGCGGCGGCGTGCGCGACTCGGCGGACCGCCGCACCCTGCTCGCCCCGGGCCTCCTCGTCTTCAACGCCCAGACGCGCGAAGTGCACCAGGGATACACGGCAGCGCTGAATCTGGGTGACGCCCACCAGGGGGTCAAGACCGGCCTCGAGTTCGAGAGGATCGGCGTGAGCCAGGCCGAACTGGTGCAGCACAGGCCCGGCTCCGACGCCGACCTCTCACTTACCCGTTACTCCGCCTACGCCAACGGCACCTTCACCGTTGGGCGGCTCTCGCTGCTTCCCGGCGTGCGCGTCGACCACCTGAACCTGCTCGACGACGCGGTCAGCGCCACCCTGGGCGCCACCGTGCGCCTGGGCGAGAACACCCTCATGCGCGGCTATGCGGCGCGCGGCTACAGCCTCCCCTTGATCAGCTTCTTCGGCTCGACCAACGGCGAGGTGCAGCACGAGTTGCAGCAGGTGACCACGGTGCAGTGGGGAATGGAAAGCAGCGCGATCCCCTACCTCTGGCTCAAGGGGATGCTGTTTAACAACAACGTCTGGAACGTCCAGGAGTACGACTACCAGGCCGGGGTGATGCTCAAGCAGCGGCAGCGCCGCCAGGGCGTCGACCTGGAGCTGCGCACCTCCCCCTGGTACGGCTTCGCGCTGACCGGCGCCTACACCTTCACCGATGCGATCAACAGCAGCACCGGCGCGGAGCTCGACGGCAGCCTGACCGGCCCCCGCCACGCGGTCAAGGGTTCGCTCAGCTACAATAACACCGCGGCCGGCCTCACCTGCGTCGTGACCGGCAACTATACCGACTGGAAGCTCGACACACCCGGCGCGCACCCGGTGGCGACGCTTTTCGACCTGCACGTGAACCAGAAGCTGATGCCGTCCCAGGACAACTCGCCGGAACTGTTCTTCTCGGTGCGCAACATCTTCGACGCGAAGCTGTACCAATACGACTTCCACCAGGCAGCGCCGCGCTGGTTCGAAATCGGGGGGAGGTTCCGGTTTTGATGCGCCCCCTGCTCCTGTGCATACTGCTTCTCGCCTGGGCCTTCGCTGCCCCGGCGCTCGCCTCGGACCTCCTCATCCTGCAGTCCAGCCGCAGCCCGGTCTACGCCGAGGCCCTGCGCGGCCTGCGTGCCGCGGCGAGGACCAACGAGCAGCCCCTGGTGCTCTCCGACTACGCCGAGGTGGACGTGCAGCGTCTGGTCCGGGAAGAGCGCCCGAGACTGGTGGTCGCCGTGGGCGACCAGGCCCTGATCGCCTGCCGCAAGATCAGGGAGGTGCCGGTGGTCACCATGCTCTCCCTGTCCTTGTCGCAAAAACCGCAGTCAGATCGCGTCGGCGGGGTGTCCATGGTGGCGTCTCCGGAGCGCTACATGGAGCTCTTCGCCCAACTGGGCGCCAAGCAGGTCGGGGTCCTCTACGACCCGAAACTGTCGGGGCTCTACCTGAAGCGGGCTGCCGCCGAGGCAGCCGATCACGGCATCACCCTCACCATGGAGCCGGTGCGCCACTCGCGCGACCTGCAGGGAAAACTGGAGAAGCTCAAAGGAGAGGTGGACCTGTTGTGGCTGCTGCCGGACAGCACCGTGGTGACCACGGTCAACATGGAGGCGCTGCTGCTTTTTTCCATGACTCAGGGCATCCCTGCCGTCACCTTCACCGGCCAGTACCTGAAAAACGGCGCCGCCGCCTCGCTGGACGTGGACCCCTACGATATCGGGGTGCAGACCGGCGAGCTGGTCTTCTCCCTGCTGAGAAGCGGCGCATCGCAGAAGATCCCGATGCTGGACCCGCGCAAGGTCCGGCTCCAGGTGAACGAAAGCGTGCTGCGCAAGCTGCGCCTGAAGATGCCATAGGAAGCAGAAGGGACCGGCTCCGGTCAGGTGCCTGTCCCTCTAGCGGAACGCTTTTTCAGCTCAGCCAGCTTGCCGAAGCCTTACGGGGACAGGTATCTGGCGGAGCCAGTCTCCACCGGCACTAAGGGGACAGGCACCTGGCGGAGCCAGTCCCCCCCTTTCGCATCATGATCCGCAAACGAGAAGAGGCCAGCCGTTTACCGGCTGGCCTCTTCTTGTTACTGGTTATTCCCCGCTGCGCTTAGCCTAGCACCTCATCCACCGGGGTGTACTCCAGGCCGAACGCCTCGGCGACACCGCGGTAGGTGACCTTGCCCAAAGCGACGTTGACCCCCTCCCTGACGCCCGGGTTGTTGCGCGCCACGTCGCGCCAGCCGCGATCCGCCAGCGCCACAGCGTAGGGGAGCGTGGCGTTGGTGAGCGCCGCCGTCGAGGTGAGCGGCACCGCGCCCGGCATGTTGGCGACGCAGTAGTGCAGCACCCCCTCCTCGAGGTAGGTCGGCTCGCGGTGTGTGGTCGGACGCGAGGTCTCAAAGCAGCCCCCCTGGTCGATGGCCACATCCACCAGCACCGCCCCGGGCTTCATGGTCTTCAGCATGTCGCGGGTGACCAGTTTGGGCGCCTTGGCGCCGTGTACCAGCACCGCGCCGATGACCACGTCCGCCTCCTTGACCAGTTCGCGGATGGTGGCCGGAGAAGACATCACGGGGAAGCAGTTCTTCGGCATCACCTCGGAGAGGTGGCGCAACCGCTCCAGGCTCATGTCCAGCAGGTACACCTTGGCGCCCATGCCGCACGCCATCTGCGCCGCGTGGGTGCCGACCACCCCGCCGCCTATGACGACCACGGTGGCAGGCGCCACACCCGGGACCCCGCCCAGCAGAATGCCGCGCCCCCCCTGGGCCCGCTCGGCGTACTTGGCCGCCTGCTGGGCCGCCATGCGCCCGGCGACCTCGCTCATCGGGGTCAAAAGCGGCAGCGAGTTGCCCGGTCCGGTGATGGTCTCGTAGGCGACCGCAATCCCCTTGCTCTTGATGAAGGCGCGGGTCAGCCCCTCGGCCGCGGCGAAATGGAAGTAGGTGAAGACGATCTGCCCCTCACGGATCAGGTCGTACTCGCTGGGCTGCGGCTCCTTGACGTGCATGACCATGTCGCTGCGGCGGTAGATCTCCGCGGGGGTGGCGACGATCTCGGCACCGGCCTTTTGGTAGGCCTCGTCGGCGAAGCCGCTGCCGGCGCCGGCGCCGGTCTCCACCAGCAGGGTGTGCCCGTGACTCACCATGACTTCCACCCCGGCGGGGGTCATACTGACGCGATTTTCCTCTACCTTGATTTCCTTGAGAATCCCGACGATCATCTTAGTTTCCTTTCCCTTTTTGGTCAGTTGCAAGCTGATGGCCCAGCCGCGGCCGGAGTCCCGGCACCTGTAAAGAAGCATACCAAAAAAGGGCCCGTTTTTTCTTGCGAATCGCGGGCAAAGCGGTTATTTTTTCGCAGAATATTTCAAGGGTAAGGAGCGAATATGAAGGATCTTGCGCCAGGAACCGTAGACAAGATTGATCGAGCCATTCTGACCGAGCTGCAAAAGGACGGCAGGCTCTCCAACGTGCAACTCGCCGAACTGGTCGGCCTCTCCGAATCGGCCTGCCTGCGCCGGGTACGCAACCTGGAGCAAAGCGGCATCATAGATCGTTACGTGATGCTGGTGGACCAGGGGGCGATCGGCAAGCCGGGCAACGTCTTCGTGCGCGTCACCCTCGACGGTCAGCAGCGGGAGAAGCTGTCCAGCTTCGAGGAGGCGATCACGACCGTGCCCGAGGTGATGGAGTGCTACCTCATGTCCGGCGACGTCGACTACCTCTTGCGGGTGATCGTCAAGGACACCGACGACTACCTGCGCCTGCACAACAAGCTGACCGGCCTGCCCGGTGTGTTGCGGGTGCAGTCCTCCTTCGCCCTGCGCACCGTGGTGAGCAAGACCTCCCTACCCCTCTAGCTCGCCTCCGACAATTATTTTTCTAAAATCCCGATGTAACCTTTTCGTGGTTATCTCATAAGAATACTGTTACAACCAGTGCCTACAACTGTATGAATTTGAAAGAAACTTTCACAGCAGACGCGTGACGCTCTCATTAGCGAACCGCTTTATGTATTCGCCAAGTTACATCGACCACGCCCTGGCTCACCGCCCCCCTGTCCCCACCGTTTTTTCCTCATTACTACGACCTCAGCCGGCACTACGGACCTCCTGAGACAGATCCTCTTTTTTCGCATATAGCTGATTGTTGCCGTTTTTTTCTTGTTGACCATTTTTGTCGTGATGAGATATATCCGATTCAGCATCTATACAACTTGTGGTACACGATAATACTAAACCACCCGCGAGGGTGGGACGGAAAGCCTAAGGGTCTCACGCAGACAGCCGGGTCGCCGAAATATCACTCACGATACTCGCGCCCGGCTTTTTTGCGCGCGTGTTCGGAGGATATCCTTGCCGTAACGCCAACGCAGACCACATATCCGCAGCTTCTCTGCGGAGTCAAGACACCGATACACGACAATACTAAACCACCCGCGAGGGTGGGACGGAAAGCCTAAGGGTCTCACTGAGACAGCCGGGTCGCCGAAATATCTTCACGATGTTCGCGCCCGGCTTTTTTCGTGCCCGAACCAAACCTGTACCATGCAGTCGCAGTCCTTATGCTTCCGGAGTTACAGCCTGAGCCCACGCCACCAGGTAGCGGCAGGCAACGCTAAAGGAGGAGATGCACACTCCGGATGTCCGAAGCTGTATGAGGAAAACGCAGTCTCTCAAAAAAACACACAAGTTCTTACAAACAAAGGAGCTCGCATGACTCAGAAGAATCAAGGAAGGTTACTGGTGTTGTTCGTCTTCGCACTGTCCCTGCTGTCCTTTCAGCTCTGGCGCAACGAGGCGCAGGCGCAGTCGTCCTACTATACGGCCATGGGGTGCGTGAACTGCCATACCACTACCTCCACCTGCAACGGCTGTCACGCCCACGGCACCCACGCCACCAGCACCAAGAACACCATCAACGTGACCGGCACCACCAACAAGACCTCCTACGCTCCAGGTGAAACCGTATCCGTCACCATAGCCGGCGGCTACCGCACCGGTTGGGTGCGCGCCGTGCTGCTCGACCAAAGCGGCGCCCAGTTGGCAATCTCCAGCGGCACCGCCAGCGGCATGGGAAGCTCGACCACCCTCCCTGCCGTCCTGACCGCACCGGCGCCGGCCGCGGGGGGGACCTACACCTGGCAGGTGGGGTGGTACGGCAACCAGTACGACATCGCCGGGGCCGCTTTCGGCAGCTGGCTCCCCGACGCCAACAACCCCAACCACGGCTACGAGATCGTCAGCACCAACTCCTTCACGGTGGCCGCGGCTCCCGCCGCCGACACCACCGCGCCCGTCGTGGGCACCTTCACCCTGCCGGCCACCGCGACCAGCCTGACCGTACCGGTCACCGCCTTCACCGCCACCGACAACGTCGCCGTCACCGGTTATCTCGTCAGCACCAGCTCGGCAGCACCGGCTGCCTCCGCCGCCGGGTGGAGCGCCACCGCTCCGGCAAGCGTCACCGCGGTCGCCGGGAGCAACACCTTCTACGCCTTCGCCAAGGATGCCGCCGGCAACGTCTCCGCCGGCAAGAGCGCCAGCGTCACCGTCACCCTCCCCGACACCACCGCTCCGGTCGTGGGCACCTTCACCCTGCCGGCCACCGCGACCAGCCTGACCGTACCGGTCACCGCCTTCACCGCCACCGACAACGTCGCCGTCACCGGTTATCTCGTCAGCACCAACTCGGCAGCACCGGCTGCCTCCGCCGCCGGGTGGAGCGCCACCGCTCCGGCAAGCGTCACCGCGGTCGCCGGGAGCAACACCTTCTACGCCTTTGCCAAGGATGCCGCCGGCAACGTCTCCGCCGGCAAGAGCGCCAGCGTCACCGTCACCCTCCCCGACACCACCGCGCCCGTCGTGGGGACCTTCACCCTGCCGGCCACCGCGACCACCCTGACCGTACCGGTCACCGCCTTCACCGCCACCGATAACGTCGCCGTCACCGGTTATCTCGTCAGCACCAGCTCGGCAGCACCGGCCGCCTCCGCCGCCGGGTGGAGCGCCACCGCTCCGGCAAGCGTCACCGCGGTCGCCGGGAGCAACACCTTCTACGCCTTCGCCAAAGATGCCGCCGGCAACGTCTCCGCCGGCAAGAGCGCCAGCGTCACCGTCACCCTCCCCGACACCACCGCCCCCGTCGTGGGCACCTTCACCCTGCCGGCTACCGCGACCACCCTGACCGTACCGGTCACCGCCTTCACCGCCACCGATAACGTCGCCGTCACCGGTTATCTCGTCAGCACCAGCTCCGCCGCACCTTCGGCCTCAGCCATGGGCTGGAGCATGACTCCCCCGGCGGTGGTCACCGCGGTGGAAGGGAGCAATACCTTCTACGCATTCGCCAAGGACGCGGCAGGAAACGTTTCGATCGGCAAGAGCGCGAGCGTGACCGTTACCATCCCCGCGCCGACCGCCGACACCACCAACCCGACCCTGGTCGTCTCGACCCTGGCCGACGGCTCCTACACCAACAAGGTGACCCTCAACATAAGCGGCAGCGCGACCGACGCCGGCGGGCTGCAGTCGCTCACCATCAACGGCCAGGCCGTCATCGTGAACCCCGACGGCTCCTTCAGCGCCGCCGTCACCCTGGTGCCCGGCGCCAACGTGATCACCGTGGTGGCCGTGGACCAGGCCGGCAACGCCCAGAGCGTCGTCCGCACCATCACCTTCGACCCCACCGCGCCGGTGCTCGCCATCACCGCCCCCGGCGACAACAGCGACTCGGCCCAGTCCTACATCACCGTGACCGGGACCATCGATGAAAGCTCCACCGTCACCGTGACCGACAACGGCGGCAACCAGACCTCGGCCGCCATCAACGGCAACACCTTCACCGCCACCGTCAACCTGGTAGCCGGCGTCAACACCATCACCGTCACCGCAACCGACCTGGCCGGCAACGTCACCAGCGCCAAGCGGACCGTGACCTACACCCCGGCCGGCGTCCTCACCATGGCGGTGACCTACCCGGCGCAGGACATCACCACCAGCAAGAACAGCATCGTTGTGACCGGCACCGTGGCCGACACGGTCGGCAAAGCCACGGTCCTCGTGAAGATGAGCGGCCGCACCTACAAGCCCAAGGTCGACAGCACCGGCGTCTTCAAGCAGCAGCTCCGGTTCCTGAAAAACGGCACCTACGTGATCACCGTGACCGCCACCGACGCCGCGGGCAACAGCAGCACGGTCACCCGCAACGTCATCTACCGCAAGGCGACCCTCAGCGAGCTCCGGCTCAAGCACAAAGAGCGCTACGACGACTAACCCGGGCGTTGCGCCCGGCATGAAAAAAGGCCACCTCCGCACGGAGGTGGCCCACCTGACCCCGCCTCTCTCTCCGAGGCGGGGTTTCTTTCGTTTGTCTGGATAGCATATCTGCCTCGCCTGGAGCCCAACCTGCAGCCGCCGACGTATGGGCCCCCTCCGGGCGGTGCCGCCAGGGGTACAGAGCAACAACAAAGGGATCCGCCAGTGGCAGATCCCTTTGTGATGTTTTGGTTGCGGGGACAGGATTTGAACCTGTGACCTTCGGGTTATGAGAGCAACCAAGCCCCCTGAACCCACTTCAAGAAAATCAGCAACTTGCTAAAATAACGGACGGTTGAAAACCCGTAGACGAATACTCATGTATCACATGTTACCCATGTTTGCAAGACTTTAGGGTACAACAAAGGGTACAGAGAAGGTTTGCATCGAATGTCAACAAAATGACAGGACACGGGGTTCGAACCAGTTGGCTTGTGGCGCAACCGCGACTATAAAAAACAACAAAACCTATAAAATCAGACCATTAGCACTGCTCCGCCTTGCGGTTTCCGTCCGACGAAATGCATGGAGTCGAAGCAAGATCCAGCACAACCTGCGAAAGTGTTGCGAAAGGTAAACTATTTGCGCGATGGCGGTTCCGGGGGGGGGGGGGCCAAGCGCGCCGTTGCTGTCGTCAAGTGAACCTTTCGCCCAATTTCCCTTGACTTTTTGTCGACACTCGTCGGCCGGCCTCATCCACCTCAGGCACTTCACAGATCAGCCAGAAAGCGGCGATTGCCTTTAGGAATTCAATCAATTCCTTGGGGTCCTGCGGTTTGACAATATAGGCGCTTGCTCCAAGCATGTAAGCTCTTTTTATGTCATCCGAGTCATTTGACGATGAAAGTACGATGGTGGGAATGATTGCAGAGTCTGGCGTACTTTGCAGAAAGGCGAGAATCGAAAACCCGTCACCGGGAAACATTTTCAAGTCAGTGAGAAGGAATGATGGGTACTGATAGTTTGAACGGTCGTCGAACACTCCTTCACC
Organism: Geomonas oryzisoli; assembly: GCF_018986915.1. Lineage (NCBI taxonomy): Bacteria > Pseudomonadati > Thermodesulfobacteriota > Desulfuromonadia > Geobacterales > Geobacteraceae > Geomonas > Geomonas oryzisoli. Next base: position 3,346,702 of record NZ_CP076723.1, read on the forward strand.
TTTAAGGTATGCAATTGCTTCTTCTCCGCATGTCACTAGTCGAAGCTCTGCCTTTACAAGGCTGGCCTTGAAAGCTCGTTCCATCAGCAGCCGATCATTTGGGTCGTCATCAGCCACGAGAATAGTGTACTTTTTGTGCAACATAGGCCGGTTTTCCACTCAAAATAGGCATGGAATGCGGACCAGCGACCGGGGCAAGTTTGCAGGAGCATTCATCGGCTCACCCCGATCAATATGGATTGCCCGCATACAAGAGTTGTTGAAAGTAAAGTCTGTGTCAGTCGGGCAGTGCGTGAGCTTTGAGTTACGGTCAGATTATAACAGTCAAAGTGCATTTTGTACAAAACTAGCTTAGCTTATGCGGCGGAGGGGAAAGGAAGTTCTGAGTCGTTCGGTGCTTACCATCTCCCATCCGAGCTTTGCCATTTCATCCAGGTGACCCTGCAAATCAAGGGCAAGGAGATCATTTGCCGGGTAATGTTTGGTGGTGAACGTATAGGTCTTTGCCATTTTTGAAAATCCTCGACCGGCGGGATAATTGCAAACCTCGAAGGTGTCGAAACCTCGGTCCGAAGAACCGACCTGTAGGTAGTTTCATCTTTTCGTTTTGACAAGAGATTTTGGTGAGAATGGTCACTTCCCCTTTCCTTCAGTGGCTCATGCCCCTGGGGAAGGTTGCGCTGGCTTCGATTTTCGGGGCAGCGAGCAATGCTTTTCTATCCGCTTACCGCTCTTGTTCCGTATTTGTTAATTGTAACACGTTTCATGGCAGTTATAATGATGACAACACGAGTCGGTAAAACAGCGGGTTGTATCTCCGAATGAAGGCCAGGAATCGATCACCTTACCGACTCTCTGTCAGAGAACCTGAAAGCTGGAGAAGCGGCTTCGATATAAAAAGGGAGGCTAGTGATATGACCAGGATTGAGTTGACTGAAAAAGAGGCGGGCATTCTGATCGAAATACTCGAGTCATCCCTCTCCAACCTAAAAACTGAGAGAGTAGGCACCGACAACCGGGCATGGCACTTAGGACTTTTGGAACGTGAAGAATTCGTGAGTAATCTCCTGTCCCGGCTGAGAAGCAAGCCCTGAGCGATTGCTCCAGTGGCAACGTCTTGCCGGCAGCAGAGAGCCATGGTCAAGAGCTTTGCAAGAAAGGAAACAGGACGCATTGAGGCGTTCAGCGACGGGGTTTTCGCCATCGCCATAACACTGCTGGTCTTGACCATCAAAGTGCCAAATGCTTCGGAACTCGGTGCCGATCAGAGCCTGAGTTCTGCCTTGCTGGCGCTGTGGCCCCACTACCTTGCCTTCGTGACGAGCTTTGTCACGGTCCTCGCCAAGTGGGTGAACCATCACCGGATTTTCACCTTCGTCCAGAGAAGCGATCACACGTTCCTGTACTTGAACGGTTTGGTGCTGTTGCTGGTCACCTTCCTGCCGTTTCCGACCGCCTTGGTGGCGGAATACCTTCTTCACCCTGAAGCGAAGGTTGCCGGTGCGGTCTTTTCCGGCACCTTCTTCGGGATAGCAATAGCATTCAAGGGGTTGTGGCACTACGCCTCAAAAAATGGAAGGTTGCTCGGGGGGGGGCGAAGCGTGGACCCTCAGCACATTGATCAGATCACCAGACAATTCAGCTTCGGGCCGTTCATGTATCTTGCCGCGTTCGCTGTTTCTTTCGTGTCGGCAGGGTTGAGCGTTGTTTTCTGCCTCTCCCTGGCGGTAATCGTCGGTTTCAAAGGCTGGCCACGGAAGTAGCAAGCCTACACCCGCCTGGTGTTCCAGCCTCCAATCGATGACCATGCAAGATAAGCAGCGAGCGGTTTCCCACTCTCATTGCAGCTGAGTTCCAGCTTGAGGTGGTTAGGGAACGGCATAATATCGAGTACCGATTCGGAGCTGAAAGCCAAGGCGTTTTGTGCGCAAAGAACGATCTCACCGAGGATCGAAACTTAATCCAAGGAAAGCGAAACGTCTCGGCTCCGTCACGCGCGATCATGAGGTGCGCCATGTGGCTCGAACTGCATCAGCCGACGCGTCCCCGCGTGCTCCCAGGATCCTTGCCTTAGCGGCACTCATCGGTGGGTGGGGAGCAGATCTGGTCGGAAACGGTACGGAAATGAAAACCATAGATTGCCAGCGTTATGGTCAACGGGAGTAGTCGTGGTTTCCTGAGGAGCGTCCAGAAAAAAACCTTCCAATAGTGCAGCCGCTCCTTACCCAGAATCCCCAGAAAAAGCACGGATCGGAAAAATGCCCTGACATCACGCCACTGTAGCGTGGAAAACAGGGATGGTCCCGAAAGCCGGTACTCTTTCAGAAAAGTCATCATGCGATCGTAGAAATAATCCGGCGAATAAATGGTCCTCACCAGTCGCTGATAACCTGCTATCAGCACCTGTGGGCTCATCTTCGGGGTAAAAGTGAGGGCGGTATCGGTGTTGTTGCCATTGGCAGTACTGATGATCCTTCCCTCGCTGGCGAGCCGGCTATGCAACTTGGTACCACGCAGGACCATCAGTATTCCCACCATGGCCGTAACGATGCCGCTTTTCTGTATGAAGTGGAGCTGTTTGTCGAAGATTTCAGGTGAGTCACTGTCGAAACCCACGATGAAGCCTCCCTGCACCTGAAGCCCCGCCTGTTGGATATAGCGCACCGAGGCTAGGAGATCGCGGTTGTGGTTCTGCAGTTTGCCCGTTTCCCTCAGAGAATCCGGTTCCGGGCTTTCGATGCCGATGAAGACCTCCTGAAAACCGGCGGTGACCATCAATTCGAGGAGACGCGGGTCGTCCGCAAGATTGATGGAAGCCTCGGTATAGAAGAAGAACGGGTATCCATGCGCCTTCATCCAGGAAATCATCGCCGGAAGAACTTCATTTATCAGCTTTCGTTTATCGCCAATGAAGTTGTCGTCAACGAAGAAAACCCCTCCGCGCCACCCCCTGGAGTAGAGCGCATCGAGCTCGGCTATGACCTGTTCCGGAGTTTTGGTTCTCGGGTTGTGACCGAACAGTGCAGTGATGTCGCAAAACTCGCAATCGAAAGGACATCCCCGGGAATACTGTACATTCATGGAGGCGTACTTGTGCATGTCGATCAGCGCCCATCGCGGGATCGGCGTGCGAGCAATGTCGGGGCGGTTGCCGGGGAGGTAAATCCGCTGCTGGCTTTTTTTTTCGAGGTCTTCCAGAAAACGCGGCAATGTGACCTCGGCCTCACCGAGCACCAAATGGTCCACCTCGGGAAACTCATCATGGCATGTCGAGAAAAGCGGGCCTCCCCCGACGGTCTTGATCCTTAGAGAGCTGCATCGGCTCAAGACTTCCCTTACGGACTCCCTCTGGACCGTCATGGCACCGAGAAATACGTAATCGGCCCACTGCAGGTCATTATCAGAAAGCCGCTCGACGTTAAGATCGATCAGCCTCACTTCCCAGCTGTCAGGGGTAAGCGCCGCAACAGTAAGAAGACCCAGGGGAGGAAACGCGGCTTTTTTCCCGATAAACGGCATTGCATAGCTGAAACTCCAATAGGTATCTGGGTACTTAGGGTAGACGAGCAGAACCTTCATTTTCCCCTCCGAGAGCCTGCCATATTTCAGCCAGTGCTTATCAAACCCAGAACTCAGAGCAACCAGTGTTGCCGTCCAGTCGGTTCCGCAGTCCCGGTGGACGTGGGCAACAAAAGAGGTGTAAATGTGTCTAGATCATGTCTCAAATTCTGGTGGTACTTCTCCGGCCGATGCGTCGGATTTGCGTTCAAGTTCGGCAATAACCTGGGCTCCCAACAGCAGAATCAGCGCAACAGCCTCCATACTGAGAAGGGCCACCACCGTTAGGGCTATGGAGCCGTATATGATGTTTACCATGGATATAGAGGCGTAATACCAGACCAACACCCGTCGAGTGATCTCCCATAAAATGGCCGTGATTAGCCCGCCGATTATCGCGTGACGAAACCTGACCCGCACCATGGGCATGACCAGATAGAGGGCGGTGAGTAAAAGCACCTCGCCAACGATCCCCAGGATGTACAAAACCACAACGGCGGTTCCTCCAAGGTTAAAATTCCTGCCAAGTATCTCAAGATGCCTGCTTTCCAGGGTCTCGATGGCGCCAACAATATACGACACGAGCACGATACCCAGTCCCATCAGGAAAATGAACAGGTAGGGAATAATAACGGAAATGATGACGTTACGACGCTTAATCCTGACACTTTGGGAAAAAATCACCGACATGGCGTTTCTAAACATGGAAAAGGCAAGGGAGCTGAAAAACAACATGACGGTGAAACCGACCATGCCGATTACCTTGCGGTCCTTAAGGAAAATCCGCACCTGTTCGGTCAAAGTCGCCGCGTAACCGGGGATTACCATTTCAAGGTACGTTGCCATGGTGTGAATCAACCGCTGCTCTTCGATAAAATGCGTCAGCACAACGAGGGCGAGTATAGACATGGGGACAATCGACAACAACGTATAGTAGGCGACGGCGCCGGATAACAGGAGCCCCTGGTTACGTTGGAAACTGCGCAGTACCTGCAGCAGGAACACGAAGGCAAGGTTGAGGAATACACATAAATGCTGTCGTTTGTTCATAGTAGGGATAAGATCAAGTGCCTGAACGCGATCTTCCTAAACGCTCTCTTTCCACCTCAACTATCTTATCATTGACCAAAGTGATCAGTTCCTCGATGTTTATCGGTTTGCCAATTATGTAAGAGTTTTCTATACCGGACATCCTGTCTAACTCATCCTTTTGGCCGGAGCTAGTCATTATAATAATCTTAATCGGGTTGTTCTCGATTCTTCTGATACTGTCAAGCATGTCATTGCTGCTGGTAGGTTGCATCGATGTTGCTGTAATGACTATATCTATTCTGAGTGTTTTACATAATTCAAGCGCAGATTCGAATTTAGAGGTAGCATGTATGACTGCATTTGGTATACGAAAGGAAATGAGACGACAAATCAGATCCCTTGTTATTTCATCATTATCGACGATCAGTATTGATGTTATCATTTGTCGGCACCTTCCACTGGTACTACATGCGATATAAAATTAACTATCAATATTTATGTGAAAGTATAGGCTAATATAATTTTACACGGAATCGTCTCAGCGCTCATGTTCCCTACCAAGAGATTGCTTCTCTAGATTGGTTAAAATTGCTGCAAACATCTGAGTCACTAAATCTTTTGAATCGCCGGATTCGCTAGATTGAGGGTCGCCTTTAGCCGTAATGGCCGCATCTCTGATCGTTGCAGCTACGGTTAAGTTTGAAGCTATTATCATCTTTGCTTCTTGTGAAAGTTCAAACATTGAGAATCTCCTTTGACAATGTTAGCAGAATGATACGTGTAGTTACTTTCTTAGAATCACTCTCAGGCGCTGCCGCACGTGGCGCCCCGGAACTTGTGATGGGCAGTACGCCCAGAATTGCCATGGTCGCAGCACCGTTCCCGGGAAACAGGTATGGCTCATCAGGTGAACCTTTCCCCAAGTTTGCCGCGGCTGTGCGAATATACGTTTGCCGGCGGTGTCCACATCCACTTCGCAAACCAACCGGTTGGCATAATGCCCCCCTTGCGGTATGCGGTAACTTCATCTCTGCAAGTCACCATCAGGAACTCGGCTTTCAAATCACTGCCGATGTAGCCTGTTTAAACTAAGATTCCCCAAAGTGCTACCGCTACACAATAGTAACTGACGCTCAGATTATAGCTACCAGAGGCTTATTATCAATTCGCCGGCGGAAACCACTGTGGAGCGGTTTCGAATTTTGATGATCATCCGAAATCCGTCTCCCCGTTTTTTGGGGGCAATGGAGGGCACGTTGAAAAACCTTTAAGCCGCCGACGGCACTCATTTCTATCAGATTATTTCACGTCCCGAATCCCGGTGAGTATTCTCCTCCGGTCGTCGGGGAGTTCGTACCGTTGCGAGGTCTCATTTACGGGCAGCGTCTAGCGTCTCCTCTTCCTACAGGGCCGTTGCCAAGGTATCTAGGCTCAGGGTTCATTGGCCGCGAGAATACGCCCACCGCCGACATCCCCTGGTCACATGGGCAGAGAATGTCGATACGGCAAGGAACGAGATAGTATCTCGTGACCGTCCACGGTCGCATCGAAAGCAATCAGGTATTTTTGTTGATCTCTAAAGTTCTCCGAATATCCAGCACAGCGGTTTTCCCCGACTCGTCGCTTGGTGCGGGGGGGGGCGCGACAGGCTCCGACAGTGCATCAACGAGGCTTCCCATCTCTTCCTGGCTGAAGTTCCGAACCTCCCTGCAGAAGGCGCAGGTAACCGTCCCCCCGCCCTCGCGATCAGCCATCGCCCGAAGGGCATCCTTTCCCTGAGTCAAAAGCGCCTGCTCACATTTTTCCCTGCTACAGGTGCACTGGAAGGAGATCACGCGTTTTTCAAAGGTCTCGAAAGGGATCCCGACGAAGAGGACGTCCAGCAGCTGTTCTGGGGTGCCGCCGCGACAAAAGTGGTCTGAGAGCGAGGAGAGGTTACCGATTCGTTCCCAGAGAAGATGGATGGCCGTCTCGTCCTGGGGGGGGAGCGACTGTATCAGAAATCCGCCCGCCGCGCCGACCGTGCCGTCCTGTTCCACGAAGACGTCGAGCCTGACTGCAGAGGGGACCTGTTCCGATTCGGTGAGGTACATCGCCAGATCTTCGCCAATTTCACTGGAGGTGAGCCGTACCGTCCCCTGGTAAGGCTGCTTCAACCGCAGGTCCTTGGTGACGGTAAGCAGCCCGGTACGGCCAAGAGCGCCGGCCACGTCTGGCCTTCCATCGAGTAGAGGAAGGTCCACGGCCGGGTTGCCGACGGTACCTGCCACGGCTCCGGTGCTCAGGGCCTCGATGAGAATCTTGCCGAGGGGGCCGTTCCCTTCGAACTTCAGTGCCACCCGCTGGTCGGTCTTAAGGAGCGCCCCCATGAGCGCCCCTCCGGTTAGCGCCCGTCCCAGGGCCGCCGTGGCCGTGGGGAGCGTGCCGTGCCTCCTTGCAGCCTCAGCCACTACCCCTGTCGAGACGCAGGCCAGTCCCCGGAAGGTTCCCGCTTTAGTAAGAATGCGTACTAGATAGTCATCCATGTATCACTTCCTCCGGAAAGCTGTGTCCCCCCCACTCATCGTTGCCACAGAATATGAGCGGCTTCTAGAGGTACCGCGGTGCCTGCGCGGTACGGTATCACACGCGCCGTGTAGTCCATGGCTGGTCTTGACGCAGCGACCTGTACACCATAGAGATAACCGTTTTCCGCGCCAACCAGTCTAGGGCCGCGCGTCATCTCCTTGCAAACAGGGTCGCCGCCATTGACTCCGTCAGCATACAGCTCAACCTTTACCGCATTAGGGTCGAGCCCGTTGAGATAGAGCTGAACCTCGAACGTATGCAGGTTCCCTTTCGTCACAACCTTGTCAACGCCGAAACGCAGATTACCCCACTCCCGTTTTACTGCCTTCAGCCAGTTCACTATTGCTACGCCCGCTTCTCCATTATCCGCGGCGCGCTCGCGGTAGGCCGCAGCGGCTGGAATATAGTAGCTCTCGGCATACTGTCGTACAGTACGGTTACTGGAGAATCGGGTCGTCAGGCGGGCCATACTCTCGCGTATGCGCGCTACCCATGCGGGAGGAATGCCGTTTCGGTCCCGGCTGTAAAACTCTGGGATCACATCCTGTTCGAGAAGTGTGTAGAGCGCCTCGGCCTCAGTTGCATCCCAGTCGGGGTCACAGCCGTGTTCTGCGCCGTCGCCCAGCGCCCACCCCATTTCAGGAGTGTAGGCTTCAGCCCACCAGCCGTCGAGTTCCGAAAGGTTTAGTCCACCATTGACCAGCACCTTCATGCCGCTCGTTCCGCACGCCTCCCAAGGTCGTCGAGGTGTGTTGATCCAGACATCCACCCCCTGTACAAGGTGTTCGGTCAGCAGCATGTCGTAATCACTGAGGAAGATGACGTGCCGGCTCGCATCGGGGCGCCGGATGAAACGTGTCCATTGCTCAATCATGGCCTGTCCCGCCTGGTCGGCTGGATCTGCCTTGCCGGCGATGATGAGCTGCACCGGGCGTCTCGGGTCGGTGAGGATGCGCAGGAGCCTTTCAGGGTCGTGCAGCAGCAGGTTCGGTCGTTTGTAGGTTGCAAAGCGGTGCGCGGACCCCAGCGTCAATGCGTTGGTATCGAAAATATGCTGCGCGCTCATGATCTCCTCCGGTGCTGCGGCTGAAGCGGCCAGCTGCTTGGACAGCCGTTCGCGGATGTAGCCGACGAGGGCCTTGCGGGCGTCGGCACGGAACTGCCAGAGCTTGTCGTCGGGAGCACAGCGGATCTTCCCCTCCATGGGCTCCGTCATCCCCAGCCAGCGCTCCTTCCCACAGTATTCGGTCCAGATGACGTCGGCCTCTGCCGAATCCCAGCTTGGCATATGGACGCCGTTGGTCACATGGCCCACCGGTACTTCCACCTCGGGCCAGTGCGGGAAGAGAGACTTAAAGATGCCCCGACTCACGTTCCCGTGTAGACGGCTCACCCCGTTTACCGCTCCACTCCCTCGAACAGCCAGGTAGGCCATGTTGAAAAGTTCTGAGGCATCGTCGGGGTTGAACCGGCCGAGGCACAGCAGATGGCTGGCGGGGATGCCGAGACTGTTCCTGGCATAATCGCCGAGGTAATGCTCGATGAGCTGTGGGGCAAATCGGTCAAATCCATCAGCTACCGGCGTATGAGTAGTGAAGAGGTTGCCTGCCCGGGTAACGGCTAGGGCGACTTCGAACGTTTGCCCTGTCGCTGACATGAAGCTGCGTGCCCGCTCCAGCACCGCCAAGGCTGCATGCCCTTCGTTCAGGTGGCAGACCTCGGGATTGACGCCCAGTGTCTGGAGCAGACGCCAGCCGCCGATTCCAAGAACCATTTCCTGCCTCAGACGCTGTTCTGGCCCGCCGCCGTAAAGCTCGCTGGTTACCCCCCGGTAGGCTGGGAAATTCGCGGCATCATTACTGTCGAGGAGGTAAAGCTTCACTCTCCCAACCTGGACCTGCCAGGCACGCACCCAAAGCGAGTACCCTGGCAACACGATCTCAAGCCGCAACCACTCCCCACTGGGTTCACGCACGGGCATGACCGGCAACTGTCCGGGGTCGTTGTACGGAAAGAGGGCCTGCTGCGAGCCGTGCCGGTCGATCACTTGCCGGAAATAACCTTGTTGGTAGAGGAGCCCCACGCCGACCACCGGTACGCCCAGATCGCTAGCCGCTTTGAGTTGGTCGCCGGCCACGTTGCCGAGCCCCCCGCAATAAATGGGAAGTGCTTCGCTCAGCATGAACTCCATGCTGAAATAGGCGACCAAGGTCAAGGGACTACGCGGGTGCCTCTGCTGGAACCAGGCTGGCACCTCCGCCTCGTGACGCTTGGTTTCCACCAGGTCGGCAACCTTCCCGCGAAAGGCCGGATCGTCCAAGGCTTGCTTGAGCCGGTCCCGCGAAACGGTTTGCAGAACGACCCAAGGGTTGTGGGTGAGGTCCCAGAGTCCCGGGTCGAGTTGCGCCCATACTTCGTCGGCCGCGTGGTTCCAAGACCAGCGCATATTGAGCGCCAGTTCTCCCAGGGAATCGAACCCCTCTATCTCTGTTGGGAATAGAGTGTAAATGGGGCTGCTGACTCTTTTGTGTTTGCTCATCGGTGCCGTCCCTCGGACATTATTTTCGGGTCCTGGTTTTCGCGTAATTCGGGGCCACAAGGGTTTTCGGCCCAAACAGGGTGAAATATTGCCGGGATATAAGCCCTTTCACAGCCTCCCTAAAGAGCGTCGAATCTCCTATCTCGCGATCAGTGCGGCGTGCTGCAGGACTTCAGCTTGCCATTTTCCTGGAGAAAAATTGGTTCGTATTGCGCGCAGGTCTTGCCGTCGATCTGTATCGTCTGGGAAAGATCGCAGGTTTTCAATTTGCCCGATGGGTAGAAGCTGACTTGTGAGTACTGGTTGCAAATGATGGATCCATAGATGAAAAAGTCGCTTGCTACGCAGCTTTCGAGCTTCCCGGTTTCATAAAAACTGATTGGTGCATATTGTTTGCATTTAATCCCATTGCTAGCGAAATCATCCTTCAGTGTGCATGCCTTCAATTGACCGTTCGCATGATAGGTTGTGCTACCGGTATCGCAAATTAATTGATCGACACCCAGACAGGTTCCGATATCGGTTATGAATATGATGCTCAGCATGATAATGGCGAACTTCATGATTTCCTCCTTCCATGAACTCTGTGCCCAGCCCTACTCTCTGCTCTATGCCTTTGTATCAGCGGGAAGACGAACGTGTTTTACTCCGCAGCAAAGCGGCGGAAGAACCACCTCTTCATCCCTTCCACAGCCACGAGATAGGCCAGCAGCAAGGCTGTCAGCATCAGGAAAAAGAACGCCGGCGGCGCCACAAAACCGAGATGCCTGCCGATAGGGGCAAATGGCAGCAGCGCGGCCCCTGCCACGACGGTCAGCGAACAGGCGATCAGCCACGGGTTAGGGCGGCTCTTGAAGGGGCTTTGACGGGTGCGGATGATGAAGATGACCAGCACCTGCGTGGCCATGGACTCGATGAACCAACCGGTATGGAAGAGCGCCTCTCCGGCATGGAAGAACGTCAGCATCACATAGAAGGTGAGAAAGTCGAAAACCGAGCTGACCGGGCCGATAACCAGCATGAAGTTGCGAATGAAGTTCATGTCCCAGTGCCGTGGATGGCTCAGGTAATCGTCATCTACGCGGTCCAGCGGAATGGGAAGTTCAGACACGTCGTAAAGGAGGTTATTGAGCAGGATTTGCACCGGCAGCATGGGAAGAAAGGGGAGAACGAGCGAGGCCCCGGCCATCGAGAACATGTTGCCGAAATTGGAACTGGTGCCCATCATGATGTACTTCATTATGTTGCCGAAGGTGCGCCTTCCTTCCAGGACACCGGCGTGGAGGACCCCCAGGTCCTGCTCCAGAAGGATCATGTCTGCTGCGGCTTTCGCCACGTCCACAGCGCTGTCCACTGAAATGCCCACATCGGCGGAATGCAGCGATGGGGCGTCGTTGATGCCGTCACCAAGATACCCCACCACATGACCGCGCCTCTTGAGCGCGAGGATGACCCGGTTTTTCTGGGCTGGTGCCACGCGGCAGAAAAGATTCACCTGCTCCGCCCGTGCCGCGAGTGCCGGATCATCCAATTGCTGGATATCAGCCCCGGTCAGCACCCCCGTCACGGGGAGCCCTAGTTCCTCGAAGATATGCTGGGTAACCAGTTCATTGTCACCGGTGATGATCTTGACCTCGACCCGATCCGCGGCAAGGCCCGCCAGGGCTAGTTTGGCGCTGGCCTTTGGCGGGTCGAGAAATGCTGCGAATCCGGCGAAGACCAGTTCCGATTCATCGCCCACCACGGCATGAGGATGGTCCTTCCCCACCTTTCGCGAGGCAATGCCCAGCACCCGGAAGCCCTCCCGGCTCAGGGCCTCGAATTGCCCGTTAATGGCAAGCCGCGCCGCCTCGCCGAGTGGCTGCGCCTGCGCCTCCCCGTCAGCTGCAAAGCTCACCGACAACCGAAGGATATCCTCTGGGGCGCCCTTGACGACCAGGAGCCTCTCCGTGCCGTTGTCGAGGAGAACCGAAATCCGGCGACGCTCGAAGTCGAAAGGTACCTCGTCTATCTTCTTCCAACCGCTCGCGTCGATCTCGGTGTGCTCCAGGATGGCGTCATCCAGGGTGCTCTTCAGGCCGGTCTCGTAATAGCTGTTGTAATAGGCCAGCTCCAGGACCCGCAGGCTGTCCTGCCCCAGTGGATTCAGGTGGCGTTCCAGATGGATTCGGGCCTCGGTGAGGGTGCCGGTCTTGTCGGTGCAGAAGACGTCCATGCTCCCCAGGTTGTGGATAGAGGCCAACCGTTTGACGATGACCTTCTTTGTCGCCATGCGCAGCGCTCCCCGCGAAAGGGTAACGGAGACCACCATGGGGAGCAGTTCAGGGGTAAGTCCCACAGCCAGGGCCACGGCGAAGAGGAACGATTCCAGCCAGGGGCGGTGAAAGAAGGCGTTGACCAGCAGGACGAACAGGACGAGGAGCACCGTCATGCGCATGATGAGCAGACCGAAGCGGTGGGTCCCCTCTTCAAAGGCGGTGGGGGGCGCCTTGGCCAAAAGCGTGTCGGCGATCTCGCCCAGTTCCGTGCGCTGTCCGGTACGGCAGACCAGCACCTGGGCCGTACCGCTCACCACTGATGTCCCCAGAAGAACGGTGTTGCCCGCTGCAAGAACCTGAGTCTCCTCCGGTAATTCCGCTGGTGATTTCTCCACAGGGAAAGCTTCTCCGGTCAAAAGAGCCTGGTTTACGAAGAAGTCCTTTGCCTCCAGTACCCGGCCGTCGCAGGGAACCAGGTCGCCGGCAGCAAGAAGCGCCACGTCTCCTGGTACCATCTCCGCGAGCGGAATCTCCAGGAACTTGCCATCCCTAAGCACCTGCCCTCGCACTGCCACCGACTGGCGCAGTCGTTCTGCAGCCTGGCCAGCCTGGTATTCCTGGACGAAATCCAGAGTCACACTGATGAGGACAATGGTGCCGATGATGAAGAAGCTCGTAGTGTCACCGGTGAAGGCGGAGAGCGCGCTGGCCGTAAGGAGGATGATGACCAGGGGGTTCTTGAATTTGGTGATGAATTGCAGGACCAGTGCCTTTTTACGCTCACCGTGGATAAGGTTGGGGCCGAATTGGGGCAGGCGTGAAGCCGCCTCCGTGCTGGTCAACCCCTGCGGGCTTGCGGCCAACTGTTCCAAAAGCACTGGGATGGGACATTGCCAGAAGGCGGAATCCGTGTTGTCGTCAGGTGTGAGCATGTTGAATTCTCCCCTGAGTCCTGGGTGATTAGCGGACCAAATGTCAGAATAAGGTGATCCGGTTCACGCGTTGAATCTACCGAGGGCCTACAATTGGTGGCCTCGCAATCAATGGTCATTCATTGCCTCGACAAGCTTAGCACAAAGGGATTTTCAATCTCGTTCAACCCAAGACCCGCTCGCCCTGAGCCTTGTCGAAGGGGGCAACTGACCTCCCTGCAACAGCATCACTATTGGCGCCTATGGGCAAACCGTGGGCCTTGGACAGATTATAACTCTTCTAGTTTGCTCTACATGCTGCCGGGCGAAGATTTGGAAGAAATAGTGAGAGGGCGTAGCAGGATTGTAGATCTGGCTAGCGGATAGCGTGTATGGAGATTGTATTGTTATTCAAGATGGTTGTACGGTTTGGAGCTCGGGGCTGCATTTGACAAGGCCGCAGAGCACTATACTGTCGATCGGCATCCAACTTTAACCCACCATCGGCATCTTGAGACCCACCCCCTCAATCTGTAAAGCCTCAATATTTCACAGGGGGTGGGTCACCCTTGGACGCCGATACTGGGTTAAAATTCGAAGCCGATCCACAATGTGGACAGGACTTCGGCGCTGAGATGCTCGATGTGGGAGATGGAGATGATAGAGGCAGAGCCGGCACTCGGACGCTTCACGGCCTTTTGCGCGATGGCCTGGTTGCGAACCTGCAACGCTTCGCATACCGGACCGAAGGCACCGCGCAGGTAGGTGTTTATCTTAGGGATGTTCTTGTCCCTGCTGTGCCCGCTTTTGTACTTGATGTACTTCTCGAGGATGTCGCCGATGGGGGTTTTGGTGGTAAGGGGAATCTCCTCTTCGCGGAACTGAGCCGACTCGATCTGGCGCAGTTTCTCCTTCGCGACCTGGAGGGACTCCGTGTGCAGGTTCACCCTCTTCTGTTTGCCGTTGTCGTAATACTGGGCGTAGTAGGCCCTGCCCCGCTTCTTCAGACTTGCCATAAAAAAATCCTCCGCAAGTCCTATTGTGCAGGCCAGAAACCCCTTTCCCGCGGACGGGGTACAAAAAAGGGTACAGGCATGAAAAAAGGGACTTGCAACGATGTGCAAGTCCCTGATTTTCTTTTGGTTGCGGGGACAGGATTTGAACCTGTGACCTTCGGGTTATGAGCCCGACGAGCTACCAGACTGCTCCACCCCGCGTCATTGAGTCCCAACTTGTACCACAGCCCTTCCGGCGACGTCAACCCTTTTTTAGGAAAAAGTTTGATCAAGGCAAAAATGTCGCGCCATGGCTGGAACGGAGCCGGCCTAAAAAAACGGGGGAGGCGCCTCACGCTCCTCCCCCGTCCCGTTCATCCGTGCGTTAAGCCGCTATTACGGGAAGTTGATGTCCACCTGGGTGGTGAAGGTGTTCTTGCCGGCAAGCTGCTGGTCGTTGTAGATGTCGTAGCCGAGAATCACGGAGACGTTCTTGGAGAAGGCCCAGGAAGCACCGAAGCTGAAGGCGCCGACGGTGTTCTTGCCACCCTGGTAGTCGGCGGCCAGCCAGAGCTTGTCGGAAATCTCGCTCATGGTGCGGTCCCAGGAGAGGAGCACACCGTCATCCTTGGGCCCGATCACCTTGTCGTTGCCGAAGTAGTAACCGGCGGAGAGACGGCCGATGACCGGGAGGGTCTTGGCGGCGAGACCATACACGATGTTCTGATCGGTACGGAAGGCGCTGTTCTTGTCGCCGTTGGTGCCGAAGCCGTAGCCGCCGACGGCCAGGGCCGGGGAGAGCTCGAAGAGCGACCCTTCCGGGGTGCCGACCTTGGCGTTGAAGTAGATCGGCCTGCTGTCGTAGCCGTTGGAGCCGCTGGTGATGTAGTCCACGCCGACCTCGGCCTGGATCTTATCGAAGGGAAGCACCCCGGCGGTTACCCCGAGGTCGTAGACGTTGCCTACACTGGAGTTGTTGGAGGTGCGGGTGTAGTTGTCGATACCGAGGTGCACACTCTTGAAGCCCTGGATGTCGGTGGAGGGGATCCAGATCTGGGTGGAAGGGGTCGCCATTGCGATCCCGCTGGTTGCGATGGTCAGCGCCGTTGCCATGATGATGCTCTTGATGGTTCTTTTCATGTCCTTACTCCTTTGTAATGTAGTTCTCACTGTATTGGTGCTGCGAATATTTCTCTGAGCCTGCCTGCCTTTACGACCGAACCTCCCCCTTTCACTGGATTGCATAAAAAAAGGCGCCTCTCACCCGTCGTGGAGAGGCGCCTTTGCCTGTCGTACCTAGCGGTCCCGTGCACTTCGTTGTGCTTCGTTACCTGGCCATCCTTTTAGCAGAAGCTGTGCCAGATTGCCGGCTCGCGACAAAACCGCTAATATTGCGGGCCGTTACAATAAAACGCGCTCCGGACCGGCGAAATGCGCCTGACCCAGAAAGGGCAGAGCCGCCTAATACTTGTGCATCGAGTGGTGCGTACGCCGTCGCCTCGACGCCCGCGCGCCCTCCCGCCGCCGGGCACGCAAAGCGGGCCGGAACCCTAGATTTATTACCCTTTATTTATTTGTAAAGCGGGCGTAGAAAAGGTAGATTGTCCCGGTCGAAATGATCCGGCAGGGCGCCGGGGCGGAGGATATGCGTGGTTATTACCTTCATAACGATTTTCGCGATAGGAATCGCGGCCGGCGTGGTCGGGGCGATCCTCGGCCTGGGGGGCGGCATCATCATCGTCCCCGCCCTCACCCTTGGTTTCGGAATGCCCATGCGCACTGCGGTGGCAGCCTCGACCGTCTGCATCATCGCCACCTCGACCGGCGCCGCAGTGGCCTTCCTGAGAGACCGCCTCACCAACACCCGTGTGGCGATATGGCTGGAGATGGGAACCTCGACGGGGGCCCTGACCGGCGCCCTGGTGGCAGCCATGGTAAACCAGCGCGTCCTGTTCATCCTGTTCGGCCTGCTGCTCGCCTATTCCGCCTACAACATGTTCCGCACCAGGAAGGAGCATTCCAGACCCGAGGTGGTTCCCGATGCCATCTCCAGGACGTTGAAACTGGGCGGTTCCTACTACGACAAGGCGCTGGGGCGCCGGGTGGAGTACCAGGTGACCCGGACGCTGCCGGGGCTGATCATCATGTACTTCTCGGGGGCGGCTGCGGGTCTTTTGGGGATCGGTGCGGGAATCTTCAAGGTGCCGGCCATGGACCAGGTGATGGGGATGCCCTTCAAGGCGTCCAGCGCCACCTCCAATTTCATGATCGGGGTGACGGCGGCCTCGGGGGCAGTGGTGTACTTCGCGCGCGGCGACGTGAAACCGCTGGTGGCGGGGCCGGTGGTGCTCGGGGTGCTGCTCGGCGCCATCCTGGGGGCGCGCCTGATGATGCGCATGCCGGCCAGCAAGATCAGGCTGTTCTTCATGCCGATCCTGGCCTACACGGCCATCGAGATGATCTACAAGGGGGTGAAATGGTGGTAGCAATCGAGCCGGAGGAAAAGGCCGAGCACCCTATCGAACTGGTGCTGGCGCGGCTGCTAAGGTTGGGGTCTTTGGTGGCTGCGGCGCTCCTCGCCGTCGGGATCGCCCTCATGGTGCTCGGTCATACCGGGCTCGCTCCCAAGCTGATCACCGCGGGGCTGCTGGTGCTGCTCGGCACCCCGGTCCTGCGCGTCGTTGCCGCCGCGGTCATCTTCGTCAAGGAACGCGACTGGCACTTCGCCCTGTTCTCCTTCGTGGTGCTCTGCGCCGTGGCCGCCGGGATCTATTTCGGCAAGGGGATGTGACCGGAAGGCTACTCCCTTTGCCCGTCCCCTTTGCCGCTGCCGGCCAGCTTCTGGCGCGCCCTTTCGGCGATCTGGCGCCGGCGCGGCCCGCTCACCAGCTTCTCTTCCAAAAAGGCGATCATGGCGATTCCCACCGTGACCAGCACCCCGATACCCAATAGTTTCAACAAAAACATCACTTACTCCGCTTTTCCCGTGTCGTTACGTCCGCCCAATCTGCCTGAAGCGCCGACGGTTGTCAACCTTCCCCCTCCCCAACTCGCAGCAGGCCAGCCCAGATTAGGCTGGCATAATATTTCTTTTCATGTAGAATGAGGCGGCTTTTCCCTCATGACCCGCGGTTCCTCGCCGATGAGGAAAGAAGCACCATCGCCCCCCGGGCTACATTAAAAGGAGGAAACTATGAAGAGCAGCAAGCTAGCACGCAGGATCGCAGTAGTGGCAGCAGCCCTCGCCGCAACGGTCGGCATCGCTTTCGCTTCCGGCGCAGCGAGCGGCATCACGGCGGACCAGGCCCTTCAGAAACTGATGGATGGCAACGCCCGCTACGTCGACAGCAAACTGTCGGCATCTGCGCTGTGCGATGCCACCGCCCGTGGCAAGCTGGCCAAGGAACAGCATCCCTACGCCATCATCCTCTCCTGCTCCGACTCCCGCGTCCCCCCCGAGATCATCTTCGACCAGGCGCTGGGTGAGGTCTTCGTGGTGCGCGTTGCCGGCAACGTGGCCGACCCGCTGGTCCTGGGGAGTGTGGAATACGCCGCCGAACACCTGAAGAGCTCGCTCATCATGGTGCTGGGGCACGAGCGCTGCGGCGCGGTCACCGCAACCGTCGCCGGGGGCAAGGCGGAAGGGAACATCGGCGCCATCGTGAAGGAGATCGCTCCTGCCGCCAAGAAGGCCAAGGCGACCTGTAAGGGGAAGGCTAAGGAGGAGATCGTGGAGTGCGCCGTCGAGATCAACGCCAAGGCCGTTGCCGCCGCACTTCCCAAGAAATCGAAAATCCTGGCCGAGGAGGTCAAGGAAGGCAAGATCAAGATCGTCGCCGCCAGGTACGACCTCGACGACGGCAAGGTCACCCTGCTCAAGTAGTCGCTGTGCCCCAAATAAAAAAAGCCGCCTCCCATTCCGGGGGGCGGCTTTTTCAGTGTCGAGATGCTGCCGAATTCACGGTTGGGGGCGGTGCACTTTCGGGATCAGGGCCTGGTCCAGTTCGGCCATGCGCTCCTCCCCCAGCGCGAGGAGCGCCTCACGCAGGGCACCCGCCTCCGCCACCACTCGGGCGACGTCCACGCCCAGGCAGATATCCGGGACCCGTCTCAGGAGATCGGGGCCCCGTTGCAGCAGCCCTTCCGCTCCCTTGAAATTGCCGTTACGCCAGTGGTACAGCGCCACCGCGACCTGCAAAAGCCCTTGGTAGAAGTCCCGCAGCTCCCCACTCGTGCCCACCCAGAGTTCCTCGAGCGTCTCGTGGCATGCAAACCACTCCCGCAGGTTGAACTCCTCGATGGCCTGTTGCAGCTCCGGCGGAACCGGTCCCTGGCAGCGCTGGCTGTCCGGCATCCCCTGCGCCGACACCGCTAGTCCACCAGCACCGGGCGCAGCCCCGGCAGGAGCTTCCGCGCCTGGCTGTCGCAGCCGACGCAGGAAATCCGGTCGATGTAGAGCCCGTCCGCTCCCGGGGTGCAGGAGGCGGCAGGGAGATCGGCCTGGCCCGAGGACTTGCTGCACCCGGCAGCGCCGCTGGTGCAGATCCTGCTGATGCGCACCAGGGAGTACCTGGTCACGACGTGCTGCTGATAGCTTTCGCCGGGGAGGAACGAGGAGCAGTCGGCAGCGGGGACGATGACCCACCACCCGACCAGCTTGCCGCTTTTGTCATACTCCTTGTTGGAGCGGTCCACCTGGGGATCGTACATCATCGCCTTGATGTCGCGCAAAACGGCGTCGCTGTTGCTGGCCGCGGCGAAGATGGGGAGGCCGCAGACTTCCTGCACCGGCATCTCCTGGCAGACCAGGTCGGACATCGAGTTGGTGATGGTGACCGGATGCAAAAGCGAGGTGTAGAGGTAGCGCCCGGAGAGGGAGACGCCCGATGTGCGGTCCCAGGCGGCATGACTCATGCGGCGCTCGGGGATGCTGCAGATCTGGGGAAAGGTGCACGAGGGCTGGCACGCCTCGGAGCAGATGGCGATGTTGGAGCGGGTTCCGGCAACAAGGGCGGCGGTCGCCACCGGCGTGGAGCCAAAGTCCTCGGTGCCGCTGATCTTGGCGATGAAGGTCCCCAGGGTACCAAGGCCTACCGAACTGCTTTCGGCGGTGCGTCTGGTCCTGACCTGGACGGCGTTGACCGGGGTCGCCCCGGGGGTGTAGCTGCGGCTGCTCATGTTCCAGAAACCGACGGTGATGTCGTTGTCGCCGGTGAGGGCATTGCCGTTGTTGTTCAAGAGCCCGACCAGGGCCGCGGCATCGTGTTTGCCGGTAACGAGGTCCACCGCGGCGGCCCGTGCCTGGGACTGGATCGGATCCTTGGAGATGTCGGGCAGTCGCGCCGGGTCGGTCTGCGCCTGCAAAAGGTAGCGCTGCTTGATGCTCTGGGCACCGGTCAGGGCCGCCGTCTCTGCGGAATGCTGCAGGTCCTCCTCGCTGACGTACATGTACCCGATATCGATGGCAAGACCTGTCACCACCAGGAAGACGACCAGCATGATGGTGACGTAACTGGTATCGAAGGCAGATTCTTCTTCGGACACGATCATCTCCAGAATGGGCAGTGTTTGTTGCGGGTGCGACATAATAACATCATCGCGAAAAAAAGGGCCATGCAGAATCGCATGGCCCCCTTCATTTTTTTTAACCTCGCGGCAGCAGCAACCTAGGCGGAAGCCTTGACGGCGACCTTCTCGCCAGCGACCTCGGTTGCCTCGACCTCGACTGCTTTCTTCTCACGCAGGAAGAAGGTGATCACGGTACCCAGTGCCAGGCAGGAGCCTGCCAGGATGAAGGACTTGTTCAGGCCGCCCGGCTGCGCGTTCATCATCTCGGAGACACGCCCCATGACCAGGCCGCCGACGCCCCAGGCGGAGAAGAGCACGCCGTAGTTCAGGCCGTAGTTCTTGAAGCCCCAGTAGTCCTTGGCGAAGGAGGGGAACAGGGTCAGGTTGGAGCCGTAGTTGAAGCCGATGAACGAGGCGAGGAGCACCAGCATGGTGGCGGAACCGGAGCCGACCACCGGGACGGCGGCGAACATCAGGATGGCCTGGAAGCCGAGCATGATGGTCAGGGTGGCTCGACGGCCGATCTTGTCGGAGAGCACACCGGCAACCACGCGGCCGGAGGCGTTGCCGATGGCCATGATGGCCACGGCCACGAAGGCCATGGGGCCCATGCTCTTCTTGGCAAGGCCCGCGACGGAGCCGATCACCATGAGACCCGCGCCGGCGCCGATGAAGAAGGTAGCCCACAGCATGTAGAATTTCGGGGACTTGAGCATCTCGCTCACGGTGGCGTCATAGCCGGATTTCTTGGCCGGAGCGGCCTTCTCGTCACCCTTCAGGGCCGGCTCGGCCGGGACGTACCCTTTGGGGGGGTTGACGAGGGCGAAGGAGAGGCCGCAGACGATGACCGCGAAACCGGCGGCCAGGATGTACATGGACTGCTGGATGCCGTAGGCGCCCAGGAGGTAGCTGGAGAGCGGCGCGATGTACACCGGGGCGAGGCCGAAACCGGCGACCACGATGCCGGCGATGAGGCCGGTCTTCTTGGAAGAGAACCACTTAAGCGCAGGCGGGGTGGCTGCGGAGTAGCCGAAGCCGAAGCCGGAGCCGGCCAGCACGCCGAAGCCGGTGACCCAGGCCGCGTAGCTGTTGGAGTAGCCCATGAGGCAGAAGCCCGAGCCCACCAGGATGCCGCCGATCAGCGCGGTACGGGCCGGGCCGATCTTGTCCTGGCACTTGCCGGCGAGGATCATGGAGAAGGCGAAGGCGAGACAGCAAAGGGCGTACGGATCGTTGATGGAAGCCTTGTCCCACTGGAAGGCGTCCGGGGCGTGAGACTCGATGGACGCCTTGATGGCTCCTTTGAAGATACTCCAGGCATACAGCACCCCGAGCGCCAGGTTGATTCCGGTTCCGGCGAAAACTACCTGCCAGCCCTTGTTAGATGTTGTCTGTGTCATGCCTTTATACCTCCATGTTGGGATTGACCACTCTTGCCACAGACCTTAGCAACTCGCATACCAATGTTTTACAATTTTGTATATTTTTACAAGCCACGCAAAAACGGCAACTTACACAAAGGGCGTTACCCCGCCCCATGCCAAGAGCAACACCCCCTTTTCGCATAAGAGCAAAAAGGCCGCCCGCTGATAAAACCGCCGGAGATGCCCGATGCGGCGTGATATCAGCACGTTGATCATTGCGGCCTGGCCGCCGGATCCCTTTCGCACAAATGCGAAAGCAAACTTAGTGTTTTGCAAAACTGTAAATAACGCAGAATTTGTATAACAGGTGGGTACCGAATTTTAGGGAGGCCAAAAGCAAAGGCCGGCTCTATAAAAGAAGGCCGGCCTTGTCTGTTGCGGTGACGGGGACTGGTTCAGCAGAACAGGACGTTCCCCCTGCGCTCGGGGCCGCGATAGTTTCTCCCACCCATTCCTCTCACGCTGTCGATGCCGACCTGCACGCACTCACCGTCGCTGCGCAAGAATGAGACTATCGCTGCCTGCTCTATCAACTCCTGGAGTTCCTCAGCCTTTACCAGCCCGCGCCTTTCATCAGCAAACACAACCGGAATTTTCATAGCCCCTCCTCGATGACGGTTCAGCGAAGTTCAAGCTTCGTTAGTACATTCTAGCAATATGGATCGGGATGGCAAGGACCGTTCTGGCAAAAAACGCCACGCGACTCTCATATCCCGATGCGTTGTAGCCTCTTCAGTCGTCCCGGGCACAATCGGTGAGATTTCCTCAATTCGTTCACATTTGCTTCATAATCCCGCAGTACCTTAAACACATACCTAGCCCGGAAACCAGGCTGCTAAGCCAGACATGAAAGGAGAAATGACATGAACAGACAGCTAAGACAACTGGTACTACTCACCTGCGTCACCGCAACGGCCGTTGTGGGAAGCGGGAGCGCGTTCGCCGGCTACGGCCCGATGAACGGAGAAAGCGGCAAAGAGTGCTTCGAGCAGCAAAAACATGAGGGGCGTCGCGGCATGTTCATGAAGATGGCCAAGGAACTGGAGCTCTCCGACCAGCAAAAGAGCGAGGCGCGGGCCATCTTCGAGGCCGGCCGCGCCAAGAACGCCCCACTTTTCGCCTCCCTCAGGCAGGAGCGGCACGAACTGCAGACCATGGTCCGCTCCGGCAGCGCCGATGAATCCGCCATAAGAGCCCAGGCGGCGAAAGTTGCGGCGCTGCAGGCGGACGTAGCGGTGCAAAGGGGAGCACAGACCAGGCAATTTCTTGCCCTGCTGACACCGGAGCAGGCGACCAAGTTCAAGGCGTTGCGCGAGGCACGCCACGACGCCCGCGGGCACCACCCCCATCACGACAGATAACTCAACAGGCGCTGCCGCACCGCTGCGGCAGCGCCTGCCGATTCCGCACCCCTTCCTTTCATACTACTCCCCCCTGCCGCACAAACTCCGTTGCCGCGTTGTGCATTCCCCCCCGGTGGCGTAAAATAGCAGCTGGTTCAAGGAGGTGTCACATGAGAAGACTGAGACCCATCTTTTTAATGCTGTTTGTGCTCCTGGGCGCCTGCGCCACGTACCCCGACCTGCAGCAGCAACGAATGGCGGCTCTGCCGCAGCACTACAAGCAGTTCGACGTCCTGATGGGATGGGAAGTGAAGCCTGCTGACGGGAGCACCATCGTACAGGGGGTGGTCAAGAACGTACGCTACTTCCGAATGCGCAACCTGGAGATCTGGGCGTCGCAACTGGACAGCCGCGGCAAGGTCATGGTCCAGGGCATGACTTTCATCGTACCGTCGGAACTCGGACTGGATGAAAGCGCCGATTTCACCATCAAGATTCCGGCTGCACTGGCCGCGGGTGACCGGCTCCGCATCACCTATAAGTACTTCGGCAACGATGGCGGTACCCACGGGATGGGCGACGGCACCAACTGGATGCAGAGTTTCGAGACCGTGGTCCCGGCAAGGTAATCGCCCTTCCCGCAACCACGGCAACCACGGCAACCACGGCAACCACGGCAACCACGGCAACCACGGCAACCAGAGCACAGGCACGGACACATGGTCAACAAACGCGATGAAGACAAGGCGATCGGCGACGTTTCGGAAGCCGCTCAGCGGGCAAGGGACCAGCTGTTTCGCCTGATGGCGGAGCAGGTGAGGGATTACGCCCTGATCCTGCTCAACGCGAAAGGCGAGATCGTCTCGTGGAACCACGGCGCCGAGCGCATCACGCGATACCTCGCCCACGAGATCCTGGGGCGACATTTCTCCGTGCTGTACCCCAAGGAGGAGATCCGCTCGGGCGCGCCCCAGCGTGAGCTCTCCATCGCCGACAGCATGGGCAGCCTTGAGCTGCAGGGGTGGCGCATACGCAAGGATGGCAGCCGCTTCTGGGCAAGCATCACCCTCAACGAACTGCGTGGCGCGGCCGACGAGCATGCGGGTTATGTGCTGATACTGCACGACAACACCGAGCGGCGTGCTTCCGAGGAGGCCATGGTGAAGAGCCGCACCATGCTGGAGCGCCTCTTCGAAACCGCCCCCGACGCCATCGTGGTGGTGGACGGTACCGGGGTGATCCGGAAGGTGAACCAGCAGGCCGAAGTGACCTTCGGCTACATGCGGGAGGAGCTGGTGGGGCAGCGCATCGAACTGCTCATCCCCAAGCGTTTCCACAAGCGCCACCGCCAGCACCTGCGCAACTACTTCGGCGATCCCAGGGCCCGCAAGATGGGGATCGGGCTGGAACTGTACGGGCGCCACAAAAACGGTACCGAGATACCGGTGGACATCATGCTGAACCCCATCGAGGCGCAGGAAGCGACCTGGGTCTTCGCGGTCATCCGGGACATCACCATCCAGAAGCAGGGGGAGGCGAAGATCATGGAACTGAACCTCGCCCTCAGGAACCAGCTGGAGCAGTTGGCTGCCACCAACCGCGAGCTGGAGTCGTTCAGCTACTCGGTCTCACACGACCTGCGCGCGCCGCTTCGGCATATCATCGGGTTCGTGGATCTGCTGAACTCGAAGGCGGGGCTTGGGCTGGACGAGAAGAGCCACCACTACCTGGACGTAATCAGCGGCGCGGCGAAGAAGATGGGGCTTCTCATCGACGACCTGCTGGCATTCTCCCGGATGGGGCGCAGCGAGATGATGAAAGGTTGGGTGGACCTGGGCCTACTGGTGCGGGAAATCGTGGCGGATCTGCAGGGGGACCTGCAAGGGAGGGAGGTCGCATGGGACATCGCGCCGCTGCCGGTGGTGCTGGGCGACGCCGCCATGCTGCGCCAGGTGCTGATCAACCTGATCGGCAACGCCGTTAAGTTCACCCGCTCCCGTGCTCCCGCCAGAATAGCCATCGGCGCACTGGAGCGGGAAGACGATCAGGAAATTTTCGTCAGGGATAACGGTGTCGGTTTCGACGAGGCCTATGCCAACAAGCTGTTCGGGCTGTTCCAGCGCCTGCACGCCAACGAGGAGTTCGAGGGAACCGGCGTGGGACTCGCCATCGTGCAGCGCATCGTGCTCAGGCACGGCGGCAGGGTCTGGGCGGAGGGGGGAGTGGGCACGGGAGCCTGCTTCTGGTTCTCGCTGCCCAAGAAGGCAAGGTGACCCCGCATCAAGAGCACGCCCGCTAAAGCTTGTTCCTGAGTGTTTCCTTCAGTTCCAGGATGGCAAGGGTCTGCATGTACTCACCTAGAAAATCGATGTTCTTGAACGCCACTCCTTCGCCGAAATAATCGTCGATCTCGTGAATGGCCTGTTTCATCAACTTCTGCCCCGGGGTCAATCTAGCCAGATCTGGGTTCATCGTTCGCTCCGCGTTTCAGGAATGAGTGCTGGACCGATTAATCAATTCTAAAGACAGTGCCCATTGTGTCAACAACTCCGACGCTCGCCGGTCAGGAGATTTGTCTTTACCCGCCGCAGCAATCGGGTTACCCTGTGCCGCACCGATGTCATCCTGGCGGCCGCCCCAGCGCCGCCGCTAACGCGCGAGCACGGCCCACATGAAGATCCTGTTCGTCTCCCTTTTCCTGCCGCAGCAAAAGGCCTACCACGCCGGCGGCCGCTACGTGAACGAGTTGGTGCGACGCCTGTCGCAGCAGCACGAGATCCACCTGGCGACCCGGCTGGAGGAAGGAGAGGAGCCCCTGCTGGCGGAGCTTGTCCCCTATTGCGCCGGGATCCACCCCTTTAGCTATCCCCGACTGCCCAAGCGAGGGCTCCTCGCCTCGCTGCGCCTGGCCGCCAACTACCTCGCCTTCAGCATCTTCGCCAACCGCCTCATCCGACAAGGGGATTACGACCTGGTCCAGGTGGAATGGGTGGAAACCGCGCTCCTGATCCGCCGCGGCCGGACGCCGATGGTGCTGGATGCCCATGACGTCATCACCAAGCCCGCCCGGCGCTCCTACCTGCGCAGCACGGGGATGGCGCGCCCGGTCCAGTGGGTCCGCTGGCAGTTGGTGCGGCTCCTGGAAGTCACCATCATGGCGCGTTTCGACCGGATCTTCACCATGTCCGACTTCGACCGGCGTTACCTGCTCGACCTCGCGCCCAGGCTCAAGGTCACCACCGTCCCCATTCCCGCCGGGATGGATCTCACACCGGCCTGCTACCCGCGTGTGCCGGGACGGCTCCTGTTCCTGGCTTCTTACAAATATCGCCCGACCAACGTCGAGGCGGCCCTTTGGTTTTACGCCGAGGTCCTGCCGCTGGTGCGCCGCGAGGTTCCGGAGGCCGAATTCGTCATCGCCGGTTTCGGTCCGCCGCCGCAGTTGCTGGAGCTTGCCGAGCGCGATGCGCGAACCATCGTCACCGGTTTCGTGGACGACACCGACCAGCTCTACAAGAGCGCGTCGGTTTTCGTGGCGCCGATTCTAACCGGAGGCGGCATCATCGTCAAGGTTCTGGATGCCCTGGCAGCCGGCACCCCGGTGGTGACCACCTCTTTCGGCAACGAGGGGGTCGAGGCCACCCCCGGCGCCGACCTCCTTGTCGCCGACACGGCGCGGGAGTTTGCCGACGCGGTGGTAACCCTCCTGCGTGACCGGGAGCGTGCGGAGAAGCTGGGTGCCAGCGGTGCCGCCTTCGTGGCCCGCACTTTCAGCCTGAGCGCCGTGCTGCAGCGGATCGAAACCAGCTACCGCGAAGTTGCCGCCGCCACAGGCGAGCCGGGGCCTGTCGCCGGAAGTTGAAGGTAAGGGTGACGCAGAACAACGGAACGTTGAACGTGAACGTCCACATAGAACATAGAACATAGAACATAGAACGTAGAACGGTCGTATCAAGTAGACTGTCGTATCAAGTAGACGGGCGTATCAAAAAGGGGTTGCCTCGTCGAAGGCGTCGTTGCTATAGTGCGCTGGCATTTTTCAGCGGGGGTGAGGCATGTCGGACTTGGAAAACCAGATGGGGCTGTTCGAACTGGCGGGGATCGTGGAGAACCCGGCGCCGCCGCAGACGCCGCCCACGCCGCCCCCCCGCCCTGAACCCAAGGCGCGCCCCCCCAAACAAAGTCAGCCCGCCGCAGCCCCGACGCCGAAGACGGACGCGCCCGCTGCGCGCGGCAAAAAACGTGGGCGTCTTCCCAAGGGGGCCGTGAAGGCGGTGTCGGGCCTCGTTCCGGAAGGTGACGTGCGACTGACCGCCAACATCAGACAGGATCTGCACCTGAAGCTGAAGATCGCCTCCGCCTACCGCAGGATCACCATCGGCGAGATCATAGAGGAACTGGTCGAGAAGTACGTGTAGCCTTTCGCCCTCGCCGGCTCCCCCTTCCCCCTCACTCCCCCCCTTCGTATAAGTCGTCGCCGACATGCCCTCTGATGCCGGCTCGCTCCCAATGAAGTGTTCAAAAATAACGAATCCCGAACCGGAAGGCGGCTCGGGATTCAAGGGGCAATCACCTGCAGGTGTCGAGGCTACTTGTCGTGGCAGGTCTTGCACAGTGCGCTGCCGTAGTCGCTCATCACCAGGTGGCCCTTCTCGGTGTTCAGCGGGTCGTGGCAGCTCAGGCAGCCGACCTTGCCGTTCACGAAGATCATCTTGTTGTTGCCGATAGGTTTGTAACCGCGGTTGGCTGCCACGTAGGAGTCGTAAGTCATCCCTAGCGGGTGGTCGCTGTTAAAAGAATTCACCATGGACGTCCGGTCGAAAGGACGGTCCCTGAAGTCTACGTTGACCTGGGAAGCTCCGACGCCGTCATGGCAGCTCAGGCAACCGACAGAGAAAGAATCCAGTATTCCGCCGGAATTCGCGGTTTGTTTCGCAGTAGAGCCGAAGGTGATGGAGAGGCCGCCGGTGGTGCTCTCATCGTCGGAATAAGCGGCGGGAACGACGTTGCCGTACATGTCATCGACGCTGCCACCGGCAGTGTAGCTCGAGCCACGCACCGCGTCGATTTTTACCAGGTAGTCCCTGCGGGCCTGCACCGACTTCTGCAGTTGAAGGGTGTAAACGCAGGTCTCACTACCGGAGCTGGCACCGACTTTTCCGAAAGCACCGGCGCCCTGGGCAAGACCCAGGATGATCGCTGCCGCACATGCCATCCCGGTCAACTTCTGCATCATGCTCTGTTTGCTCTGTTCGGTTCTCATGGCCCACCTCCCCGGTTCGTTACCCAATCAATTACAATCGGAGTACCATCCGGCGGCACAGTCCAAAAAAACCCGCAAGCCACTTGAACAACTATGCTTTTACGGAGCAGCAAAAAGGAAACTGACTTCTCATTTCAAAAATCCACTGTGCAAGTGTTGAACATCTGAACAGGAGCTATTCTCACATTGTTCAGAAAGCCGCGTGCCGCAAGGGTCCATCCGCGGTCAAAGGTTGAACAGGGGAATTCAGCATAGAGAACGCAACAGGTGGTGCGGGATAGCGGCGGGAGACACGAGCGTGGAGACAATGGGCGTAAACGGCCTGAATCGCAGTAGTGACAGCCGGATTTGTGGTTGAAGTAAGGCTTTACTTAGTATAAGATGCGACAATCACACGTCTTGTATGGGAGTGGGAAGTTGCCCCGATTCTTTTACTGCCTAATAACCGTCCTCAGCCTGTCCCTGTTTCTTTCTTCCCCAGGACATGCAGCGACCGCAGTACCTAAGACACAGAAGCCGATAAATTCAGTCGGGCTCTCTCCTGTTGTCGGCGGCTATTATTTTTCCTCCTCCCAGGCACTGGACCCCGCCCCCACCTACGGCTTGAGGCTTAGCTACGACCATATCGGCAAGGGGCTCATCGACAGTATCGGCGTCGAGGCCACCTTCAACTACCTCAGCACAACCGTGAAAAACCAGGATACGAAGGCATCCGCCTACCTGTTCCGCACCGACGC
Source organism: Geomonas oryzisoli (assembly GCF_018986915.1). Lineage (NCBI taxonomy): Bacteria > Pseudomonadati > Thermodesulfobacteriota > Desulfuromonadia > Geobacterales > Geobacteraceae > Geomonas > Geomonas oryzisoli. The sequence goes on from NZ_CP076723.1 coordinate 3,374,898, forward strand.
CATCTACTCCTTCGATCCCAGGAGCAAGTGGGTTCCCTTCCTGGCCCTCGGCGCCGGCGGGATCTTCACCGACCGCGAGGGCGTCAGGGACAGCAGTCCCTTTCTCGACTTCGGCGTCGGTATCAAGTATTTCTTCGACGACTACCTGGCCATCCGGGCGGACCTGCGCCAGCTCATGGTGTACAACAACGTCAACACCAGCAACGACTTCGAGTTGACCACCGGGCTGACCTACTACTTCGGCAAGGAGCGTAAGAAAAAAGCGCCGCCGCCACCGCCTGCCCCACCGAAGGCACCGGTGCCGGTCATCGTCGAAGAACCGGCGGCAGCGCCCGCCCCCGCGGAAGCTCCCGCGGCCGCGGCACCTCCGCCCAACATCCTCGAGCTCATCGGAGCCACGGGCGCGGCGGCCCTGGGTCTCAACACGCTGCCGCCGCAGTTCCAGCCCGGCACCGCGCTCGAAACCCAGCCCAAGGTCCCGGTCAAGGCACGGAAATCGACTCTCAAGGAGATGCCGAAGACCGTGGCACCGCCGAAGGCTGCACCGGCGGCTCCCGCACCGGCTCCCGCACCGGCTCCCGCACCGGCTCCCGCACCGGCTCCTGCACCGGCTCCTGCACCGGCTCCTGCACCGGCTCCTGCACCGGCTCCGCCTGCGCCGAAAGCGCCCGAGGTTGCGCCTGCACCGGCACCGGTACAGCCCCCTGCTGCGGCTCAGGCGCCCGTTGCCCCGGCAGCGCCGCCCCAGCCGGCACCGGCACAACAGGAACCCGCGCGGCAGCCGCAGCGCTCGATCAGGACCCTGACCATCGAGTTCCTGTTCAGCAGCCCGGCGATACGCCCGATCTACCAGGCCCAACTGGCAGCGTTCGCCGCCTTGATGAAGACCAACCCGGAGTCGACCGCGCTCATCGAAGGGCACACGGACAACGTGGGCGACAGCCGGTCCAACGTCGCGCTCTCGCAGCAGCGCGCGCAGAACGTGAAGAGCGAACTGCTCAAGCATGGCGTCGACCCCGCCAAGGTCAGCGTCAAGGGGTACGGCTTCAGCAAGCCGCGGGCAAGCAATAAAACCAACGAGGGCCGACAGAAAAACCGCAGGGCGGTGGTGACGCTCACCCTTGTGATCACGCAGTAAGACGCATGACGCCAGCCGCCGAGAGACGGACGTCAAACCTCCGGCGAGGCCGGAAACACCCAAGAGGAGTAGTAAATGAAAACGATGAAGACGCTCACCACCGCGACGGCACTCACCATACTGGCAGCCTGCGCGGGTTGTTCCCTTCTTCCCGGCAAGACCGCCAAGCCGACCCCCCCCCCGGCCGCGACTCCCTACCTCCTCACCGGAAAGGTGGCTGAAACCTTCGACGCGGGCGGGTACACCTACGTCAACCTGGTGAAGAACGGCGAGAGCACCTGGGTCGCCGCGCCTGTGATGAAGGTTGTCGTGGGACAGGAGCTGCAACTCCTGCCCGGCGCCACCATGCCGAGCTTCACCAGCAAGTCCCTTGGCCGCACCTTTGAAAACATCGTCTTCTCCGGCGGCCTTCCCGCGCAGCAGAAGGCTCCGAAAGCAGCAACTGCACCCGCTGCGGGTACGGGCGCAGCCACTCCCCAAGCCGACCCCAACGCCCCCGCAGAATCCGATGAGGCCATTCTCGCCGGTACGGTGATCGACACCATCGCCGCAGCCAACTACACCTACCTGCACATCGAGAAAGACCACAAGGCCGCATGGGCTGCCGTGCCCAAGACCAGTGTCACGGTGGGCGACGAAGTACAGCTCGCACCGGGGACGGCGATGGGAGAGTTCAGCAGCAAGAGCCTGAACCGCACCTTCAAGTCCATCTACTTCGCAGGCGGAGTGGAGGTGACCAAGAAGAATCCGAAAGCGCCGGCCCCGGAGGTGGTACCCGCTGCTGCGGCTCCCGCCGCCGACAACGCGTCACTGTTCGCCGGGCATCCGAAGATCGATCCCGCCGATATGGAGAAAGCCGTAGAAAAGGCGAAGGCGGCAGCCGCGGCTCCCATCACCGGCAAGGTGACCGAAACCGCCAATGCCGGCGGGTACACCTACATCTGCGTGGAGAAAAACGGTACCAAAACCTGGGTCGCCGTTCCTCCCATGGAGGTGAAAGTCGGCGAGGAGGTAGCCCTCTCCCCCGGCAACGTGATGACCAACTTCTCCAGCAAAGCCTTGAATCGCACCTTCGACAAGATCATCTTCTCCAACGGTCCTGCCGCGAAATAGCCGTTTTTTAGGCAAAGATGTCCCCAAAGGGGGGCGGAGTTCATCTCCGCCCCCCTTTCCTTTTTCAGTTCCTCCCGCCGCCCTCCACGTCGCATCGTGCTCTGCCGCCTCCTTGCTGAACAGCTTGCCAAACTGCCCGCGAAATCACGGCGCCGCCGCCGTATCTATGTGGAAAATATAATTTTTTTAGCATTTCACCATTCTTGACAACGAGGTTCGACCACCTATTACTTATGCGGGAGGATGTGACCTGGAGCCATCCAGAGTCGTGATCGGCAAAAACAGGGAGGGAGGGTTCGGTATGGGTAAGAAATCGCTGCTGTTCCTTTGCGCTTTTCTGTCTGTCTCCGTTGCGCTCTTGTGCTGGAGTGCCACCACCTGGCAATTGCAAACCAAGCTGTCCAACACCGGAGGAACACTCCAGGTGAGAGACAAGGTCCCGCAAACCACCGCCGGGATCGTCGCGTACCACAACTTCACGACCTCCGCCCCCGTTCCGGTTACGGTCGCCGCGAATACCGGCTACCAGATCGCATCCCTATTCAGGAACGGGGTTGCCATCCCGGTCGGCAACTACACCTCGCACTACCTCACCACTTTCCAAAAAAGCGGCGCGACGCAATCGCTGGTGGCGGGGTTCGCAGCTCGACAAGTCACGGTGACCGCCTCGGTATCCGGCCCCGGCAGCATCACTCCCAGCAGTATAAAGGTGAACTACGGCGGGAGCGCCGTCTTCACCGGCGTCCCCAGCACCGCCGGCTGCTACCTCACCTCGGCAAGCGGCGGCAGCGTCACCGATCTAAACGGCGCCCCTGTCACCCTTCCCTACTCCGGGACGGTCCGGATCACAGCCGGCAACGTCACCACGCCCCGAACCGTCACCGCCTGTTACGCCTCCTACAGCGTCGACGCCGGCATCGACCAGCGGGCCCAGATAAACGGCACCGTGCGTCTGTCCGGGAGCATGGTGGGAGGCGGAGTGCCATCCTGGAGCCAGATTTCCGGCCCCGCTGTTTCCCTGGTCGGCGCAGGCACGCTCACCCCGAGTTTCGTCGCGGCAAGCACTGGGACCTACCAGTTCCGGCTCACCCAGTCGGTTTCAGGCGTCGCCGTCGCCTCGGCCACGACCCAGGTGGTGGTGGTCGCCTCCCTGGTCGAGGACATGCGGCTTGGCTGCATGGGGTGCCACGCCGCCACCGGGGTCGTTCCCGCCCCGTACGTATTCACGGGCTGGTCCTCATCGAAACACGTCGCCGCCGGGGTCTCCTGCATCACCTGCCACACCGACGGCGCCATGCCGACACCGGTGAACTCCTCCAGCGTGGACGCGAACACCTTCGCCTACCGTTCCGGCGCCGGCAGCTTCTGCCTGAACGGAAGCTGCCACCAGCCCGGCATCACCCACCGTACCGTCGGCATGACCTGCTCGGGGTGTCACGGCAGCTACAGGAGCCACAACCCGGCAACGACCTTTGGCGCGTCCTTGAATGCCTGCTTCACCTGTCACGGTGCAGCCAACTCCACCCACTACCAGGTCAGGTCCAGCCTTTCCGCCGCCGACTGCCTGATCTGCCACCGCCCCGCGGGACACGATCCGGCCCCGGATGCGAAAGTCACTGCCGCCCACTTCAACGGCTACACCTCCTACGCCAACCCCTCCTATGCCCTGGCCTACGTGACGCCGCTCACAGTCTGCGCCGACTGCCATCGGGACGGGGCCCCCAAGGGGAGTGCCGACGGCGCATTGCTTGAGTTCCGTCGCGACTGGGCCGCTTCAGGCCACGGCATCGGCCCCGCCTGGAAAAACTCGCCCTACTTCAACTGGAAGACGGCAGGCACCGCGGGGGCCAAGGCCGCGCAGAGCGCGAGCGTGACGACGGACTGCCAGCGTTGTCACAGCACTGCCGGGTTCCTCAAATTCGCCCTGTACACGAGCATCGACCCGGTCCAGGCAGGCGCCGAACGCTACAGCGAGCCGCTCACCTGCAACGCCTGCCACCCAAGCGGCGACTTCGCGGCGCCGCGCGCCATCTCCCCGCGCACCGGCTACTACAACTACTCGGGGCCGGCGACCGGAAGAGTCCAGGTGAGTGCATCGTATCCCGACGCCGGACGGTCCAACATCTGCCTGGGGTGCCACGTCGGACGCCAGGCGGGGGCCACCGTGCAGGCGCTCTCCCGGGCGACGGCGCAGAAAAGCTATTCGAGCGCCTTCTGGCGCGACCTCCGCTTCGTCGATGCACACTATCTCTCCGCCGGCGGCCAACTCTACGGAGCCACCGGATACCACTACCCGGGGCTTTCCTACGACAACGCCGGCGTGAACCACACCGCGATCGGCGACACCGGTGCTGGCCCCTGCGTCGCCTGCCATCTCCCCTCGAGCTCCCACACGCTCTCCGTTGCCGCCGGCGGCTTCACGCTCTGCAACGGTTGCCACATCGACGGCGGCCTGGTAAGCGCCGGGTTCCTCCAGCAGAGGCGCGACCAGTTCGCCGGGAGCCTGAAGGCGCTGGCGGCCGCCCTGACCGCCAAGGGGCTCCCCCCCCTCACCGATGCCGGCGGCAAACCCGCGTACCCGTACTTCGCCGCGACCAACTGGGGCGGCCGCGACGACGGACCGGGGAACCTCGGCGCCGCCTTCAACTACAACCTGCTGGTGCACGACCCGGGCGCCTTCGCCCACAACCCGGCCTACGTAAAAAGGCTGGTGCGCGACTCCATCGACTTTTTGACCTTCGGCAGCATCGACCGCGGCCGCGACCTCACCCCGACCATCGAGGCGCTGCTCCCCGGCAGCGCGGACAGGGACAACGCCACCGCCTTCCTCTCCCTCGCGGGTAGCGGCGCCTCCGCCTGCCAGGTCTGCCACCGGGGAGCGACCGACCCGCTCACCGGCGGCAACATAGTCGCCGACTACGGCGCGAGCAAGCATGCCCTGAGTGCCGGCGGTGCCGCCTGCGTATCCTGCCATGCGCCGTCGGCCACGACCATCCATCCCAACGCGGCGCCCATGCTGAAGGCGACCTCAGACATCAACCCGAAGTGCCTGAACTGCCATCCGTTGCATCCCTGGCCCAGCGAGGGGATCTGCACCGACTGCCACAACGGACACCGGCTCAAGGCGGTGCTCCCGGCGCCGCACCTGGCCAACTTCAGCACGGCACAGTACGTCACCACGCAGGTTGAGTGCGACAGGTGCCATTACACCGCCGCAGGTTCGAACGTCGCGAAGTTCGTGCTCTTGCAGGAACACCGCGACTGGGCGCAGAGCGCCAAGGGAGACTACCGCTCCCCCGCCCTGACCAGCTTCGATTTCAAGACCATGGGTACTCCGGCACCGGTCACTCCGGCGACCACCGTACAGCAGGATTGCGTGCGCTGCCACACCACCAGCGGTTTCAACAGGTACGTCCAATCCAACTTCGCCGACATCTCCCCGTTCGGGATACCCGGCGCCGCACCCGGCGGCGACCGCACCCGAGAGATGATCGGCTGTGCGGCCTGCCACGCCACGCCCCCGTTCACCGCCAACTACGACAGGTGGAAGGTCGGCATCGTGGACGAGGTTACCGGCACCCGGGACGTCAGGTCCTGGTACAACTACTCTTCCGCGGCGACAGGGAAGATCATCAGGTCGAAACTCTTCCTGGACAGCAACGCCTACGACCTCGGCGATTCCAACATCTGCATCACCTGCCACGCCGGCAGGCTGGCCGGCGACGTCATCAAGCAGACCACCACCAGCACGACGACCGGCGCGATCATCTGCTCCACGCTCCCCTCCATCGTCTGCCGCCTCGGGAACAATACCCTCGCCGACGGGCTGGTCCACGACTTCTGGGGCAGCGTCGACTTCATCGACCCGCACGGCGGAGTCGCCGCCAACATGATCTACCCGGACAACCTGCGCCCCGGGTACGAATATCGGGCCGCAGCATCGACCACCGCACACGCCAATGTCGGCATGGAGGCGGGCAGAGGTCCCTGCGTCGGGTGCCACATGAGTTCCCCTGCCGGCAGGCACGCCTTCACCGCCTTGTCCACCGCAACCAACGGCGTCATCGGTGCCATCAGGAGTGCTGCCTGCAGCGGCTGCCACGGGCCGACCGCGGTGGCGCTCACCCCGTCGGACCTGCAGGGCAAAAAGGAGGGGTACCAGGCGTCGCTCTCCCTCATCGCCGCGCAGCTCGCGGCCCAGGGGATCCACTACAATCGCGGGAAATCCCCTTACTTCTTCGATACCGCCGACGAGGCACAGCAGTCCCAGGCCACCCGCGTAACCAACTGGAACAGATCCGCCGCCTTCCGCGGCGCCCAGCTCATGGGGGCTGCGTTCAACCTGCGGCTGCTCGACTCGGGAAGCGGCTGGGTCCACAACGGGGTCTACGCCAAGCGGCTGCTCTACGACACCATCGACTACCTTGACGACGGACTCACCAACCACACCGTGGCCGCCACGGTGCAGGACCAAACGATCCTCTCGTACCTGTACCCGCGGCGCTGACACGGCGACTAAAAAAAAGCAAAAAAGAAGGCTTCGAGGAATGTTCCTCGAAGCCTTCTTTTTGCAAAAAATCCGGTCCTAACGCAAAGCCGCAGAAGCGCAAAGACACCCACTGCATTATTCGATTTAAGCCAATTTGCTCCGTTTTTGTTTTTCTTTGCGGCCTGGCGCCTTTGCGTTAAACAAGCCTTTGGCTTACAATTTGTGCGCCTTTTGCTCCTCTTTGAGATCCTCTACCTGCTTTCGCAAAAGCGCTACTTCCTGGGCGAGATTGTGGTTGCCCTCCGAGAGCCTGGAAAGGGTGACGGAGTGCCCGATGGCCACCAGCAGCAGGAACAGGACGCCGACCAGGAACAGCAGAGAGGGAGGGTAATAGATACCGATGGCAAGGGCCGCGACCTCGAGGATGTGGCGCGACACGGTAAGGAGGATGACGAAGACGGAGGTGCAGAGCCAGAGCAGGGCGTACTTCTCGCGCAGGCGGCGCTCCCTGACCAGCCAGACCACGAAGCAGAAAATGCCGACGCTGAGGCCAAGCGAAGCGATTTTTGTTAAATCCACAGGTTATGATTCCCCGACCAGATCCCTGCCGCGCATGGCATCCACCACCATCGCCAGCGTGACCTTGAGCATGTAGTAGGCGGACTTTCTCCTGGTGATGGAGGAGTGCCCGGAAAGCCTGCCCCGCATCAGCACCGGGACCTCCACCACGCGCAGCCCGTTGCGTGCGGCGGTGATGATCGACTCGACCTCGGGGTAGTCGTCGGTGTAAAAGCGCGAGAACAGGCGAATGGTCTGCTTGCCGTAGCAGCGGAACCCGGAAGTCGGGTCGTGAATGGCCTTCCCGGCCAGGCAGCGGATCAGGCAGTGGAAGATGCGCGAACCGATGAAGCGCGTGATCCCCATCTTGTAGCCGCCAGGCAGGGTACGCGAACCGATCACCAGGTCGGCCTCCCCCTTTTGCACCAGCTCGACGATCTTGAAGATCTGGTCGCCGCGGTGCTGGCCGTCGCCGTCGAACTGAATGGCCATGTCGTAGCCGTGCTCGTAGGCGTATCTGAGGCCGGTCTGCACCGTCCCGCCAATGCCGAGGTTGAAGGGGTGGCTCACCACCTCCGCGCCGAGACTCTTGGCAATGGCGGCGGTATCGTCGGTCGAGCCGTCGTTGACCACCAGGATGTCACCGCGAAAAGACTTGAGGTCCTCGATGACTGCCGTGATATTACGGGCCTCGTTGAAAGCCGGTATTATTGCAAGAATCCTCATATCCCCACCTGTGCCAACGCCATATGGCGTAAAAGAAAGCCGAAAACGGATCGTTTCTGAACGAATACAAGATCCGGACCAACTTTATAGGCACAACACTGGAGATAACGCTTGCCAAGGTTGCCGATACTAATATAAATATCTGGCGGCGCGCAATCAAAAATCCGTTCAGTGGTTGCCTTCCCAGTCCCTCTCCCTCTGGGAGAGGGTGCCCGAAGGGCGGGTGAGGGGAATTTTGTCGCGAGATCCGCGCCACAACCAGGATCGTCGTTTTTAAACTCAGCACCCGGAGCAGTCGTGCGCGTATCCGTCATCATCGTCAACTGGAACGGCCTCGGCCATTTGCCGGAATGCCTGGAAAGCCTGCAAGAGCAGACCTTCCACGACTTCGAGGTGATCGTCGTGGACAACGGCTCCAGCGACGGCTCCGTTGCCTACCTCAAGCAGCGCCCGGAGGTCAGGCTGGTCCCGCTCCAGGAGAACGCAGGCTTCGCCGCGGGCAACAACGCCGCCCTCCCCTACGCGCAAGGCGAGTACCTGGTCACCCTGAACAACGACACCAAGGCTGAGCCCGACTGGCTGGAAAAGCTGGTGGCGGTGGCGGATGCACACCCGGAGGCGGGGATGGTCGGATGCCGGATCTTAAGCTACCAGGATCCGGAACGGGTGGACTCCATGGGGATGGCGATCTGCAGGGACGGCATGTCCCGCGGCAACTTCCGGGGAAGGCGCTTTGCCGATCTGAAGGTCGAGGATGAAGCCGAGATCCTGTTCCCCTCCGCCTGCGTCGCCCTGTACCGGCGCTCCATGGTCGACCAGATCGGCTTCTTCGACGGCGACTTCTTCGCGTACTGCGAGGACAGCGATTTGGGACTGCGGGGGCGGCTCGCCGGATGGCGGGCAGTACTCGCCCGCGACGCGATCGTGTACCACAAGTATTCCATGACCGCGGGATCGCTCTCTCCTTTGAAGCTCTACCTGGTCGAGCGCAACCATTACTGGGCCGTACTAAAGAACCTTCCCTGGCCGCTGATCCTGCTGCTCCCATTTCACACCGCGCAGCGCTACCTGACGCAGGCGCGTCTCGTGCTCGGGGCCAAAGGAACCGGAGGGGAATTCATGTCCAGCGGCAGCAAGAAAGAGTGCATTCTCGCGCTGCTGCGGGGGATGCGCGACGCCCTTCTTGCCCTCCCCGCCCTCGCCAGGAAACGCGCCCAAGTGATGCAGCACAAGAAGCTGTCCACCCGGGAGATACTGCAACTGCTCAAGCGCCACCGCCTGACCTTCCACGAACTGCTCGACGTGCCGCAACCTTGAACTTGGTCTATCTGCGCTGCGGCTTCACCCCACTGCAAGATGCCCCCCCTCTCATCCTTCCTACCTTTTGCGACAATGGTGGATGCTTTAAGGATAAATCTGCACTCGTAGCGGATGCTTCACGTCTCGCAGGTCCTTCTGCCGTTAATGTAACGGTTACATGGCCCCATGTAACCGTTACATGGCCCTTTGTAACGGTTACAGACCCTCCTGCCTTCCACGCAGCATCCGAATCACCGCTTGCAAATGCCAAAGTAAGGCGAAAACTCGCTCGCGACAGGCATGCCTGACCCGATGCAGAGGCTACATTGCACTCCGTAGCCATCGCATCCCCCCATGGCACGTCCAAAACGCCCCATGTTTTTCGATCCGACGTGCATGTAACCGTTACATGGCCCCATGTAACCGTTACATTGCCCTGTACAGCCCCCCCCCCGCGAGGTCGCCGTGACAATTTCCTGCGCGGCGCCCCCCCCCATAGCAATTGGCGGTTGACATGTTAGAAGATTCTTATATTCTTCAGAGAGATGCTGCTTGGCGAAATGCTGGCTAGGCCGAGGGAGGTGAAAGCCTGTGGGCGCAAATACCACCACGATGTTGACACGCATGAGTCACTCCGAGGCGATCGTCAGAGTCGAACCGATCGTTGAGGCCTTCACCACGGGCAACCCGATACAGGGGCCAATCCCGTCGTTTCTCGTAGTCGGCGACGAGCTCAAGTCCATTTACGAGCATTTCAAGGAAGTACACCGGGGAGCAGAAACCGGCAACCATACCATGGTTGCCGAACGCAACTCCCTTCGTCCGCCGTTCAACCAGGTCTTTATCGACATCATGGATTTCGTGGAGCTTGCTTCCCGGAAGGATCCCACACTGCCCTACCGGGCCGGGTGCGAGTACTTCTGGCACAAGAAGGCCACCCCCGTGCGCACGGTAGCGGTAGGCAAGAACATCCCAGTCCTTACCGTGTCCAACCTGAACGAGCGCGGAGCCGTGTTAGGGAAGATGAAGGGGGTAGGAAAAGCAAAGAGCATTGAAATGCAGTACACGTATGGTGACCCCACCGTAGAAGCGAATTGGGCGCATCTGGCCGTACAACCGACTGCCGGCAAGATGATCACGAGGAACCTGGAACCGGGAAGGAACTGTTCCCTCAGAGGCAGGGCCGTCGCCACCGCCGGCGTCAGCCCCTGGTCCAACTACGTCACACTCATCATCACCTGATCAGCGATAAGGACCAATCCAGAGGGGCTCCGAATGAGCCCCTCTCTTGCGTTTCCGTCGCTTATTTTCCCTGTCACAGTCCCTCTACATCTGCTGCATGCCACTCTCCCTTCCTCTTCGCGTTCAATACTAGGCTAATCTCCCCTACGGCAAAACGGACTACTCCTTCACAACTGCGGTCTCGGCGGCCTGAAAAGATGCGCGGGAAAGGCAGGTCAAAGCCCCTCATGGCGGAAGAGATCTGCGAGATAGCGTGCTGAATGAGAACAGGAAAATCAATTGCTAAATCTGCGGAAGTGGAGTAAAAGATGGGGCTTATGATGTCCAGCAAGGAGAGCGACATGCAAGTCTTCAAGATGTTTCTGAATTTCCTTGGGGAGCTGCTTAAGAACCGGCATATAATTTGTGAGCTGACACTGGCCGACTTTAAAAAGAAGTACCTTGGCTCCTATCTTGGAATTCTCTGGGCATTCGTTCACCCGGCGGTTTACATCGCGGTAGTTTGGTTCGTCTTCCAAATCGGGTTCAATTCCCAACCCATGGCTAACGTTCCTTTTGTGCTGTGGATGCTCACCGCTATAATCCCCTGGTTCTTCTTCTCTGAATGTTTACAAAGCGCGACAACAAGTATTTTGGAGAACTCGTTTCTTCTTAAGAAGATGGTTTTCAGCATTGGAATTCTGCCGTTGATAAAGATATTTTCCGCGCTTATAATTCATTTCTTCTTCATAACAGTAATTTTCATCATGTTCATGGTATATGGATACCCTCCATCTCTGTACAACATCCAGGTATTTTACTATCTCTTCTGCACCATCATGTTGCTACTCGGCCTATCCTGGCTGACTTCTTCCCTCACGCTGTTTCTACGGGACACGGGGCAAATTGTGACCATGATCCTGCAGCTTGCGTTCTGGATGACTCCCATATTCTGGTCCACCGCCAAACTCTCGCCCAAAACCCTTAATTTCATCAAGCTCAATCCTTTGTATTATATCGTCGAAGGGTACCGGGAAAGCTTCATCTACAAAACCTGGTTCTGGGAAAAACATTACATGCTCACCCTCTACTTCTGGTGCTTCACCCTGTTCTTTTTTTTCATGGGGGCCCTGGTGTTCAGGCGACTGCGACCGCATTTCGCTGACGTAGCATAGGCTGTTATCGAGCTACAAAGGGATGACGGATGGGCGTTAAGGGCATGCCATTGGGAGTGATCAACATCGCAATGTTTCCCCCACCACCATCGGCTGACAGACCAGCATGATGGTCAGCGTCCCCGGCAGATATAAAGCTATCGACTTCGTTCGTGCGGGTATACCTGTGCAGATCATCTATGCTATAGTAGCGATCCCATCAATTGCATTTTTCTGGAGTGTGCCGTGACAATGCGCAGTCAAAACGTTACGTGGGAGCACCGTAAGCTCTGCAAGGAAGACCACCGGAAACGAAACGGACACACTTCGATGGTCCTTTGGCTTACCGGCTTGTCAGGTTCTGGCAAATCCACACTTGCTCACCAGGTTGAAGAGATGCTGCACAGCAAGGGATGGTACACCTACATCCTGGACGGAGACAATATACGACACGGTCTGAACGGCGACCTCGGTTTTTCTGAGAGAGACCGCAGTGAGAACATCAGGCGCATCGGCGAGGTGGCCAAATTGTTCGTCGACGCCGGAGTGGTGGTCCTGGCCGCCTTTATATCCCCCTTCCGACAGGACCGGGAACGGGTCAGGTCTTTGTTCGAACCGGGTGAGTTTATCGAGATCCACGTCTGCTGCGACCTGGAGGTCTGCGAAAAGCGTGATCCAAAGGGGCTGTACCGCAAGGCACGCGCCGGCCAACTTCCCGAATTCACCGGCATAGACAGTCCCTACGAGGAGCCAGTCAATCCCGAGCTTACCATCGATACCGGCGCGCTGAGTATCGAAGAGTCCGTCCAGATTATCGTGGACTACGTAAGCAGACATAAAGCCGAGTCAGGCGCGTGGACGGCACCGGCATCGATCAACGGGGCACCGTTATGAGCCATCTGCAAGAACTGGAAGACAAATCCGTCTACATACTGCGCGAAGCATACAAGAGCTTCGACAACCTGTGCATGCTGTGGTCCATCGGGAAGGATTCGACGGTGCTGCTGTGGTTGATGCGTAAGGCCTTCTTCGGCCACACCCCAATCCCGCTGGTTCATATTGACACGTCATACAAAATCCCCGAGATGATAGCTTATCGTGACAAGCTCGCTACCGATTGGGGACTTACCATGGTGGTGGGGCAGAACGAAGAGGCACTGGTTGCAGGGATGGCCCCCTCAGCAGGCAGGATGACGTGCTGCACCGCACTGAAGACCAAAGGTCTGCAAAAAGTGCTCGAAGAGAAGAAGTATAACGGGGTCATCGTCGGAGTGCGCTCAGATGAAGAGGGGACCAGAGCGAAGGAGCGCTACTTTTCGGCCCGCGACAAGAACAACGATTGGGATTTCCGTGACCAGCCTCCGGAACTTTGGGATCAGTTCAAGACCTCCTTCGAACCGGGAACCCATGTCCGCATCCACCCGCTTCTGGACTGGACCGAGATCAATATCTGGGAATACATAAAAAAAGAGGGCATTCCCGTTATCCCCCTTTACTTCGACAACGGAAGCGGCAAACGATACCGTAGCCTGGGTTGCGCGCCCTGCACGATGCAGATCGATTCTACGGCCAAAAACGTGGACGAGATAATCGCCGAGTTGAGAGTGACCAAGGTCGCGGAACGTTCCGGACGGGCCCAAGACGCTGACCGCGGCATGGAAAAACTCCGGAAAGACGGGTACATGTGATGGCGACGACGATGTCAGCGCCCGAAAGGGAAAATTTCCAGATCGTGTTCGTAGGCCATGTCGACCACGGCAAGTCCACGCTGCTCGGACGACTCTATGCCGATACCGATTCCCTCCCTGTCGGCCACCTTGACAAGGTAAGGGATATCTGCGCCAAGCAGGGCAAAGTTTTCGAGTATGCTTTCCTCTTTGACGCCTTCCTGGAAGAGCAGGAACAAGGGATAACCATCGACACTGCCCGGACCTTTTTCAACTGGGAGAACAGGCAGTACACCATCATAGATGCTCCAGGGCACAAAGAGTTTCTGAAGAACATGATCTCAGGGGCAGCCCGCGCCGAGGCGGCTGTCCTCCTTATTGATGCGGCCGAGGGGGTCCAGGAGCAGTCCAGAAGGCACGGGTACATGCTGAGCCTGCTGGGCATCCGGCAAGTGGTGGTCGTGGTCAACAAGATGGACCTCGTAGGTTACAACGAGGCAGCCTTTGCTGCGGTTGAAGCTGAGTACCGGCAGTTTCTGCGGGGGCTGCACCTGGAGCCGCAGCGGTTCATTCCCGCCAGCGCGCGAAACGGAGACAACGTCGCGCAGAAAAGCGCACATATGCCGTGGTACCGGGGAGCGACGCTGCTAGAGAGCCTGAACCACTTTGTCAAACCGCCACAGGGGGCGGATCTGCCACTTCGTTTTCCCATCCAGGATGTTTACAAGTTCGACTTCCGCCGCATCCTCGCTGGACGCGTCGAAGCAGGGGAACTGAGGGTCGGCGACACCCTTGTCTTCTCTCCGTCCAACAAAACGGCCGTCGTCAAGAGCATCGAGGCGTTCAACGTACCTATTCCTCCGCAGTCCGTATCGGCCGGACGCTCGTCCGGGTTCACCCTGGATGAGCAGATATTCGTGGAACGAGGCGAGATCGCCTCGCTGAGGGAGTGCCCCCCGGAGGTTTCCGACCGGTTCAGGGCCAACATCTTCTGGATGGGGAAAACCCCTCTCCAAAAGAAGAAGAAGTATCTGCTGCGGCTTGCCACCAAAGAAGTCGTCATGGAATTGGAAGAAATCATCGAGACCATAGATGCGTCGAGTCTCAGCCCGCTTACATCAAAAGAGCTGATAGAGAAGGATGACGTAGCAGAGGTCATCATAAAAACGAAGACCCCCGTTGCGTTCGATCGTTACTCCGACTGCACCCCAACCGGACGCTTCGTCATCATCGCCGGATATGACATCTGCGGCGGCGGCATCGTGATGGAGCCTCTCAAAGACGAGCAGGAACCGTTCCGCCGCGAGGCAAGGCAGCGCGATTTTGAATGGCGTCGCGGAGAGATACAGGAGGCCGAACGCGCACAACGGAACGGTCACCACGCCGGGATCATTCTCTTCACAGGGGAGAGAGGCTCCGGCAAGGCGCGCCTGGCCCGCCATCTGGAGCGGCGACTCTTCGACGGCGGCAGACAGGCTTACCTTCTAGACGGAAAGAACCTCCAGGTAGGCCTTGGCAGGGACCTATCCCTGGAAGACAAAGCCGAGTTGGTGCGCCGGTTCGGTGAGGTCGCCCAGTTGCTGTTGAGAGCCGGACTGATCGTGGTTTCCACGACCAACACCTTTGCGCTGGCGGACCACCAGACCATTCGCACCCTGGTCCATCCTCATCCCGTCATTACCGTCCATATGTCATTTGAGCCAGGACTATTGCCGGATGACACAGACCTATCCTTTTTAGAAGCGGAAGATCTTAAGGACGCCGCCAAGAAAATTATGAGGAAGATGGAGGACGTCGGTATACTTTTATAACATATGGAACTAACTATGCCAAACGCTGCAATAAAGCTTCAAGATATTTCTAAAACTTACAAATTATACGATTCGCAACTGCATCGGCTTAAAGAGGCACTCAACCCGTTGCGTAAAAAATATCATCACATTTTTTATGCCATCAACGGCGTCAGCATCACCATCAACAAAGGAGAAGTAATAGGAATTATTGGCAAGAATGGATCAGGAAAGTCAACTCTCCTAAAAATCATAACCGGTGTTTTAACCCCGACGACCGGAACGGTTGAAGTGCAAGGTAAAGTATCAGCCCTCCTCGAACTAGGTGCAGGATTTAACCCAGAACTGACAGGGTTGGAAAATATATATTTTAACGGCACACTCACTGGACAGAGCAAAGAAGAAATAGACCAGAACCTTGACCAGATACTATCGTTCGCGGACATAGGAGATTTCATTCATCAACCTGTAAAAAACTATTCCAGCGGAATGTTTGTGAGGCTAGCATTTGCTGTGGCAATTAATGTTGCCCCAGATATACTGATTGTAGATGAAGCCCTTTCCGTCGGCGACATCAGGTTTCAAAGAAAATGTTTTTCAGTTATAGACAACCTAAGAAGCAATGGAAAGACCATTTTATTCGTATCTCATGCACTTGAAACGGTAAACACTTTTTGCAACAGGGCCATTCTGATCGATGATGGACGAATCCTTGAGCAGGGCCCACCGAAGCTCATTACCAGATTGTTTCAGAAAATGATGCTGGGTGAGCATTTTGCTGGAGACAGTCTCGCAAAATATAACTCAAATGAAGGCGCCACGAAAGCATTAAATAACGATCGCAAGGCCATCATAGCCTTGGCTCAAGCCAAGCTAAATATAAATACTACAGGCAAAAAAGCTGAAATAATAGATTATGGCATTGTTGACAGCAGTGGACAGAAGGTGACTGCACTGCGATCAGGCGAGAAATACACTATTTACTCGCGAGTTCTCATCCATCAAGATCTTGACAAGATCCACCTTGGATATCCTATCAAGAATGTTCAAGGGCTCATGTTGTTCGGCGTGAACAGTTATATAAAACGGCTAAAAATCAGTCCACAACAAGCAGGAAATGTAATTGAAGGAAGAGTAGCGGTAACAATGTGGCTCGCGCCTGGCAATTACTTTTTAAGTTTCAGGGCAGGCCATATTGACGAAACGTATGACGAATTGGCTGATGCTGTTCATTTTGTCGTCACTGGCGATTGTGAAGTACTACCGGGGTCAGTTGTCAATCTAGATGCCAAGATGGATATTGCCAATATACTATAACAATACACACAACGGAGTTCCAGTGAGCCAACAAGTTGATGATAATATTGCTAATTATTATTTTAATGGGACTCTATTATCAAAAAGGTTCGGTACAAAAGAAATAGCTGCAGCAGCTGATCTGGCGCATAAGAGGTTTCCCTCTACCGCAATTCTCTATGTAACTGATCAGTACCAGGAAATTGAAATAACGAACGCAGAGCTAGTACCTTTTGATATAGAAGAATTAGAACGGCTAGACAATGAGAAGATCAAGGTTTTTTTGTGCGCGTTCGAATCCGACGAGAAATTAGTTACAGTTCTAAAAAAAATCACATCACTCAAAAATGCTTTTTATTTCACGCCACTGAAATTCTACCCGACCTCAAGGTATTTCCATAGAAATGACCTAGCTAGGACAATCTTGCAGGCAGAGCAACAGCTTGATTTGCCAAAGTTTGAAGTTGCTGACTATGAGAACTTGATACAGGCCATCGACATCACTCGTCATGTTGTCGGTGATTACGTAGAGATCGGTGTATACCAGGGTCGAAGTGCCCACTTGGCCCTGAAATATATGAAAGCCTCGGAATGCCCACGGAAGTCTTTTTTCATAGATGTTTTCGATGGATTCACGTACCCGTCTGCTTCTACAAGTCCTGACGCTCTATGGGTTAACTTTTGCCAAGATACAAGCGTGGAGTTCGTCTCGAATTTTTTATGTGAGTTTGAGGACATAGAGATACTCAAACTTGACATTATCGACGGCACAGTCCCCGCGTCAATAAAATCCATTGCAGTCTGTAACATAGATGTCGACATGTACGAAGCAGTCTTAGCTGCCTTGCTTAAAACTGCACCACTTATGAGCCAAGGAGGCATTATCGTGGTCGAGGACCAAGGTCACACGCCGGCGCTCGCAGGAGGGTATTTGGCAGTTTGTGAATTCTTGGAAACAGACATGGCAAAAGAATTCATCCCCATCCACATGGGTTCTGGGCAGATGTTTCTGATTAGACGGTAGGGCTTTAATAGTCAGCGGAGGAAGCTTTGCCACTTACGACAAAGAAGACCATTTACCGGGTGCTTAACTCTCTAAACAAGAATGCTGTCCATTTATTTTTATTGTCACCGCCGTTATGCGGATCGACGCTGGTGCAACAGCTAATTTCCACCTCTCCCAAGGCAACAACCTTCGAGCAGGAAGGCCAATGGCTTCCGGAAGTTCAAGATATTCTCGGATGCCCCGAGCGTTGGGACCCACAGCTTAAAGTTGATTGGAATAAGGTGAGGAAGACCTTCAACTCGTACTGGTCACCCTGGAAACCAGTGAGGTTTGAAAAATCACCTCCTCATCTCATGCGAGCCCAACAACTTCAGGAGGAATTCAACAATAGCCATTTCCTTATTACGATCAGAAATCCTTATGCACAGATTGAGGGAATGCTCCGACGACAATGGATGCCCTCAGCAAAATCTGCTGCGGAATTTTGGGTTATGACTGCAAGGACACAGATCTCAAACATTAAAAGCCTACAAAATAACTTTTTTTTCAGCTATGAATATCTCGTAAGCGAGCCAAACCGGTGCATTGAGAACCTAATCAGCTTCGTACCGCAGTTACAGTCGCTATCTCCTGATATTTTGTTTACTGCCCACAATGTAACCGGACAACCGATAAAGGGCATTAAGAATTTGAATGAAATTAAAATCTCCAACTTATCTCAGATGGACATCCATGATATCAATAGTGTATTGTCTCGGAATCTAGACGTTCTGCAGTATTTTTCGTACACCATGCACTTTGGCCAAGGCCGGATATTTCATGGAGGATGACCAGTCCCCCCCCGACAGCAATCCAAAATCCTTTTTCGAAGATCCGGTTATCAATGGCATACATTCCCCCACCACGACACCAAAGGGCTGTTACCGGAAACTCTCAGTAAAGGTGCAGGACTCGGTCGCAGGATCGGACTTCTCGGCCTCGATCAAGGACTATTTCTTTAAAGTGTGCAAAAACATGCGAATCTGGGTGGATGTATGTTCGGCTTTGGAAAGCGAAAGAAACCGTCAATCTCCGTCATCACCTGGGATGCCAGCTTCAGGGATTTTTTCCACACCGTGGATTGCTTTGGGAGCCAGAACTTCCCCAAAGAGGACTATGAGTTCATCTGGGTGGATTTCTACCGCAACCATAACCCTCAGTTGTTGCAGAAGATTTCCCAATACCCCAACGCCAGGTTGCTCAACCTGGATCACGACCAAAGCACCCAATGGCATCTTGGCAAGTGCGTCAACGCCGGCATAGCGGAAGCAAGGGGTGAAATCCTTGTCATCCCCGACGGCGATATCACCGCTGATGCTGATTTGCTCGATGCAATCAGAAGGGAACATGCAGAGTACAAAGATCTTGTACTTTATTTCAGGCGCTGGGATGAGCCATCGGAGAAACACGACGCTCACCAAAGCTACCAGTTGGACTACCTGCAGCGTGTCTGCGAGTTGACCAATGCGACCAACTACGGAGGCTTGATCTCGTTAAAGAGACAGACCTTGCAGCAGGTGAATAACTACGAAGAGCACTGCGTGTTCGCAGGTCCTGGTGCCAACGGGCTTGAACTGTACTTGAGGCTGAGGAACAAGGGACTCCCTATCAAGTGGCACACGAAGAAGATCTTCCACCCTTTTCACGAGAACACCGGCACTTCATCGACGGACCGTGCCGCCATGGAACAACTCGCTAAAATGCATCCCTGGATCAATCCTTACTCTGGCATCGAACAGTCATGGGTGCTAAAGTGTCGCAACCTCGACTTAAGTTGTGAGGCGAACACCGGGTATATCGATCAGTGCCTCGAGCACATTCCTACGTTATAACGGTACCCACTGGCGCGGGATTGGCGCCCCACCTCAAAGTCATCTTCTGGAGGTCAGATGTTAGAATGGCCAAGATACAGCGTTTACGACTCGCCTGATTACCTCGATCTGAGGAATAAAATCGCCAACCCCGGCCCGGGGCGACCGAAAGCCTGGGCTTACCCGTGGTGCGTACTCAACGGCAGACTGGAAAAGTATCAGACCTGCATGGATTTCGGGTGTGGCTCCTGGACCAACCTGACCCACCACATAAGCGGGATTACCGACTTTCTCACGATCGGTCTCGACCTCGACAATCTACAGCAAGACACCGACAAGGTCCGTTTCTTCATCACCCCCACAGACCGTATCGAGTTCCCCGACAACTTTTTCGACAGGGTATTCTCTGTCTCCGTGCTTGAGCATGTCCCGGTGGCGCAGCGAGAAACCGTCCTGAAGGAACTTTTCAGGGTGCTGCGCCCGGGAGGCCTTGCCGTGCTGGTGATCGACTGGGTCTTCGGGATGACTCCGAGCCTGCTGCAACAACTCAGTGTCAGCCAGTACCTGGGTAGGATCGGGTCGCAGATTTACGGCAACTATGATTTTGCCAAGCTCATAGACGATTACAGCGACATAGTAGTTCCGTTGGAAGCCATAGACAGAGCCATGTTGCCAGGCGCCGACGAATTCGATGAAAACGCTATACTGGCAGACACCGACATCCTCGTCAGCCTTTCTGACCAAGTCACAGATGTAGAGCTTTTCAAATACACGGCTCCGGGCCTTATTCTCAGGAAACTGTAGGCGTATGCGTAACTGTCTGATATTGGGATCCGGGCGAAGCGGCACCAGCATGCTTGCCGGCACTTTGGCCAAGGCGGGATACTTCATGGGGGACGACCTGTACCCCCCCCGCGATAGTAATCCAAAAGGCTTTTTCGAAGATCCAGTCATTAACGGCATCAACGAGCAGATTCTCGAGCCCCTGGATTACCGAACGACTCATCCGGTCAGGACAGCTGTCTGCGCGGCAGCGACATCACTGCCGCGATCACTCGCGTCACGTATCAACGCGGCCATCGGTACCGATTATCCGCTGACCTACGGACAAAGATGGCTGGAGCGGGTCCCGTTGGGACAGAGGATAGAGTCTACCAACCAGGTGGTAGAACAAATAAAGGAAGTCACTAAGCGGGCACCTTTTTGCTTCAAGGATCCCCGCTTTAGCTACACGCTCCCCGTTTGGCGCCCCTACCTTGAGAATACGGTGTTTATTTGCATCTTCCGCGAGCCCGGTGCTACCGCTAACAGCATCGTGAAAGAGTGCAAGGATATGGAATATCTGGAAAGTGTGAAGATGAGCTTTGACATAGCCATCGAGGTCTGGACACAGATGTATAAACATATCCTGTCGCTGCACCGTCACACCGGAGAGTGGATGTTTCTCCACTACAACCAGATGATGGATCCGAAGGTTCTCGACATGCTGGAACAATTTACAGGTGCGCATGTTGACCGCTCTTTTCCTGACATAGCCCTTAGAAGGTCTCGCAGCAACGGAGAAATCTCCCCGAAGGTGCAGAAAATCTACGCATTCCTGTGCCAACTCGCGGGTTATCACGAGACTTAGGATCTATATGCTGGTTTCAGTAGTGATATGCACCTATAACCGATCGGAGTTGCTCGAGGCAGCGTTACGATCGGTGATCAGCCAGGATTTCCCTCTGGACAGGTTTGAGGTGGTTGTCGTCGACAACAACTCTACCGATGACACCAGAGAGAGAGTAGCGGCCATCTCGTCAGGTGCCGCCGTGAAGACAAGCTATGTCTTCGTTGAGAAGCAAGGCCTCTCCTATGCCAGAAACGCCGGCATCGAGGCATCCTCAGGTGAAATCGTCGTCTTTACTGATGATGATATAGAAGCAGATCGGTACTGGCTTTCCAATCTGGTGGACGCTTTTACACAGCCTGAAGTCTGCTGTGCAGGAGGGCCTCTGAAGCCGCTATGGCTGCACCCAAGGCCGGAGTGGTTGGTGGATGAGTTGCTGCCGGCCATCGCCATCAGTGACTTCCCTGCAGCCGAACTAGGCGAGTTCAAGAGCCCCAGCTACCCGTGGGGAGCCAACATCGCCTTCAGGAAAAGAGTATTTCAAAGCATCGGCATGTTTCCCACCGACTTGGGCCGGGTAGGAACAAGGCTTTTGTCGAATGAAGAGATCTTCCTGTGCAGAAGGATCGTGAGGAACGGCCTGCGCATCGCTTTTGCAGAGAAAGCCGTCATTTATCATAAGGTGCCACCGTCCAGACTGACAAAGAACTATTTCCTGCATCGTTACAGCAACCAAGGCGCCTCCGATGCAATCCTCGACACAGTAAGCGATGACGTCCCATATCGGCGCATCCAGCAATTGTTCCTCTCTCTGAAAAACAACGACGCCTCGAAGTTCGCTGTCCGCTGTTTTTTACGGTCAGTCTCGGCGTATCTGATCCAACTTGCCTCGCTGGCAGAGGCGGGGGCTGTGCGGCTTGATGCTGTACGCCTGATACACTCAGCCATGAAAACCGTCGCGGACCGGTCAGAGACGGATGCGTTGCAAAAAGAATTACAGGACCGGACCGTATGGGCGCTTCAACTCAAAGAGGCGGTTACTGCACGCGATGAAACTGTACGGTCGCTTCAAACCACCGTGGAACAACGGACTGCATGGGCTCAGAGTGTCACCAAAGAGTTGGAACAAAGAGACTCACTGATTCAATCGCTCCAGCAGGAACTCCAGGACCGAACGGCATGGGCACTGGAACTGACGGAAACGGTGGCCGTACGCGATGAGACGGTCCGATCACTGAAGACCGCACTCGATGAGCGGACGACGTGGGCGCTAAATATCCAGGAGGAGTTACAGCAACGGGATATAGTGATTCTGGGCCTCCAGCATGAACTATCGGACCGTACCACCTGGAGCCTGTGCCTCAAGGCGGAACTGGAACAAAGCAGTACAAGACTTCAGGCCCTCCAGCAGGAGTTTGCGGACCGCACGGCTTGGGCACTTGAGCTTAATGATTTAGTGGCTGCACAGGGCGGAACAATCCGGATGCTGCAAGAGACAATCGATGAGCGGACGGCATGGGCCCGGAAGCTTGAGGATGAGTCGGGACAAAAAGATTCAATGGTGCGGGCGTTACAGGAAGAAATCGCCCAACAGACGGGGTGGGCACTCGCTCTCAAAGCCGAAACGGAGCAACAGGAAAGCATCATCGAGTCGCTGCGACAGGAACTCGATGAGCGGACAGCGTGGGCGCTTGCTCTTAAGGGGGACCTGGAACAAAGAGTTACGGCGGTGCAGTCCCTGCAACAAGAGCTCGATGAGCGGACAGCGTGGGCGCTTGCTCTTAAGGATGACCTGGAACAAAGGGTTGCGGCGGTGCAGTCGCTGCAACAAAAAGTAAGGGAACAAAACGACTGTGTAGACACGCTTAAAGCCGAGCTGGATCGAGAATTGATGCTGCACCGGGAGGAAATCCTCGAGAAAGCGCGACATCTTGAAACCGAGTTGGCATCAAAAGAATCATTGAACGAGCTGCTGCTCGAAAAGAATCGCGAGCTGCAAAGGCTTCAAATGCAATGGGATGCGGAGAGGGCGCAGCTTACCCAAGAACTTTCGGCAAATGAGTCCCGCGTCGAAAGCCTGCTCAACTCCATGAGCTGGAAAATCACTTCTCCCTTGCGATCAATCTACTCCGTTTTTACCAAAAAATCTTAAGTCAGGACCAGGAAACAGGTTATGAGTAAAATACTCTTCGTACAAAGCGGCAATGCTGAACTGGCGGCGAAGTCCCTGCGCATTCTCAAAGAGAAGATCTTTACCTCAGGCGCCGAAATCGATTTTGTTGCCGATGATGTCCATACTGCCGTGCCAGGCAACTTGGTTCCGGATCTGTGTCGTTACATTTCGCTGAAGCGCGGCATCCCGGTGGCAATCTCGTTTCTGTTCAGCCTCTGGAACACCAAGTACGACACCGTCGTCGTTATGTTCACCCGCGAATCAGGCTTCATCAAGCACAAGATCCTCGGCGTGCTGGCGAGGAAGAGCAACCTGATCATATTCAACGAGAACGTGGACTGTTTCAGCTACAGCCATAAGAAGATGTACCAACACCTGCGCTGGAGATGGATAGCCTTTCTAAACTCAAACAGGAGCGGTATCCTCAGGAGCGTCAACGACGGGCTCAAGGTCCTGCGTAACGAAGGTCCGGCGTCCTTTGTCAGCATCTGCTGGAACAGACTGAAGGCGCGCAGGCCTAAAAAGGTGAAGACACAGCTTCGCACCAACATCGGGCCTCTTACATTTCCTGTTTTCGCAGAGCCTACTGTCTCTGTTGTAATCCCCGTTTACAACAAGATCCTCTATACACAGAACTGCCTCGCTTCAATCCTTGAACAGACTCCTGACACGGCATACGAGATCATTGTCGTGGACGACAACTCGTCCGATGCCACTGAAAAAACGCTGCGGGCGATGGAAAACCTGGTGTACATCCGGGCCGAACAAAACAGGGGATTCGTCGGGTCTTGCAATGCGGGCGCCGACGTGGCTCGCGGCAAGTACATCCTGTTTCTCAACAACGACACCACAGTGACACCCGGCTGGCTCTCTGCGTTGGTAAACACTTTGGACGGTGACCCGAGCTGCGGCGCGGTGGGATCAAAGCTGGTATATCCCGACGGCACACTGCAGGAGGCAGGTGGCATCATCTGGAAGGATGCCAGCGGCTGGAACTTCGGAAAGTTCGACGATCCCTCGAAACCCGAGTACAACTATCTGCGCGCAGTAGACTACTGCTCTGGCGCTTCCCTCATGGTGCGAAAGGAACTCTTCCACCAAATCGGAGGGTTTGACCAGCGTTACGCTCCCGCCTACTGGGAGGACACCGACTTGTGCTTCTCGGTCAGGAGTCTTGGCTACCGGGTCCTGTACCAGCCCGAGTCTGTCATAGTCCATTACGAAGGTGTATCCGCAGGGACCAGCACCTCATCAGGAATGAAGAAGTATCAGGAGATAAACACGGCGAAGTTCGTGGAAAAATGGTCGGATCAGTTAAAACTGCAGTGCGAACACAGTGTCGACAATCTCTTTGACGCAAGAGACCGAAATCCGGGCAAGCGGATCCTGGTCATCGACCACTATGTCCCCACGTACAACAAGGATGCCGGCTCTTTCTTCATGTACAGCTTGCTGAGGGCCCTGGCCAACCTCGGCTTCCGGGTGGTTTTTTGGCCGGACAACCTGCATCGCAGTGAACCATACACGACACTTGTGCAGCAGATGGGCGTAGAGGTGATCTACGGACGACACGACTTCGACCATTACCTGGAAAAACATCAGAGGCACTTCGACGCCGCAATCCTGACCAGAAACCATATCGCCATCAACTTCATAGACACGGTCAGATCGAGAATCAAGAAAGTCATCTATCATGATCCAGATTTGGAGTTCCTCCGCGAGCAGAGAAGATTTCAGTTCGAGGGCGGCGAAGAGGATGAACTCGAAAATATTAAACAGCGGGAGATGTACCTCTTTAGAAATTGCGACATTATCAGCATCCACAGCACGGTCGAGCGTGACATTATTCAGGATGAACTGCAGGACGCCGCAGTAACGGTGATCCCGCTTCCCATCAACGGCATTACCGACTGCACCACGAGATTCACCGATCGGTCAGGCCTTCTCTTCGTTGGCAGCACCCACCCTCCCAACGTGGATGCACTGGCATACTTTCTGGAGAAGGTCTTTCCTCTCATCACAGCAAAGCGCCCGGACGTGAAGTTGCACATCGTGGGACAGGTCCCCCAAAGCAAGCTGAAGCACTGCAATCTCAGCAACGTCGTTTTCACCGGGTTTGTGGAAGACCTTCTCCCGTTGTTCGAGCAGGCCCGGGTCTACATAGCACCACTTCGCTATGGCGCCGGCATCAAAGGAAAGATACTGGAAGCTCTCAGCTTCGGCCTGCCGGTCGTGACCACCTCCATCGGTGCCGAAGGAATCGGCCTGACCCATGCGAAGGACGCCTTCATTGAAGACGATCATGCGGGATTCGCCGAGGCAGTGCTGAAACTATACGATGATCCACAGCTATGGGATGAAGTACGGCTAAGCGGCCAGAAGCATGTTGCGGAAAATTTTTCGCAGTCAGTTTTTACAGACAAGGTACGGGAGACGCTCACCGCGCTTCTAGACTCGTAGGAAGTTATTAAAGGTGGTAAGGCATTGAACAGACGCAACATCGATAAAGCTCCTGTTTTCGTCATTGGTTCCTATAGGTCCGGCACCAGCGTGTTAACCTGGTGCTTGGGACAGCATCCCCAGATTCTCGCGCTGGAGGAAACAAACTGGATCGCGTATCTGAGTGTCTACCTCGATACACTCTTCTTGCTGGGCACGGTAAACGCCGACCACTCGAACATCAGTTCAATCGGCGTCACCGAAGATGAGTTTTGCGAGTTTTTCGGGCAGGGGGTCAACAACTTCATATCCAACTACCTCGACAGATACCTGGAGGCTGCAAAGGCAAGGTCTGATCAGGACCCTCGGCTCAAGTCAGCACTCTACAACCTCGCACACGGCAGGGGGCAAACAAAGGATCGCTGGGTAGACGGTACGCCGGAAAACTCACACTTCGTTTACGGCCTGAACCGTCTCTATCCTGGCGCAAAATTTATTCATATCCTCAGGACCCCTCACGACGTGGCGAAGAGTTTGCAAAACTTTTCCAAGGCAGGCGGCAGGGATTACAGCGAAGAAGAGGCGTACCGTACGTGGATGAGATTGGTGAACGCATCAGCCGAAGCAGAGGCTGCCCTCGGCCCAGACAAGGTAACAAGAGTTCTGTACTCGGATCTTGTAGACAGGCCGAAGGAAGTTATCGCCCATTGTCTCGACTTCATAGGTTTGCCTTTTGACGAGACGTGCCTATTGCCGTTACATAAAAAAATCAACAGTTCCGGCGACACCACCATATCTTCAAAACCAGACTTTGAGCGTACCTATATCGCGGAGGCCTCACGACTCTATCAGGATCTGCTCCAACTGCAGCCTCGAAAAACCGTTGATCCAGAGCGGCACATGGCAATGAAAGATAAATTCCTGGAGTTTGCGAAGCAGTTCAGGCTAGAGGAAATAGACAGGCTGTCTCGATGGGGACAGGAGCTGGACGCAGAAATCCGGGAAAAAGACTGCAGGATCCTCGACCTGCAGAAAGAGGTCGAGGAACTAGGGACTTGGGGCAGGAGCCTGGATGCAACCATCGCCGAAATGGAAGACGAAATTGCAACTCTAAGAAGCCAGCTGCAAGAAAAAGATGATACGTTGCCTTTAGCAAACGGGGAAGCACCGCTTTCACCAAAATCACACATGGAGGAGTAAAGTGAAAAAACACGTAGCGATGATATCTATGCTGCTCGTTGCCGTCGCATTCGCCGGTTGCGACAAGAAAGAAGCCCAGGAAGCGTCCAAAGCCACCCAAACCGCACCTGCAGCGCCGGCCCAGCCCGGGCAGCAACTGGTTCTGGTTGACTTCGGCCCCAAAGCGACACCAGTGGGGAAAGACTTCAACATTCAGCCCAACGGTGAAAGTGCTCTTTGGGCAAAAGCAGAAAACGTAACCCCCAGCACCGTGATCGTTTTGAATAACGTCCAGATGAAAAGCAACCCGAAGAAGGAAGGGAATGCCATCACCTGCTTCGTACCCAAAAGCGCTTACTCGGCAGCGGGTGAGTATCCGGTGTTCCTCCTCGACACCAAAACCGGGTCCAAATCAAACGAGCTGAAGCTGGTGGTAAAATAAGTTAAACAAACGACGTCTGCCGAACAACAAGAAAGGGGGGGCATCCAACGATGCCCCCCCTTTCTAATACCCATTTATTGAGCGGAACTACCAGACGGGCTTCCACACGTAGGCCTCGGTTGCATCTTTAATGCAGACTTCGAGGGTATCCATGACTCCAGTACCGTTCCTGGTCAACCAGAAGGTGCCGCGGGCGTTGGTGTCACAGGTGGGTTTCGCAGTGACCGTGTTGAGACGGAGCCCGCCGTTTACCTCAACCCTTTGAGTGGGAGTGGTGGTACCGAAACCAACATTACCGGTGTTCTTGATTACCATCTGGGTCGCGAGGGTGTTGCTGCCAGCGGGAGCGCGCTGGAACACGAGCTGGTCATTGTTGATTTGAAGACCGATGCCCCAACTTGGCTTGGTGACATCATCTTGAACACCAGTTAGCGACCAGTTAGCCAGATATAGCGGGTTTCCTACTCCGCCAACTGTCATGGCATTACTAAATGAAGCTGCGGTGTTCTTAATCGTGAAGCCTGCTACTCCTGCTTGGGCTATGCGTATTTGACCTGCAACATCAAGTGTATACGCAGGAGTCGAAGTACCTATTCCGACACTGCCTGCGGAATAATAGGCATTGTTTCCTGACAATGCAAAAGGACTTGCTCCGGTGGGCCCCTGCGGACCGGTTGCGCCTGTGGGTCCCTGCGGACCGGTAGCACCGGCGGCGCCATCGGCGCCGGTGGCACCTTTCTGAGCCATCACGGTCCAGGATGCCGGCACGAGGTCGGGCTGGGCGTTGGTGCTGGCGGCAAGGGCGATGTAGCTGCCGCCACCGTAGGTGACCACATCGTCTTTGGCATAGACGGTGGCTGAGCTCCAGGCTCCCTTGAAATGGGCGACATTTTGGAGCAGTGCGCCATCTCCGGTGTACTGGCCAGCGGTCACGTTGCCTTCGGAGGTGACTTTGAACTTGACGGTTCCGGTTGAGGGGTCCTCGACGGTGATCCTGTCGGTTTCGACGGCTCCCGCCACTACGGGGAGCACACTCAGGGGCACGGCGCACAGCGCTGCGATGATCATCTTCCTGCTGTTCATGGATTACTCCTTTTCCGCAAATTGATTACATGCATAGTTGCAAATTGATTACATGGATTACTTGAACGCCAGCTTGTCAATGGCGACGGTTCCTTTGGTGACCCGCAGCTTGCCAAGCACGCCGGTCTTGTTGGAGTTGTCGGAATAAGCACAATCGTTGCCGCCGCTGAGCGAAACGGCGATATCCCGATCGAAGACGAAGTCGGCGCTGAAATCAAGGGCCTGCAGCTGCAGATCCGCCCCGCTGGCTGCGGCGAGATAGGCCGAGCTGAAGTCAGGGTAGAGAACCGGGGTGGCACCGGCGATTTCCACCGGCTGATTGCTGCAGGCGGTCGCGCTGACCGCAAGGGAGAAGCTCTTGGTGACGGCGGTTCCCATGGTGTCCGTGAGCCGTACCGTGAAGCCGAACACGCCGGTGCTGGTCGGGGTCCCGCTCACCACGCCGCCGCTCGACAGGGCGAGGCCGCCGGCGAGGCTTCCGCTTGCTAACGACCAGGTGTAGGGAGCGCTGCCGCCGGACGCGGAGAGCGTGGCGCTGTAGGCTACGCCCTGCGTTCCGTTGGCAAGGGAGCCGGCGGTGATGGCAAGGGCGGGTGCGGTGGGCCAGTTGTTCACCAGTGCATTGGCGTCGACCGAGCCCAGACCGGTGACCAAGTCGTAACCGGTGGTGCAGGAATAACCGGTGACACCGGGAACGGAGCTGCTGCCGGCGGTGGAGTCGTGGAACACGGCGGGGCCGGCAGAGGTGTACTGGGCGTTGCCCATCTGGTAGAGCTTGATGTTTGCGTTACCCTGCCTGACCCCGGTCTTCTGCACGATGAGCGCCATGATGCCGGCGAAGGAGGGAGAGGCGGCGGATGTTCCGCTCATGGTGTAGAGTGCGTTCTTGCTCCTGACCAGGTACGGCACGTGCGCCGATGCGGTCAGCGAGACGTCGGGGATGCCACGCATGGTGCCGGCCGGTACGCCCGGCGCGACCTGCCAGGACGGCTTGGAGTAGATGCTGGAAAGACCGCTGCCCGTGGCCCAGAGCTGATATCCGCCGGAAACCACGCCGCTCTCATTCCATGCGCTCTCCGGGATGTAGCCTACCGCCGAGTTGTAGTAGAGGCCGTTGGTGGCCCTCCAGTAGCCGCCGCCCCCATCGTTGAAGTTGGTCCCGCCGACAGCGACGTTGTACGGTGTGGAGGCGAGGCCGTTGATCCCCAAGCCGGTACCGGTGGCTGCGTCCGGGCTGTTGCAGCCGGCGGCGCCCGAGTCGCCGGCTGCGACAACGGAGGTGATCCCCTGTGCGGCAGCCTGCTGCCACAGGTTGTTGTAGAAGTTGTTCTGCGACGTGCCCATGGACGCCTCGCACAGACCGAAGCTGGTGGTCATGACGGGGGCGAGGTTGTGATCGACGATGTACTGTGCCGAGAGATCGACGCCGTCGGTGGTGGCGGTCGTCTTGGAGATGACGAACTGGACGGTTGCATTCTTGGCGACCGCACCGGCCCACTCGACGTCGAGGTCCGCCTCGTTGTCCTCGCCCGTGCTGACCGACCCGGGATCGGTGCCGTTCACGATCACCGTCACCGCTTTCGCCGGGAGCCCCATGATGCTGCGGAAATCACTCCAGTTGCTGCCGGTTGGATGGGTACGCCCGACAACGGCGATGGTCTGGCCGGTGCCGTCGTAGCCCGCGCTGTAGAGCGGGTTCAGGTTGTAGATGGTGGCAAAGTCGATCGGGGACATCCAGTGAATGCTGGAGCTGTAGGTGTATTCGGGGTTGACCTCGGCCAACAGTTTGGCTCCGGTGTTCATGGGCTTGTGACCGAAGTCGTGCAGGGTCGCGACGCCGGCTACCACATCGGCCAGGCCGCGGGGAATCTCGGGGTCCTGCGCGTTGGCGTGGCGAACCTTGCCGTCCACCTCGTACTTGCGGATCTTAGTGCGGAACGCCTTTTCCACCTTGGCAACGTCACCGGAGAAGTTGATCGAGGTGCGGCCGCGGGAAACCCCGTCGATGGTGAATCCCTGGGACGCGAGCCATCCCTTGATGGCGCCGATGTCCTCCGGATCCGGGGCAAAGCGGTCGGCGAACTCTTCGGGGGTCAGCCAGTGCTGGTAATCGGGTGAAGCCGGATCGTGCTGCTCCGCCAGCAGCTTGTTGAGTTGCTGGTGTTTCTCGGGTGAGAGCTGCAGCGTCAGAATCATGCGCTCCATCGGCAGCGTCGGCTCCGCAGGGCCGGCATCGAACTCGGCACGAGCGTTGGGGTGAACGTTCCCCTTCAGGGGGACCCTGTCGTTGTCGTCAATAACACGTGGCGAACGAGCGAACGCAGGAACGGCAGCCAGCAGGAGGGTTACGGCCGCAGCCGTGGCAAGACAGGTTTTTTTGCGCATCGGGTCACCTCGCCCGCAATCGGGCAGATAATTTTATTGCAATAAAAATTTATTTACAAACCCACAATCGGCACTTCTCACAATTTTGATGCCGTTTCGATACCAAAGCCCTCGTGAAAACACCGAGTAAAAAGACGGTGAATTCGCAATATGGCGTAACCGCCAACGGATTGACCGTATAAAATACAGGGGTTTCGGGCACAATGGAGATTCATGGATTACATATCTGCCAGAACCGTACCCGTGAAAGAGCGTCCGGCAAAAAGCGCTTAAGCAAACAAAGCGGTTAATCCGAAAGGAGCGGGAAGTAAGACTTTGGGCTTAAACCAGAGGCCATAGATTTCATAGCGTCCTTCGCGTCTTTGGAAACTTTGCGTAACTGCACTTAAAAGCGGTTACGCAAAGAACGCCGAGTATCCGCAATGAACGGGAAGCAAGATTTTGGTGTTAAACCAAAAGCCATAGACTCCATAGCGCCCTCCGCGCATCCTTTTGCGTGCTTTGCGTAACTGTTTTGAAAAGCGGTTGCGCAAAGAGCGCGGAGTATCCGCAATGAGCGGGAAGTAAGAGTTTTGAGGTTAAACCAGAAGCCATAGATTTCATCGCGCCCTCCGCGCATCCTTTTGCGTGCTTTGCGTAACTGCTTTGAAAAGCGGTTGCGCAAAGAGCGCGGAGTATCCGCAATGAGCGGGAAGTAAGACTTTGGGGTTAAACCAGAAGCCATAGATTTCATCGCGTCCTTCGCGCATCCTTTTGCGTTCTTTGCGTAACTGCTTTGAAAAGCGGTTGCGCAAAGAGCGCGGAGTATCCGCAATGAGCGGGAAGTAAGACTTTGGGGTTAAACCAGAAGCCATAGATTTCATCACGTCCTTTGCGTGCTTTGCGTAACTGCTTTGAAAAGCGGTTACGCAACGAACGCCGAGTATCCGCAATGAACGGGAAGCAAGATTTTGGTGTTAAACCAAAAGCCATAGATTTCATCGCGTCCTTCGCGCATCCTTTGGGTGCTTTGCGTAACTGCTTGAAAACGGTTGTGCAAGATCGCTGATGTATTCGCGAAGAGCAGGAAACAAAAACCGATAATCAAAGGGAGAAAATTTCACAGCGCGCTCGCACATTCTTTTCATGGGGGCTTTGCGTAGCCGTCTTTTGAATTAAACTACATTCATTCAAAATGACGGAGGGGGTATGGAAACGATTGATGAGGTCGGCAGATCGGTCCTTGGAGCGGCGATTAACGTGCATAGCCACCTGGGACCTGGGCTACTGGAAGCTGCTTACCAAAAATGCCTTTGCTACGAGCTTCAGTTGCAAGGCTTTACCGTCGACTGCGAAGTTGCATTACCTCTTCGGTATCGCGACCTCTGCCTGGACCTTAGCTACCGAGTGGACATGATAGTTAACAACTGTGTCCTGATAGAAAACAAATGCGTGGACAAAATCATCCCCTTACACGAAGCTCAACTTCTCACTTACCTGAGGCTAAGCGGCTTGAAGCTCGGGTACGTTCTGAATTGGAACGTGTCGCTCATGAAGAACGGCATGAAGAGAATGGTTAATAATTTGGGACGCTGAACTGTGCCGACCCTTCGCGCATAGTTTGCGTAAAAGCAGTTACGCAAAGAACGCGGAGTATCCGCAATGAGCGGGAAGTAAGAGTTTTGGGGTTAAACCAGAAGCCATGGATTTCTTCGCGCTCTCCGCGCATCCTTTGCGTGCTTTGCGTAACTCTTTGAAAAGCTGTTACGCAAAGAGCGCGGAGTATCCGCAATGAACGGGAAGTAAGAGCTTTGGGGTTAAACCAGAAGCCATAGATTTCATCGCGTTCTTCGCGCATCCTTTTGCGTGCTTTGCGTAACTGCTTTGAAAAGCCGTTACGCAAAGAACGCGGAGTATCCGCAATGAGCGGGAAGTAAGAGCTTTGGGGTTAAACCAAAAACCATAGACTCCATAGCGCCCTCCGCGCATCCTTTGCGTGCTTTGCGTAACGGCTTTTTCCCGTTTAG
Source organism: Geomonas oryzisoli (assembly GCF_018986915.1). Lineage (NCBI taxonomy): Bacteria > Pseudomonadati > Thermodesulfobacteriota > Desulfuromonadia > Geobacterales > Geobacteraceae > Geomonas > Geomonas oryzisoli. The sequence goes on from NZ_CP076723.1 coordinate 3,407,521, forward strand.
TCCTTTAAAAGCCCCCTCTTTATGTGCTAGATTACCCACCATGAAAAAGCCAGCTTATACATTGTTGCTTCTTTGCTTCTCTCTCTTTGCCTCCGGCACAGCTGCACTCGCCTCATCCATCCCGGAAACCCTCAACTACCAGTTGACCTGGAGCGGGGTCAAAATCGGCACTTCGACTCTTTCCACTACCACGACCGGTAGCGGCGTCGAAATCACGTCGAAGGTCAAGTCGGAGGCATGGTCCGCTCCCTTCTACAAGGTGGACGACCTGGAGACGAGCAAACTCGACAGGGAAGGCAAGGGCTTCGCGCTGCACAGTTACAAGATGAAGCTTCGCGAGGGGAAAAACGACTGGCACCGCGCCGCCAGCGTGAACCACAAGAACAACCGTTTCGAGTTCGTAAACCTCAAGACGTTCGAGAAATCGTCGGCTAAGCTGGTCGAACCGGCCTGGGACCCGGTATCCTGCCTCTTCTACCTGCGCCAGGTACCGCTAGCGGTAGGCAAGAGCATCGAGGTCAATGTACTCGACAAGGGGAAGCTGAACCGGGTCAAGGTCGCCGTGCTGCGCCGCGAAACGGTGCAGACGCCTGCCGGCAGTTTCAGGACCATCGTGGTTTCCCCCAATATGGATATCGAAAGCGAAGGGCTTTTCTACGCGCGCGGCCCCCTCACCATCTGGCTTACCGATGACGCCAAGAAGGTGCCGGTCATCGTCGAAAAAAGGATAAACGACCTGTTCCGGGAAGGCATCCCGGCCTATCTGCAGCAGTTCACGCCGGAGAGCGTGCGAAACAACATTCCGAAGATGGAGACCATCCGCGCGGTGCTGGTCGGCGGCAGCTACTGACACGCCCCCGGCGGCGCGGCCATATAGTCCGCGCCGCCTTTTTATGTGTTCTAGGTTTCCCTTTTTTGTGATAGATTACGGCCCATTCCGTCGATCACGAAAGGTAAGCCGATGTCGAAAAAACCACTCAAGTCCCGCCTTCCTCTGCACCTGTTCCTTATCGCAGTGGTCGGGCTCTTCGCGTATAGCAATTCCTTCCACGTCCCGTTCATCTTCGATGACGAGGGATCGATCGTAACCAACAACGTCATCAAGGATCTGCACCGCTTCCTGTTTGACGATGGCTACGCCTACAACCCGCGCCGTTTCCTTGGCTATCTCACCGTCGCCCTCAACTACCGCTTCGGCGGCCTCAACGTCACCGGATACCACGTCGTCAACCTGGCGATCCACATATCGACCGGGATTCTCACCTACCTCCTGGCACGCATCACACTTGCCACCCCCGTGTTGCGCCGCAGCGACGAGAGCCGCGATACATCCTGGTTCATCCCGCTTTTTGCCGCGCTGCTCTTCGTGTCACACCCGGTGCAGACCCAGGCGGTGACCTATGTGATCCAGCGCCTGGCCGCCTTGGCCACCCTCTTCTTCGTGGCTTCGATTTTCTGTTACGGCAAGGCCCGCTTGATCCAGGAAGAAACCGGCCGGCCATTCGCCCTCAAACCGCTTCTTTTCTATCTCCTGTCGCTGGCGGCTGCAGGTTGCGCCATGAAGAGCAAGGAGATCGCGTTCACCCTTCCCTTCGTGGTGGTGCTCTACGAATTCCTGTTCTTCCGGATGACGGCGGCAAAGAAGCTGCTGTTCCTGCTTCCGGTGGGCCTCACGGTCCTGATCGTCCCGCTCAGCCTTTTGGGCACCAACAAGCCCATCGGCCAGATCATCTCCGACGTGACGGCGGTAACCCGTGTCGACAGTGAACTTTCGCGTCTGGACTACCTTTTCACGCAGTTCCCGGTCATCGCCACGTACCTGCGTCTTCTCATCCTGCCGATGCGGCAGAACGTGGATTACGACTTCCCGGTGTACCACTCGCTTGCCAACGTGCCGGTCATCCTCTCGCTTTTCTTGCTGCTTGCGCTGTTTGGAACCGCCCTGTCCCTCTGGCACCGCTCCCGCGATCCGCAGGCGGCTCCAGAGCTTAGGCTGGTGTCCTTCGGCATACTCTGGTTCTTCATGACCATTTCGGTCGAGTCCAGCGTGATCCCCATTGCCGACGTCATCTTCGAGCACCGGGTTTACCTGCCGTCCGTGGGGGCCTTCATCGCGCTCGCGGCCCTGTTTTCCCTCCTCTTCAAGGGCGCCGTGTCACGCGCCGCGGTTACCATTGCCTGCGTCGTGGTCCTCGCGCTGGCGGTCACGACGGTCGCGCGCAACAGCGTGTGGGGAAGCGAATTGAGCCTGTGGGGGGACGCGGCGCGAAAATCCCCCAAGAAGGGGCGGCCGCATTACAACCTGGCGCTGGCCCTGGAGAAATCGGGGCGCCTGGAGGAAGCGCTGCAGGAAGCGGTCATCGCCACCCGTCTCTCCCCGAAGGAGGCGAACCCGTATAACCTGATCGGCAGCATATTCGGGAAAAAAGGGGACTACGATCAGGCGATTGCCGCCCTTTCCCTGGCGGTAAAGCTGGACCCCACCCTCGCGGAGGCGCAGGTTAACCTGGGCGACGCCTACCGGCTGAAGCGAATGCTGCCCCAGGCGATGGTGCAGTACCAGGCTGCGATGAAGCAAAGACCTACCGACGCCAGTATCTACCACAAGATCGGCGTCACGTTCGCCCTACAGCAAAATCTCCCAAAGGCCGCCGTCTTCTTCCAGTGCGCGGCGAGCCTCGATCCGTCAACGCCGCAATACCGCCTGGACCTGATTCGGGCGCAGTCGGGCGCACAGGGGCAATAGGCACCCTGGAATCGGCGAGGGGGGAAAAGAACACATCAGCTTCACAGGGATAAAAGGGATAAAAGGGATAAAAGAAAAAGCATCAAGCTTTTGTTGTCCTCAAAGACTTTTTTGCCGTTATCCCCTGCATCCCCTTTATCCCTGTTAAACGATTTCGATTTTACCTTTAGACGGGAACTTCCTTCCCGGGAAAGCAGCAACACCTGAAAAGGAGCAAAAGACTATGTGGCATCATCTGAAACCGTTGGCACTATGTGCAGCAACCCTCACTCTCGCCGCAGGCTGCGCCCACACGACCGGCAAGGCACCCGAAACGGCCCCGGCACCGCCCGCCGAACCTGCTCCCGCGGCCAAGGAAGCACCGGCCTCCCCTTCCGTCAACATCAACAACGGAACGGTCACCGAGGTGATCCAGGCGGGCAGATACAGCTATATCAACGTCGACAGCGGCAGCGCGAAGACCTGGTTCGCCATCCCCACCTCGGACGTGAAAGTCGGGCAGCAGGTCGAGGTGAAACCGGGCATGCAGGTGACCAACTACCTGGCGAAAAGCCTGAACCGCACCTTCGACACCATCTACTTCAGCGACGAACTGGTGATCAAGGCAGTGGTCAAGCCGGCAGCCCCCACCAAGAAGCTTCCGTCATGGCATTCGCCGCTTACCCCCACCTCCAAGACGACTGGCGGTGTGGGCGTGGCTGGGAAGATCCTCGAAGTCATCAACGGCGGGGAATACACGTATGCTCGCGTAGACCAGGGCGAGACTGACATCTGGGTCGCCGTCCCGGCCAGCGAAAAGATCCAACAGGGACAGGTCGTGAAGTTCCAGCCCGGCTCCCTGGTCAAGAACTTCGGCAGCGCAGCGTTAAACCGCAATTTCGACAAGGTCATCTTCTCCGGCGGCATCGACAAGCAGTAGTTCCTACCTTGATTTCCCTCCCTCTCTAGCAGGGGGAGGGAGCCCTTCCCATCAACACCTTTCCAGTAAAACCACGTCAAAAGCAGTTACGCAAAGAACGCCGAGTATCGGCGAAAAACGGAAAGTAAGAGTTTGGGTTAAACCTAAAACAGAAGGTTTCATGGCGCCCTTTGCGCCTGCTTTGGGTTCTTTGCGTAACGGCTTCTAAATCCTGTAAAAGCAGTTACGCAAAGAACGCTGAGTATCCGCAAAGATCGGAAGGTAAGACGTTGGGTTAAACCTCAAAGAGGAGGTTTCATGGCGCCCTTCGCGCGTACTTTGAATTCTTTGCGTAACAGCTTTTACGTTTTGCATAAAAAAACCCCGCCTCTTTCGAGGCGGGGCAAGGTACTTCATTTAATCGAACTGCTAACTGTTACTACGGACGCTCGAGGGTGTTCCAAGCACCGCTGGTGCGGTTGTAACCGGCCAGGTACTTGAAGTCCTCGGTGGTGGCAGCGTCAAGGGCGGTTGCACCCTTCACGTACTTGACGGCATCCCATGCGATGGCGGTTGCGCCGGTCGACATGTTGATGGTCTTGTCGTCGAGGAAGTCGATGGTGTCGTACAGCAGCCTGCGAGCGTAGGTCCTGGCGTGTACATAAGCAGCCGGATCGCGGTTCAGCAGGTTGATGTTGAAGCAAGCACCCATCAGCTTCTCTGCTTCTGCAGCAGTCAGCTGGCCACCGCGGGTCCAGTCTTTCACGGCGCTGTTAGCGTTGCGAGCGTCGTAGAAGTACGGGTAAGCGGAAGCGTTGTAGGTAATGCCGTAGTTAGCGGACAGCTTAGCCAGTGCCAGGGCAATGGCATCTTTGAACGGTACAGCCTGCTCCTCAATGAACACTTCTTTGAAGTTTTCAGTGGTGAGGGTGGTGGTGCCTTCTGCGGTGTGGCAGTTCACGCAGACCTCGGTAAAGGCGACAGCGCCGATCTCGAGCTCGTGATTGCCCTTAGCATAGTGGCAGGTTGCGCACGGACCGCCTTCGATCATGGACTGACCACCAACGTGGGAGTCAGTTGCCATGGCCGGAGTACCCAGTTTACGGTGGGTAGAGGTGAGGGAGCCGCCGTCTGCGTCAGAGGTCAAGGACTTGCCGTAGGTGCTGGTTCCGATCACGGTGTTCGGATCGATGAAGTTGGTGTAGCCGTTCTTCACATACATCAGACCGGCAGCCGCCATGTAGTGGGAGTTGACGAAGCTGACGTTGGTGAAGGTATTGCCAGCGGTGGTGAGGGCGGTGATGGACTCACCGGACTTCTGGCCGCCGTGGCAGGTGATGCAGACGTTGGATGCGCCGACATCCGGGAAGGATGCGTTGGCACCTTTGAAGGTGTAGTCTGCGGTGGTTACTGCACCCGGGTTGCGAAGCGCGCCGGTTTCAGCGGAGGTGTGGCAGCCCCAGCAGTACAGTACTTCGTTCTGCGGGGAGACTTTCGCGGTGGCCCACTGAGCCAGGTGCGAGAAGTCGTTGTTTGCCGGGTTGTAGGCAGCCGGGTTGGTCAGGTAGTTGGCCGAACCGGTTGCGGTGTGGCATTTCTGGCAGGACTTGCGGTCGCTAGCGGTGCCGGTGGAGTCATCCCAGTTGTAGTGCTCCCAAGCCATGCCGGTTGCGGCGGTCACGCCTACGCCCTGAACTGCAGCGTTGTTGGCCTGGGTCCTGTTACGTGCGCTGTTACCAGCGGTGGTGAATGCTGCGAATTTCACGCTGAGAATCTTGCCAGCGTGGCCGGACTGTGCCCACTCGGTCTGAATGGTGCCTGCGGTCGGGGTAGCGGAGATCACACCATTGGTGTTGGTGTAGAACTCGTGACCGTGGCAGTCGGTGCAGGCGGTCGCGCTGTTGTAGCGGACGTTGTAACCTTCGATGGTGGTACCGGAAGCGGTGGTACCGGTGCTCGGAAGGTCGTAGTGGGTGGATGCGATGTTGCGGTACCAGTCTTTGTAGTGCTGCTGCTTAGCCACGGTCTGGGTACCGTTAACGAGCAGGCCGGAAGCCATTACGTTACCGGACGCGTCGGTCAGGTTGTGGCAGGAGGTGCAGAGTTTGTACTCGACAGAAGGTGCTGCTGCGGTGTCCTTCGGCTGCGGATTCCATGCGACGTTGCGCACGGTGCCGTGCTGATCGTGGCAGGCAGCGCAGGAAACGTTCTGGGAACCGTTGTAAGCGTTGTCGAGGCCGTTGAAGCTGGGGTTACCAGCCAGAGCGGTTTTGGTGTAGTTGCCAGTCGGGCTGTTACCGGTTGCCAGGAAGGCGGTGTAGCCTTCAGTGGTGTGGCAACGGCCGCAGGTGCCGGAGTGGGTGGAAACTTCGCTGGCATGCTTGCCGGTGGCGATGAGGGTATCTTTGGTAGCGTGGCAGACTGCGCACCCTACGCTGGTTACGTATTTTTCCGCTTTTTCCTTATCGGCAGCAGCAAGAGCGCTGGCAGCGATGGTGGTTTCAGCAGAGCCGTTGATCTTGGCATCGTCGACGTAGTCGATGGTCTCCATCAGGATCTGACGTGCGAAGGTCGGGTTGTGAGCGAAAGCTGCCTTGTCGTAGGTGGCAAGGATCTGCCAGTTGTACCACGCGCCGTAAGCGTTCTTGGCGGTGACTTCATCAGCAGCTGTGCCGGCGGTTTTGCCGAAGCGGCCAAAGCGGACGTTAGCACGCTCTTCAGCGAGATCGCCAACCTTGGTCTGAAGGGAAGCCATCTTGCTGCGGATGAGGGCGTCGAGAACTGCTACGCCTGCATCGAATTCAGCTTTCTTCTCTTCCACATCGGAAGCACCGAAACCAGGACGGTGGCAGGCACCGCAGACTTCGGAGTAACCGACGGGCTCGAGGGAGTGAGTTGCACCAGTTTTGCTGTAGTGGCAACCGACGCAGGGGCCTTCGGTATCGGTGAAGTTGTTCTTGACACCAGCGTGGCCGTTGGTGCCGACGAAATCAACGCCGTCGAAGTTGTACGCGCCTTTACCGATGAAGGTCTGGCCCATGTTGGCAGCGTGCTGGTAGTAGCTGGTGGATATGGTGGTGTAGTTCCCGCCCACAGCCTTGGCCTGGTCGATAACCGCCACAAAGACGTCATCAGTGCTGCGGCCGGAGTGGCAGGGGATGCAGATCGAGGAGTTCTTGTAACCCGGGAACTGAACCTGGATCTTGGTCTTGCCTGCCGGTACAGCGGAGGCAGCGGAGCTGAACAGTGCGAAGTAACCGCCGGTAAGAGCGGTCGGGTTGCCGGCCGGGGTAGCACCGGTGCGCAGCGCGCCGGTAGCAAAGTCGCTGTGGCAGGAAACGCATGCGAGTACGTTCTGCACGCCGGTCTGCGGAGCAAGGCGGGTTGCGTCAGTGGAGCCGAGCAGCTTCAGGAAGCCGCCGGTGGTGTGGCAGCGGTCGCAGTTGCCGTTCTGACGGGTGCCGTTGTTGGTACGGGCGGACCAGTCGTAGTGAGCGAATGCATTGAGAGCCGAATCGGAAATCTTGCCGTGGCCGCCTTCTGCGTAGCCTTTGTTGACGTCGTTGGAGAGCGGGTTGTGGCAGTCAACGCAGGTAGCGCCCTGGGTCACGTACGCGGTCCTCTGGGTGCCATCAACGTAGCTCCCGGTGGACGGCAGACCAGCGAAGTGGTCCTGGCCGTTCTGGCTGTAGTAGTGCGGGGTGTGGCAGTTGCTGCAGGTGGTGGTCGGGACGACAGCCACGTCGTGGTTGAAGGTCCTTACACCGTTGTGGCACTTGTCGCAGTAGTTGTCGCCAATGTTGCCAGCGGTTGCACCCGTGATGATGAAGGTGTCCGGGTTGACGCTCTTGGTGTTGGCCGGGGTCGGCATCGCACCGTCGGTGTGGCAGGTGATGCAGTTGATGCCTGCGGTCTTGTGATCGGAAACCTTCCAGCCGTTGTACGCGTTGCTGGGTACTACGCCAGTGGTGGCGTTGTGGCAGCCGTCGCAAGCAGACTTCACGTACGCGTCCATGTCGCCGGTGGCGGTGATCTGGACGGTGTCGCTCAGGCCCATGAGGGACTCAGTCGCCTTGAAGACGTAGGTACCGGCAGTGGCCGGGGTGAAGCTCGGGGTGGCGGTGGTCCACCCGGTGGTGTCAACCGCGGGGCCGCTTACCTGGGCCCAGGCGATGGTAGCACCGGCGCCGGCGGTACCCTGGAGGGTGACCGGGGTGCTGGTCGCGACGACGTTGTCAGTACCAGCAGAGACGCTGGCGGTAGCGAAGGTCGCGGTTACGGTCTGCGAAGCCTGCACGTTGGACAGGGTGACGTTGACGGTGCCACCGCCGTACGGCAGGGTTACCGCCTTGCCCAGCATGTCCTTCATGGGGAGGCCGGCGGGGGAAATCGCGGTCAGCACCTGGTACTTGGTAGCCGGGGTGACTGCGAAGGTCGTGCTGCCACCGGTATAGACGGTAGCGCTGGACGGGGAGATGGTGCCCGAACCGATTACCGCACCGGTGACGGTGTTCGGCAGTGCTGCGAAGCTGGCGACGACGCTCTGGGTGAGGCCGCCGGCTTTCTGCAGGTCAACCGAGTAAAGGTTGGGATCCGTTACGGCCTGGGCAACGCCGCTCTTGTAGATGGTGGTGATCTTGTAGCCCGGTTTGGCGGCAACCTTGACCGGAATCAGCCCGGTGGAGGTAGTGAAGTTGTTGTAAGCTGTAGAACCGGCAGAGGTCTGGAGCGCTTTATCGCGCACCTGGATCGTACCGCCGGCAGTACTGAGCTTGGTCTGCACCTGCCATGTCGTTGCCGCATAGGACCAACCAGCGGCGACGACGGCCAGGCATCCCGCAGCTGCAATGCCTTTTTTAAACATAGGTGTCTCCCTTTTTGATTGAATGATCGCCCGTGTTCGCGAGACCCCGGGCAGCCCAAATCATAAAAGGAGGGGGCCAAAGCCCCCTCCCAGCGAGCGAACCGAATTACTTGATGTGGCAGGAGAGGCAGATGAGGGAGTCGGTCTCTTTTGCGTACAGGAAGTAGTTCGGAGCCTTGGCGGTGTCCAGCCCGAGGCTGTTCGGGGAGTAGTTGTCCTGAACCGCGTTCTCTTTGTTGTGAACTTCGTGGCAGGAAGCGCAGGTCATGATGTTGCCCTGGAACAGAACGTCTTTGATCTTCTTGTTGCCAGCGCGGGTTACAACGTTGTAGGTACCGCCGACGGTGCCGGTGGTGTCAACCGCGGTTGCGAACTTCTGCTCCGGATCAACGATCTCGGTGCCGGTCGCGTCGCCAACTACTGCAGCGGCGTTACGGTGGGTCCTGATGGCGACGTAGTCGAAGCCGATCGGATGGGTTTTGGTCAGGTCGCCGCCGAGGTCTGCACGAGCGCCTTCACCGCCGCCGATTGCGCCCATGAGGGTGGTGCCGACCTGCTCGCGTGCTTTGCCGTGCTGGTCAACAGCGATGGTACCGTCGTGGCAGGTCATGCACAGACGGCTCGGGCCCTGCAGAGCCTCGTCGCCAGTCTGCGGCTGGAAGGTGTTACCGGCTGCGTCCTGCTGGTTGAGCGGGGTGACCCACTGGTACGGGGTGTAGACTGCGGTACCGGCATCGTGGTTCCAGAGCGGAGCGTTGGAAGTAGCACCGAGGTTGGACTGCGCATTATGCGGGGTGTGGCAGAATACACAGACTCGACCCATGCTGTCGGCGTTGGTGACGACCTTGGTCATGTCGTGCAGGGAGCCGTTGACACCTGTCGCGGCCGGAAGGCCTGCCATTGCTACGCCTGCAACAGTCATGGAACCGAGAGCAACTACACCTACCAAAATCTTTTTCATTTCCGTCTCCTTTTTTTGGTTGATAACAACCGGTTTAATGTCAGCCCCATCCGGGCCAAACGATTATGATTACTCCACTACAGCAAACCTCGTTCCCAACACCGCGAATATTTTTCACCGCCCCCGCGCCAGAACCGTCAAATCCTGTTTTTACGCCCATTTAGCCGTTTATTTTTTACTGTCACCAGACTCCGGGCCACCGCTTCGCAGCGAAAACACGGCCACTGAACGCCATGCCTGCTGGCCAAATAACGGAGACCGATGCGGTCTTTTAACCGCATGTGAAGTGAGATGACGTGAGAGGGCGGAGCTGACGAAAAAAAAGCTCCCACCAGACTAATGGTGGGAGCTTCGGTGCGACTTGAAAGGGCTGGCCTAGCGCTTTTTCGGGACGGCGGCTGGTTTGAACCGCAGCACGCCTTTGGCGGCGGACTTGGTGTAGCTATGGGTGTTGCCGGCTACGGTATGGCAGTTGACGGTGCAACTGCCGGAGCCCGGTGTGTTGGTGACGTAGAGCGGGTTGGCCACTTGGACACCCACGGTGTAATCCTTGTCGAAGTTGACCAGGTGCGCGTTGTTGGCGGTGGTCCCGCCAAGCCTCCAGGGAATTCCATGCGGGTCGTGACAGGCGAAGCAGGGAATCAGGCGGTCACGGACATGGGCGGAATGCTCATTCACTCCGGCGTCGTTGAATGCCGTTCCGGCTACCATGACGTAATCCTCGGAGTGGCAACGGAAACAAAGGGCATACTGCGACTTGTTGTAGGAGGTGGTCCCCCCTCCTGCCATGGGCATGTCGTACTGTCCAATCAGTATATGCGCGAACTGGGATCCATGCGGTCCGTTGGGGCCGCTGCCGCCGGCCTTGGTGCCAAGGCTGTTGTTGTGGCAGTCGGAACAGTAGATCCGCTTCATGGAGCTCTGCAGCTCGACCAGAAGGCTCGCTCCGGAGGTCTTGCGGTCGGCCATCACCGGGTGAAAGGACGGGTTCAGGATGTCGAAGCGGAAAGCCTGGTTCTGCTCCGCGATAACACGGTTGGGCTTGGGCTCGAGGACGCCGGCGAACTTGTCGGCATTGGCACCGGAGTGGCATTTGAAGCAGATCTCGTACTCGTAGTCGGCCATCCCCCCCAGGTTGTCCTTGACGACCCCACGGAGAGTGCCGTTCACAAACGGCGGCAGTGAGAGGGGGGTCGCCTCGAGCGCGGCTTGATGGGGATTGTGGCAGTCCACGCACTGGACGTGGTGCTCGGCGGCCGGCAACGACTCCTTTTCGTCATGCCCGACGCCTCCGCCGTCCTCACCCACCGGATGCCGGTGCATCCCGGCGCCAAGGAGGGATTTGATGTCGGCCCCCACCCCGGTGCCATTGTGGCAGCTTTGGTAACAGGTATCCTCCAGCTTCGCGCCGCGCAAAAGACGCACGGGCCTCGGGGCGTTGTGAACGACATGGCAGGTCACGCAGCCGTTGGGAAGGGTTGGCGTACGGACAGGGTTGTGGGCGGCATTGTCCCATCCCGCCGGGCGATGGCATGCGACGCACAGGGGCGCCCCCGGCTGGTAGTTGGGGAGCGCGGGATTGGTGTTGTTGATGACCAGAAAGTCACCGTACTGATTGTCGTGAGGGTCGTGGCACGAGGTGCATTGCAGCACGGATCCACCTTCAAGGCGCACCCGTCCCTGCAGTGCCGAGGGTGAGACGAGCTGACTTTGCTGCGCCACGCTCTCGGTGTACTGGATGGATATGGGGTGGTCGTCCGTCAGGTTGACGGTGAGATTCGGGTTGTCGGTGGTTCCACCAGGCATGGTTACCGTGGTGGTGATCCCGCTGCCGGCGAACTGCCCGAGGGCGATGGTACCGTCGTGGCAGCTAAGACAAAGACGCGAGGCGCCGGTCGGCTTCCCCGTCACGGCCGCGGCGCTGAGAGTCGAAGACTGGTACAGCTGGTAGTTGGTCCCTTCGGGAGAAAGCGGCCGGCTCCAAAGGGGGAGACCGGGAGTGGCCTGGTGCGGCACGTGACAGAATACGCACACCCGCCTTTCCTCGCTGAAGCTGACACCGGGACGGCTCCCTCCCCGGCCGCCACTGGCGGAGAGGTTGTGAGGAGAACTGAGCACGCTCAGCTTGGCGTGGGCCGGCGTGCCGACAACGCCTGCTGCCAGCGCAGCGACGATGACAAGACATCCGACTCTCCACATCAGTGTTGGTGCTTTCATCATTTCACCTCTTACCGGTTTGCTGCGCAGCCGGTTCATCATCAGCCGGGTCCTCGTCAGAGAGGATCTGGAAAACCTGAACGCGATTGTTGTACGTGTCGGAAACAAAGACCCAGTTTTTGGCGATGTGGATACCCGATGGCATCCAGAAGTCGCCGGCGCCGGTTCCTTTGGCACCGAAACTGAACATGTACACGCCACTGGCATCGAAGAGCTGCACGGTGTCGAGGAGCGAATCGCAGACGAAGATGCGCCCCTCGGGGTCTACCGCGATCCCTTTAGCCTTGTCCATCTGCCCGGGCGCGTCACCCATCTGACCGAACCGCTGTTGCAGTTTGCCGTCCGGGCTGAAGACATTGATCTTGTAGTTGAGCGGGTCATTGACGTAGAGGCGCCCGGCCCGGTCGATGGCAAGGTCGACGGGCTTGTTGAACAACCCTTCCCCACCCTTCGAGTTATGAATGGTGAGCTTCTGCCTGGCGTTGCGATCCAGGGCGACCACACGCCCGTAGCCCGTTTCGGAGATGTAGAGAAGCTTGTTCAGCTTGTTGTAGGCGATGCCGGTAGGACGGGCCATCTCCCGACAAAACGGGATGACCGCACCGCTGGCGAGATCGTAACGGTAGACGGCATCAGCGGCTGAATCGGTGATATAGAGACCGCCTGTTTCGTCCTGCGCGAGACCGATGGGTGAGCGGAAAGGCACCCCTGAAGGACCGGTTATCCTTTTATAGACCCCGTTTTTCGTGTCGAACAGGTGCACGACGCCGACACCGGCATCCGCGACAAAAAGCCGGCCTGCATCGTCGAAGTAGACTCCGTGCGGTTTGACGATATTCTCCGCTTCGGCTCCGGTGAAGAACTCCAGGGCGTGCTTCCAGCTGCTGCGGGCGATCCCGGCGTCGCGAGGCGTGACGATGCTCTTGACCCAGCGGATTTTGGCACGCATCGGGGGCTCAGGCCACTGAGGGGCGGCCGCGTCACCACGCTGCAAAAGCGGCACGACTGGCGCAGCGCAGCCGGCCAGGAAGAACATCAAACACATTCCCAGGGCGCCCCTCAACAGTCGCAGCCGGCTGTTGCCACGCCCCCAGCTGTTACGATGGCTACGCATCAGAAACTCCTTACCACGCGCATCATGACGGTGGTGTCCCGGGTGGAGGTCTTGTCCGTCAAGCGGAAGAGGTTGGTGACGTCAACAGAACAGGTCAATTTCCTGAAGACAGTGGCGAGTCCCAACCTAGTCGCCAGCGTCTCCGTAGTACCGAATGGGTTACGGCTGTCGGTGGCCGCCACCGAGGCGGAGGTCCTGATGGTCTGCAGCAGCAATCCCGAATAGCTGGCGGTGGCGGAGACGGTATTTTCGTTGTACCCCTGCCCGGCGTCGCCCCCTCCCGGGTACATGAAAAAGTCGTCCCCCAGGTTGAGCCCGACAACATCCGTCGTGGTGAGGGCGGTGTTGTAGCTGGCGTACGTGCGTACTTTGGAGTAACTGTGGGAGACGTTGTCGGAGCTGGCGTACTCCACGCCGCACTTCAGATCGCCGAAGTTGGCATCACCGCGCAGGTTGTAGGTGGTGCTCTTGCTGAGGGGGACGATCACTTCCCCGTTCAGTTGCTTCTCCCTATGCACGGCCATGTTGCCTGAGATGGTGTAAAGGTTGCCAAGCAAATTGAGAATGAACCCGTTGGTGTAGCCGGTGGACTGGTAGGTTATATCGGGGTTCACCGCCACTGCGTACGACACCAGGATCTGGGTACCGGGCGCGATGTTGATTATCTCGATCGCCCCCTCCGCGACGTTGAGCCGGAAGTGCACGTTCTCGATGTACGTCGTATCGGGGTTCAAGCTGCGGACAGTGACGATGCGGACAACGGTCCCTTGAGCGTTAAGCGGGATATGTTCGCCCAACTGCGTCACCGTGTATGGCGCGTCAAGCACCGGTATTTCGGAGAGCAGGATCTTTTGGTCGGTCATTTTGGCCGTGTAGCCGAAGTTGAGCCCAAGCCTCGAGTTGGCGGGAAGCACCTTGTTGTAGCCCACCGCGACGCCGCCGCCGTAGTTGAATGATGTTCCACCGTAGGCGCGACTGTCGCTCACTTCGCCGGAGACCGTCGTATTCAGGCTCTGGAAGAGCTGGTGGGACAGCGAGGCGGCGGCACTTCTCGTGGTCTGGCTCTGGGGTTTGCCGGAAAAGTCCGACGTGGAGCTATCGGAGAGATCGAAGGCAAGGGACGCGGTCAGCGCCTTCCCCAGCCGCGCGGAAAAGGACTCCGACCAGTTGATGGTCCGGTTGGGCACGTCAACGGGCTTTATGTCGTTTACGCTGATCAGCGAGTTCAGCAGGTAGGACCTGCTCGCGTCCAGGGCGCTGGAGTTATTGATGGAGGCGCGGTAGGACCTGCTGTCGCGCGCGCCGGAGCGGTCGGACGTAAAGCTGAGGCCAAAGGCCGTGCTGCTCAAGTCGACGTCGTAGTTGCCCGAAAGCGACATGGAATCCGTGGTCGAGCTGTAGTCGACGTCGAGGCCGTTGGAGGTGGTTGTGCCGTGCCCGTAGCCTATCTGCAGCGGCACGATGTCGTGCATCAGCCGTCCGTAAACCGAGGTGCTGGTGCTGGTAATGGTGTGTGACGGCGTGTAGCCGTTGGCGATGAAGGTGGTGGTGCGAGAGGTGCTGACACCAAACGGCGTGGAGCTGGCGGCGAGCCCCGTGCCGACGATGTTGTACTGAGCGTCGAGAGCCGAGGCGCCTTTGCCGCCAAACTCGTTCTGGTAACTCGCTCCGGCGCTGATGTCGAAGAGCATCAGTTTGGGGTCGAAAATGGCGAGACTGGTCGCCAGGGAGTACCGCTCACCCAGGGACTGGCCGGTGGTCTTGGTGGTATCGGTGACACGCTGGTTCATGACGTAGGTCACCCCGACGGCCTGGCTCACATCACTGAACATGAGAAGGCTCGGTTGCTGGATGACCGCAACGTTACGCGCGGCGCCGCACAGGCGCGGCAGCGCCAGGCAGATCACGAAGCAGGGGAGCAGGATACGAACGTTCATGGCTAGCGGAGGAAATACGCAGAGGCGCCGCCATGGGGATCATGACAGTCCACGCAAAACATGCCGTTGGAGGAGACCTTCTGGTGCATCGCCAGCGCGAGCCGTTTCTCCTGGTGACATCCGGAACAAAGCTTGGCCTTCTCGGTCTTCATGAGCGCGGGGTAGTTGGAGGAGTGCGGTTCGTGGCATTCCAGACAACTGCCGACGGCAGCGGGGCCGTGAGCCATGCTCCCCTTGATGATCTTCGGGTGACACACGAAGCACAGCTGCGCCTTGGGCTTTATCAGTCCGGAATCCTGGGTCTTGTCGTGACAGGCGTTGCAGCGTTTCTCACGGTAGGGAAGGTGGCTGGAACCGGCAGCCGCAGCATCGGACGCCACCTTCACATTGTCCTTCTTTTTCTCGTCCTCCACCTTGGTGACCTGGTACTCCTGGCACAACTGTTCCGGTGGCGGGAGGCTGGGCACCCCATCAAAGATGGTGGACGTGACCTTATGCAAGGTGACCGGATCGCAACCGCATAGCACGCTCAAGGCATAAGCAATAAAAAGTATGGATCCTAGCTTCTTCAGCATCAGCGCTCCAGGTACGTGGTGGTCTACCAGGCTATTGTTTATCCCCAGTCTTTCCGCCCTTCTCCTTGGGTTCGGTCTTCACTCCCGGTTTCGGTTCGCCCTTAGGTTCGACCTTGGGTTCGACCTTGGTTTCACCCTGGGGCTTCCAGCCGGCCATAACGCCCATGCCATAAACGGCGACCAACTTATTGATGCTGCTTTTGAACTGGTTGGTGACAAATATGAGCTCCGTAAGCTTGAACCCCGGAGCTGCGTACTTCTGGAACAGCTCCACATGGTCCTTGGTGGTAACCACCCCGGCGGGGAGGTTGAGGGAGCCCTGCAGGAGCCCAGGACGGCCGAAATCCCCGAGGATCCGGCGTTCGGAGTTGAAAACCTGGACGACCCCATGTCCTGCGTCAACGACGAAAATGTTGCCGTCGTCGTCCACATCGATTCCCCTGGGACGGGTGAATTGGCCGGGAACGTCGCCGAGGGTACCAAAGGAGGAGCGCATGTTGCCGTCGAGGTCGTACTCCTTCACGGTACCGTTGCCGACGTTGACCACGTGGATGAAACCCTGCTTGTCAACTGTCAGGCCATTGGGCAGAGAGGGGTTCTTGGTGGAATCGGGGCTGTTCCCCAGGGTGTTGAGCACCTCCCCGGACTTGCGGTCCAGGACGAAAATGAGCCCGCTGGCGTTGTCCACGGTGACCACGAAATCCTTGTAGACGGCCACTCCGACCAGCGTCCTCTTGGCGAGCCCCTTCCCCAAGGATCTGAGGAACTTGCCGTTGTCGTCGTAGACGGCGATGTCCTTGCGGCCGGAATCGGCCACGTAGACGTTGCCGTCGTCATCGACCGCCACGCCGATGGGCTTTCTCAATTCGCCGGCACCTGCCTCGTCGCTCAGGTTGCGCATCGTGTTCTGCACGATATCGATCACGATGACCTGCCCCGACTCGACGTCGCAGACGTAGACTTTTCCCTTCTTATAGGCGATACCGTACGGCTTGCCGATGGAGGTGACGACCTGGGAGCCCCCCAGAAGCAGTCTTCCCACTCCGCCACTCGAACTACCCAAGTCGCTCGAGTTGTTGATCCCCATGAGGTACTGGATGTGCGGTTCATCGGGCGGCGGCGGGAAGAACGCCGGCGGCAGTTTCGGCTTCGAGGCCGCGCAGCCGGAAAGCGCGGCGCCCACGCAGAAGAATGCAATGAGACGCTTCAAGTTTTTACTCAAGGTGTCCGTGAGGGTCATGTCACTGCTCCTTTTGCACAAGCCCCGGGTAGCGGAGGGGGCGTTGAATGGTCACTAGTTGTACTTCACCGGGTTCTGCCGGTCGTAACTGAATGGTCTGTGGCACCCGGGTGCGCAACTGCCGCCGGTCCCGCTGACGGCGAAGTTGATGGGGATCTTCCAGTCTCCGAAGCGCGCGCCGTCCTTGTTGATCAGCTTTTCGCCATCGGCGGCATGCGGTTCATGGCAGATGCGACAGGTGCGCCCCTTGCGGGTCTTGACGTGCACGATGTGCAGGTTGCGGTTGCCGTTTCTGAACTTGGTGTAGATGGTCGTTTCGGGGAACCTGAGCAGATTCCTGTCGTGACACTTGAGACAGGCGTCGTAGAGGCCGTCCTGGTACGGCGCGTACAGGTCCTCCGGGTACTTGCCGCGCAAAAGCCGGAAATTGTCGGAGCCGTGCGGATCGTGGCAGGCGCTGCAGGAACCCTTCTGCAGCGGGCCGTGCAGGAACTTCTTGTCCTTGATCTCGGCCTGGATGTCGCGCAGGTTGCCGGCCTTGCCCTTCACGTGGCAGGAAAGACAGACTTCCATCTCGCTGCCGGAGAGAAGCTTCTTCGCCTTGGAGAAATGGGCGGAATGGCAGTTCGAGCACCCCCCCTTCTCCTGCATCGGTTTGTGCTGCACCTTCACCTGGGCGATCTGTTTGCCGACCTTCGCGTGGCACCCTACGCAGAGCTCCGGCGACTTGACCTTGAGAAACATTTCCACGGCAGAGCCATGCGGGTCATGGCAGGCCGTGCAGGGGTCCTTGGAGACGGGAGGATGCACGAAGGTCGCCTGCTTGAGCTGCGCCGCGAAATCGGCGTGGCACCCAAGGCAGACGTTGCGCGTCTTGTCCTTCATGAGGCGCTTTTCGACCGAGCTGTGAGGATCGTGACAGGAGTTGCAGGCGCCGACCGCGGCCGGCCCGTGCATGAATTTGGCCTTGAAGGGCGCGGCGTCGTGACAGTTGAAGCAAAGCTTGGAGCGGTCCTCACCCACGTCGAGGAGGAAGCGGTTGCCGCCGCCATGCGGGTTGTGACAGCTGGCGCAATCCCCTTCGCTCACCGGAGCGTGCACCACCTTCTTCTGGCCGGGTATGTCGTGACAGTCCTTGCATAGCGCCGACGCCTTGGCGGTCAACTCGAACGTCTTCGCCCCCTTCACAGGGTGCTCTTTTCCCTTTTGGCTATGACAGGGGGAACAATCACCCTCCTTGACCGGAGCGTGGGGATATTTGAGGGCGGAGAGGGGGGCGTGGCATTCCGTTGTCGTACAGGACGCACCGAGGGCCGGGCTGCAGCAGAAAAGCGCGAGGGCGGCCAGCGCAGTTGACGCTAAAGACAACACTTTCATGGAAGGCTTCCTAATCCGGGTGGTTAATGGGGTAAAAAGAACAGCACAACTGCGCGGTGCACCAGCGGAAAGAGAGTTTCGCTCCAGACCGCAGGACACATAATCACACAGTTTACCGGAGTATTATTCATGACCCTATAAGGAGAAAGGCCAACGATAAATATCACTATCGGAAAAACATTTCAATATTAAAGATCCCGCCGCACCGGCCGTAGAACCGCAGGGGGCGGGAGGAAATGGGTACCGGAAGAGGTGCCCGCGGGTCGAGGGCGGGCCGGGGTTACCCCTCCGGGTAGTCGGAGAGGGCGAGGAAGGTTTCCTTCAACTCGAAGGAGAAGATGGAGAACATCCTATCGGCCAGCCGGGTGGTGAGCACCGGCGGGAAAAGCGGCACGGCCAGGCGGTAGATCAGGTCCAGCATCCCGTCGTGGGGGTTCTCCTCGAGGAACAGGGCGCCGTACTGCAGGACCGGCGCGAAGAGAAGCGCCTCCTCCATGACGGCATCGTCCTCGCTGAAATAGGGGAGGATCATCTCCAGAGAAAAGCAAAGCCCGGAGCCGCCGGCATCTTCGGAGATGCTGAGCAGCAGTTCGTCCTGCGGCGAGCCGTACTCAAGTGCTTCGGGGGAAACGTGCCCCGCGGGGAGCACCATCACCTTGCCATGGACGGGATCGATGCCGTAGGGGGCACAGCGATTGGCGAGGAAGCGCTCCAGCTGCTGATATCCCTTGGTTTGCAGCCTCCCCATGCCGCGGTAGAAAGCGGGACGGAACAGGTCCCGGTTGGCGATCAGCTCCTCGAGCGGAACGAATTCCTGCTCGGCGGCGGACGGCCTGGCGCTCCTGATTTCCGCGTTATTCACCACGAGCCTTAGGTGCCTCTTGCGCTCGTCCTTGTCCTTGCTCACGTGATACCCCCTGATACTGACTGCCCTTCTGTAATACACCGCCGGGAAGACGGGTGTCAACCAGCAAAACCGGCGCAGGTCGACGGCTTAAAAAAACGCCGGGTCGCGCGGCTTGTGCGCGTTCCCGGCGTTTTCGGTGTGGTTCGGTTCCCGGCGCCCTTGCGCCTGGCTAGAAGAAGCGGGCTCCCGCCTTGAGTTCGTTGACCGAGATGGTCACCTTGCCGCCGTCGACCTTGGCGGGAAGATGGGAGGGGTTGCAGCCGCCGCCGGAAGCCGCACCGATGCGGTTGATGGCGAACTTCTGGTTGCAGTTGAGGCAGTTCATCTTGTCGCCCTGCTGCTCGTATCCCTTCTTCTCGTGGTAGCAGACGTCGCAGGCGTCGAAGGCGACGTGAAGCTGGCCGTCGCTCCCCTTCACGATGAAGAAGTTGATCTCTTTTCCGGCATCCTCGAACTTGTAGAAGTGCGCCTTGCCGTCGCTGACCTTGGCGACGGGAATGGTGACGCTGCCGGCCGCCGGCTTCACCTTCTCGTATTTCCCCATCCCGGGGAGGCTGAAGGCGAAGGCAACGCTCGCCATGGCCACCAGGGCGATGGCGATAAGGAGGAGGGTCTTGAATCCTTTTTTGCTCGACTGAACCATGTGTTGCTCCTTTTCGGGCCTGCCGGGCAGGCCGTGGCTGATCGCGCCACGCGAACGTGACGAAGAATATTTACTGAGCGCCGCCGCAGCCGCGCGAACCGCAGCATCCTCCGACGGCGGCCTTACCGCCGACGTCACGCCCTACCACGCTGCGGAACTGCTGCGGCGTGATCACCTGGGCCACCTGGGATTGGAAGCCGCATTTCCGGACGGCCTGGGCGAGTTTCTCGGGCGCGGTCTGCTTCGAGTCGTAACCGGCCACGACCAGACCCGACTCCAGGTCCACCTCCGCCGCCGCCACCCCGTTTTGGGACTGCAGGGTCTCTGTGATCTTCTTGACGCAGCTGCCGCAGGTCATGCCCGCCGTGCGCAGCACCACCACCTGGTCGGCGGTGGCCCCCACCCGCACGTAAAAGGCGAAAACGGCCAGGACGGTGACGACGACCAAAACCAGTGCACTGTTGAGGATCTTGTTTCTCATGGGCGGCTCCGACGGGCGCGGCAGGCGCTGGATGCGCCGGGGCTGCCCGGATGCTCACCCTTATTACAAGGAGCATGCCACGGTCCCGTGCGGAGCTAACCATCAGAGATCATTGTGCCCGGTGGAGAGGGGAACACCCGGGGCGGAAGCCCCCTGTGGAATATCCTGCAGGCACAGTAGGATTTTCCACAATTTCATCCCACAGCGGGGAGCAGCACCTTGAAGGTCGCCCCCCTACCCGGCTCGCTCGTCACCTCGACGCTGCCGCCGTGTCCCTCCACGATCTTTTTGGTGATCGGAAGCCCAAGTCCGGTGCCGCTTCCCTTGGTGGTGAAAAAGGGCTCGAAGATCTGGGAGATGGCTTCGGGGGCGATCCCGGGCCCCTGGTCGGTGAACCGGATCTCGACCCGGTCACCCTCCTGGTCGAAGGAGGTCGTTACCCGGACCGTCCCCCCCTCGGGCGAGGCCTGGATGCCGTTCAGCATGATGTTCAGGAAGGCCTGGCGCAGCTTCTCCGGGTCCGCCACCAGCCGCGGCAGCGTGCCGCAGCGGAGATCGAGGCTCACCCCGCAGCCGCGCGCCTGGGCGGTCAGCAGCGTCACCATGTTGCGCAGCTCCTCGTTGACGTCGCACTCCCTCTTGTCCGCGGGCTCGGGGCGCGCCATGCGCAGGAAGTCCTCCACTACCCGGTTCAGCCGGTCCGACTCCTTGACCAGGATCTCCAGAAACTCGCCGCGCTGCGCTGCGGGCGGAGCCTCCTCCATTAGGATCTCCGCCGTGCCGCGGATCGAGGCGAGCGGGTTCCTAATCTCGTGGGCAAGGATGGCGGAGAGCTCCCCCAGGGCCGACAGACGCTCGGCGCGCCTTAGCTGTTCTTCTATCCTGATGATCAGTTCCGACTGGGTCTTGAGCTGCCGGTAGGAATCCTCGAGTCCCTGCGCGGTCCGTTCCAGCTCCTCGCGCCGGCAACGCTCCTGCTGTGACAGGAAACCGGTGATCCCCCCCACGACGTTGTAGAGGATCACCTCCAGGTACTTCTCCATCTCCATGGCGATGTGCCCGCCCCACTGGAACAGGATGTGCGGGGCGTAGGCCAGGGTGACCAGGATGGCGCAGCCGATGCCGCCGCGGAACCCGAACCAGTAGGCGGCAAGTATGATGGGGATGTAATACAGGCGCTGGAAGATGTCGTGCAACATCCCGAGCCTGAGCGGCGTCAGGTAGTGCAGCAGGCTGATCGCCACGACGCAGGCGAAGAGTGCGCCCCCTTTGATAAGGCCCGCAGGCCTGCTGCCCGCTGTCACCTTACTCCTCCCACCCGATGCACGACACCGGGCAGAGCTCTACGGCCTGCGTCTGGATCACGTGCTCCGCGGCGCCGGCAGGGTCGTAACACTCCGACTTGCCGTGCGCGTCGAAGCGGAACACCTGCGGGCAGTTGGCGATGCAGATGCCGCAGCTGATGCATTGTTCCTTGTCCACCCATGGTCTTCTTGCCACCGACTCCCCCTTCTTCTTCGCGAGGTCGGCCCGGCGGGATGCCGGACCACTGGCCACTATAGCGCAGATGCCGGCCAACTTCCCAATGAAAAATGGCAGATGGCAACCTTGACAATCGCACCGGCCACCGGAAAATCGTTAGATTATTTTAAAGTTCAAGACAAGGGGGCGACATGCGCGCATGGCCGGACATGAGCGGCAAGATCTGCCTGGTGACCGGAGCCAGTTCCGGAATCGGTAGAGCCACGGCGCTCGCCCTGGCCCGGGAGGGGGCGACGCTGATCGGGGTGGGTCGCGACCCGGTGCGCTGCGAAAAGAGCGCGGAAGCGATCAAGCGGGGAAGCGGCAATTACCAGGTCGAGTTCTGGCGGGCCGATCTCTCCAGCCAGGAGGAGATCCGCGCACTCGCGCGCCGTTTCCGCGCGGTCTACCCGCGCCTGGACCTGCTGGTTAACAACGCCGGGGGGAGATTCGCCCGACGCCTCACCACGCCCGAAGGGGTGGAGATGACCTTCGCCCTCAACCACCTGGGGTACTTCCTGTTGACCCTGCTCCTTTGGGAGCGGCTGCATCAGGGGGAGCGGGCCAGGGTAGTCAACGTCGCCTCCGGCGCCCATCGCGGCTGTTCCGGCATCGACTTCGAGGACCTGAACCTCGAGCGGGAGTACGACGGCAGGAGGGCCTATGCCCAGTCCAAGCTGGCGAACCTGCTCTTCACCTACGAGCTGGCCCGCCGCCTGGAGGGAAGCGGGGTCACGGCCAACGCGGCGGCACCCGGAAACGTGCTGAGCCGCTTTGCGCTGAACAACGGCGCGGGGAGCTGGCTCTCCCATCTGGTCGGCTCCCTGAAAAGCGGCAACCTGGTCGGACCGCGCCGGGGGGCCCGCACCGTGCTCTATCTCGCCTGCGCCGGCGAGGTTGGGGGGCGAAGCGGCGGCTACTACGCGGCGGGGAAGGATACCTCATCCTCCCCCGCTTCCTACGACCGGGCCGCGGCCGAGCGTCTTTGGCAGATAAGCCTGGACCTTACCGGACTCGGGGACCAGGCGCGGCAAAGGAGACTGCCATGATAAACCTGCGCACGCTGACCTTGCTCCTGGCGCTTCAGGGATTGACCGCCGACTTGCACGCCGACGAGACCTACTACCCCTACCAGTTCTACGATGACTATTACCGACAACTGGAGCAGGGCCCGCCGCCGGCTCCCGCGCCGCCGGGGGAGGAGCCGGTCCGGCCGGAGCCGTCCGCGGCGAAGCGTCCCCCCTTGTTCCTGTTCCCGGCCGAGCTGGGGTTCGGCGTGGCGGCTGCGAGCAACGAGGATCTCTTTTACCTTGCCGGGACCTATTTCAAGGTGAGCGACGGGGGATGGTACCGTTCCCGTTCCTGGCGCGGGCCATGGACCCGGGTGCCGCGCGGCAAGCTCCCCCCCGAGCTCTCCCGGCACACGCTCGTCAAGATACGCACCCTGCGCAACCGGGAATTCCGTAGTTTCTGGGAGCTAAAGGGGAGCTACCGGGGACGGGTGTTCCGCCCGGGCGTCGAACCGGCGCCCCCGGCAGTGAAGCGGCCCAACTAGGCCACGATGCTGCCGCCTCAGGTGAATCCGGAACCGACCGTGCAGGCATAGCAGTGATCGGCGGCGGCAATGGCGGTTCCCGGGGGGGGGAGTTCGGTGAGGGCGGAGACGAGGCGTTGCTCTCCGCCGAGGAAGATGCCCTGGGCCAGATGGAAATCGCAGTCGTAGAGCCGCCCGCACCAGTCCACGGACAGCTGGCCGCGGCACATCAGACCGGCCACGGCACAGGGGTTGAAGCCCGCGCGGAGCTGCTCCAGGTAGCCCTCCAGGTTGCCCGATCGCTCCAGGAAACTGCGGAACCGCCCCAGCGGGACGTTGGCGAAGGTGTAGAGGTTGTGGAAACTGACGCCGTGTTTGCGGGCCAGGTCGCGCCGGAACTTCTCCTGGGCCTGGAGCTGCGGCGGCGGCAGGAAGGCCCCGGAGGGGTTGCTGACCAGGTCCAGTTCCAGGGGGCTCCCCGGCAGGCCGTACCCCAGCTCGTTAAGCCTCTGCAGTGCCCGGATGCTCCTTTGCCACACCCCCGCGCCGCGCTGGGCCTCGGTCTGGGCCTGGTTCCCGGCCGGCAGCGAGGCGACCAGCACCACCTTCAGCTCACGGTACAGCCGCAAGAGCGCTTCACCCCGCTCTCCCTCCAGCGACACCAAGTTGCTGCGCAGGATGAGCCTCGGGGTCTCCGATGCCAGCCCCCGTACCAGGAAGGGGAGTTCCGGGACCAGCTCCGGAGCGCCTCCGGTCACATCGATGCTGTCGAACCTGAAGCGGCGGGCACAGGCAATAACCTCCCCCATGACCGAGCGCGACATCATTTCGCTGCGTGCCGGGCCCGCCTCCAGGTGGCAGTGGCCGCAGGCGAGGTCGCAGGCGAGGCCGACGTTCACCTGCAGCGCCGTGGTCCGCTCCCGGGTGAGCGACAGGTCATGGCGCGCAAGACGCTCCCCGAAACTCTCCCCCTGCCTCCCCGTTGCCACGTCCATCCCCGTCTCCTAAAGCGAGAGTTTCTCGGCTATCTTGCGCATCTGCACACCGTGCACCAAAGAGGCGCCACCGCGAATCGCCGTCACCACGTGCAACGCTTCGGTCATCTCGCCCAGGTGCGACCCCTTCTCCAGGCAGGCCCTGGTGTAGGCGTCGATGCAGTAGGGGCATTGCACGGTGTGGGCGACGGCAAGGGCGATGAGCGCCTTTTCCCGTTCGGTCAGCTCCCCTTCGGCGAATACCTCGTTGTAGTAGTCGAAGAATTTCCCCGCCAGTTCCGGCGCGTCCTTGCCGATCTCGGCGAAGCTCCCCAGATCCTTGGGATCGTAGTAGGTTTCCATCTGTTCTCCTTTGCCGCAGGTGTCTCCGGCGGCGACGCCGGCGGTACTCACGCGGCGCGGGCGCCAGCATACCGGAAAGCCCACTGGGGGTAAAGAGGGAAAGCGCCGTCACGTTCATTAGTAAAAGAGGAGACGGGGACGCCGCCACCCCGTGCCGCACCGGCGACCGCGCCGCTGCCGGATCGGTGAACGCTGTCATCACCTCAGCTTCATGAAAAAGTCGCTTGAAATGGTGCAAGCTGTCATTATACTTGTGCCGAATCGACAGACAACAGCAGGGAGGAAGCATGGAGAACGAGGGGAGGAGGAAGTTTCTCGGAGTCTGCGTCGCCGGGGCCACGGCCGCCGCTGCGGTCGCCGCGGGATATCCGGTTTTCCGTTACCTGGCGCCCAAGTCCGGCCAGGGGGGCGCCGCCAAGCTGGTGATCCCGGTAGGGGAGCTCAAAGAAGGGGACGCCAAGTTTTTCGAATTCGCCGGTTCCTCGGCCGTACTGATCAAGACCAAGAGCGGTGAGTTGGTCGCCCTCTCCGCGGTCTGCACCCACCTTGGCTGCATCGTGCAGTGGGTCAAGGAGAAGCAGCAGTTTCTCTGCCCCTGTCACGGCGGCCAGTTCTCCACCGACGGCACGGTGCTGGGAGGCCCCCCGCCCCGTCCGCTCGCCAAGATCCCCCTCACCGTCACCGAAGGGAACATCACCATCGGCTAACCCCCAGGGAGGCAAACGCCCATGCTAAAGAGGCTGTACCGCTGGCTCGACCTGCGCATCGGGGTCGGCGAGATCGTGGAGAAGGAGCTGACCGGCTACCTGCTGCCGCGCAACATCAACGAATGGTATTCACTAGGAAGCGTGCTCCTGGTGATCTTCGCCCTGCAGGTGATCACCGGGATGCTGCTCATGATCTACTACGTCCCAGACGCCGACAAGGCCTTCAAGAGCGTCACCTTCATCATGAACGAGGTCCCCTACGGCTGGCTGATCCGGCTGTGCCACGCGGTGGGCTCGAACATGATGGTGGCGGTGCTCATCCTGCACATGCTCTCCACCCTGCTCATGGGGAGCTACAAGGCGCCGCGCGAGCTGAACTGGGTCACCGGCTTCACGCTGCTCGCGCTGGTGCAGGGGATCTCGCTCACCGGCTACCTGGCACCCTGGAGCCAGCTCTCCTTCTGGGCCACCACGGTCGCCACCAACAGCGCCAGCGCGGTCCCGGTAGTCGGCCCGTACCTGGTGGAGTTCCTGCGCGGCGGCAAGCTGGTCGGGCCGCCCACCCTGGGACGCTTCTTCGCCCTGCACGCGGCGGTTCTCCCCGTGGTGATCGCCGCCGTCATCGGTGCCCACCTGTTCCTGCTCAAGCGGACCGGCATCTCGGCGCCTCCCTTCGGCAGGGAGGGAACGGCAAACCCGTTCGAGGCGCAACAGTACCACTACCAGGGGCACCCAGGCGGCATACCGTTCTTCCCCAATTACGTGCTGCAGGACCTGACCTCGATCTCGATCTACTTCGCGGTGTTTCTGGCGGTGGTCTTCTTCTGGCCCGGCATGCCCTTCACCCCGGACGCTTTCGTGCCGGCCGACCCGTTCAAGACGCCGGCCCACATCAAGCCGGAGTGGTACTTTCTGGCCAACTACCAGACCCTGAAGATCTTCCCGAGCGAGTTGCTGGGGCTCTCGGTGCAGGCGGCGGCGATGACCTTCCTGGCGCTGCTCCCCTTCATCGACCGCTCTCCGGAGCGGCATCCGCTGAAGCGCCCCGTATTCCTGACCCTGGTGATAGCGGGCATCCTGCTCTGGATCGCCCTTAGCGTATGGGGGCACCTGTCATGATCCGCAAAAACACCCTGGCCATACTGGTCCTTGCCTCGTTCGCCTTCCTGAAGCCGGCCCTGGCCGCACCGGTGGAGCAGCCGGAGACGGTCTGCATCCAGTGCCACGGCACCCTGCCCGACCGGTTGGGAGCGCCGGTCAACCTCTGGCGCGGCAGCATCCACGCCGACAACGGCATTTCCTGCAACGGCTGCCATGGCGGCGACCCAAAAGACGCGGCCAACGCCATGACCCCGCAACGCGGGTTTCTGGGAGCACCCAAGGAGAAGGACATCCCCGCGTTCTGCGGGCGCTGTCATCCCGGCGTCTACAAGGATTACCTCTCCAGCGCGCACGGCAGGGCCCTCGGTGCCGGCGGCCCCACCTGCGTCACCTGCCACAGCAACCACCAGGTGGTGAAGGCGTCGCTCGCCCTCATCAACGAGAAGAGCTGCACCCGCTGCCACAGCTTCGACCGGGCCAGGGCGATCCGGGACGCCATGCAGCAGACCGAAGGGTATATCGACAACATCTCGCGCAGGATCGCCGACTTCCAGGTGAGCGGCGTGGATACCGAGAAGATGGCCAAGTCGCTGTTCTCGGTGAGAAACCGCTTCCACACCCTGTTCCACGACGTGGACGTGGCCCGGGTGAAGGGGGAGTCTGCCGCCATCAACAAGGAGTTGGGAAAACTGGATGCGGCCCTCAAGGAGATCGAGCGGTCGCATGAGAAAAGGCGGGTTGCGGGGGGGATCGCGGTCGGCTTCATGGTCCTGCTCGCGGTCCTGTTTCACCTGATGAAGAAAAGTTACGACTAGAGTTTTTTGAGGCCGAAAAGGAACTTCTGGTACTGGATCTGACCGTTCTCGGTGAGCGGATGGGTGATCCGTGCCAGGGGTTCCGCCGCCGGGGGGCCGTAGAGGACACCGGGGGGGACGTTCCTGGTGACCACGCTCCCCGCCACCACGACGGACCCCTCGCCGATGGCGACCCCTTCAAGGATAGTACAATTTGGGCCGATAAAGACGTCGTTGCCGATCACCACCCCGGTCCGGGCATCTTCGGGAGAATGGTTGCCCAGGTAGAAGTGGGCGAAGACAGTACAGCGCAGCCCGATGGTGACGTTGTCGCCGATCTCGATCTTTTCCGGGTGCTGGTCGTCTAGGTACACCAGCTGGCTGATCCAGACCTTTTTCCCCATCCGGACGCCGCGCACCTTGTGCAGCCAGGGACGTAGCGTGTATCCGCCAGGGGCGAACATGGCGAGCTTCCCCAGAACCCTCTGGATGATCCTGCCGCGCATCGTGCCTCGCATCGTCCCCCCTAGCCGGCGTTTGCGACGCCGGCCGCATTACCCTGCCGCTTTCCTTCCACGAACGCCGCCACCCGCCGCACCGAGTCGAGATTTTCAGGGATCAGTTCCTCGTCCGCCACCGCCACCTGGTAACGCTCCTGGAGGTAGGCCACCAGTTGCAGGATACCGGTGGAATCAACGATTCCTTCCCTGATGAAGGAGCTGTCGTCGGTTAGCCCGCCGGCATCACCGAAGAGGAAATTCTCAACCACGAAGTTTCTGATCTCATCCTTTAGGTTCATCTGTCGCCTCCTTTGCGTAAGCTGTCACTCCCACTCCACCTCTTCCACCAGAAGCGGCGGGAGGTGCAGGTAGCGGGTCGTCTTTCGCTTCGTGTCGATGTCCCGGAACACCATGCGCACCTGTTGGGGTTCGAGCCCCAGCACAGGGGCTGCGTTTTCCGCCGGGATGTCGTGGTTTCGGGCGTAGAGACAGAGGTCCATCATCTGGTAGGGAAGCGAGAAGTAGAACTCGTCCTGCCCCTGTGCCAGTGAGTAGGTGTCGGTCGTCGGCTTCCGGCTGCGGATTTCTTCCGGGATCCCCAGGAACTCGGCGAGCTGGTACACCTGGGACTTGTACAGATGGGCGATCGGCTTGATGTCGGCCGCGCCGTCGCCGAGTTTGACGAAGAAGCCCTGGTCGTACTCCAGGCGGTTGGGGGTCCCGGCGACGGCATAATTTAGCCGGTCGGCGTGATAGTACTCCAGCATCTTCCGGATGCGCTGTTTGAAGTTCGTGGCCGCCACGATCTCCAGGTAGGGCTGCAGGGGAAGACGCACCGTAGATTCTACCTTCTGGGGGTCTTGGGTGACCAGGTAAAAGGAGGTGAAGCGGGGCTGGTCCGTAACCCCGGAGATGACGATCTTGGAGGCCCAGCCGTCGCCGTACTCCGGGACGACGCTCCTCACCGCTCTGTCGTACTTGTGATAGAAACCGACGGACTGCAGGATCCCGGAGATGTCCTCCACCACGGTCGGGATGCCGAGCGTGGTGGCGATCTTGCCGCTCAGGGCCAGGGTTTCCCGCGCCGAATGCCGCTCGGGCATTTCCAGGCCGATCACCCGCTCCCGCCCCAGCGCCCGCACGGACAGCGCCGCCGTCACGCTGCTGTCGATCCCGCCGGAGAGCGCTACCACCACCCCTCCCCTCTTCACCTGGTTACGCATCAGCTCCCTGATCCTGGTACAGATCCGGTCGGTTTCACGCTGCGGGTCGAGGCTGAGCACCTCCGGGGAAAATCCTGTCATGGTTGTCATCGCGCACCTTCTTTCACGCCCCCACGCTACGGGGCGTGCAGTATGGATTCATGCTCTAGGCTTGACCTCGGCAGCCGACCTCAGGCACACAGGCTCAGGCAGGAGGCGCGGTCGATCTTGCCGCTTGGATACTTCGGCAGCGCCGCGACCAGCCTGATCTCTCCGGGGACTTTGTGCCTGGGAAGGCGGGCATGGCAAAAGGAGAGTAGGCCCCGGTCGCTGGGGGTGCCACCCAGCGGGACCGCCAGTGCCACCAGTTTCTTCCCCAACAGCGGGTCGTCCAGGCCGAGTACGACCACCTCCAGCAGGAAGCCGCAGGACATGAGCACCTCCTCCACCTCCTGCGGGTCGATCCGGTGTCCCCCCACCTTGAGCAGGTGATCCTTCCTTCCGGTCACGTAGAGATAGCCGTCGGCGTCGCGGTAACCGAGGTCGCCGGTGTGGTAGCCGTTACAGTCCAGCACCCGGGCGGTCGCCTCGGGGTCGTTCCAGTAGCCGAGCATGATGTTGGGTCCTGAGGCTACCAGTTCGCCGCATTCCCCCTCGTCAAGCTCCCCCCCCTGCGGGTCGAGCACCCGTACCGTCACGCCCGGGATCGCCCTTCCGATGGAACCAAGTTTTTCCGGAAGCCTTTCCGGCTCCACGTATGTCAGCCGCGCCGCGGCCTCGGTAGCGCCGTACATGATGAAAAGTCTCGTGTGCGGGGGAAGCACCTGCAGCAGCCTCTCCTTAATCTCGCGCGCCATATGCCCGCCGGCTTGCGTGCAGTAGCGCAGGCTTGGGAGCCGGTCCCGGAAGGACGCCAGCGGTGAGCGGTGCAGCAGGTACGCGTAGGTGGAGGGAACGCCGGAAAAGCCGGTCACCCCCTCTTCCGCCATCTGCCTGATCACCGAGGCGGTGTAAGCGAAGTTGTTGTTGATCACCACCGTCCCTCCCACCGCGATGTGGGTGTTGAGCAGCGACTTCCCCATGACGTAGAAGAACGGGAGCACCACCATCTGGATGTCGTTCTCGGTGAGGTGCAGGTATTGAACGATGGAGCGGGTGTTACTCACGATGTTGCCGTGGGAAAGCATCACCCCTTTGGGCTGGCCGGTGGAACCCGAGGTGTAGACGATGCTGGACAGAGCCTCGGCAGGGACGGCGCGGCTCCCTTCGGGGAGCTCCTCCCCCCTGACCGCCTCGTCCCACCCCCATACCAGGCGCGGTTCAGACACGGGAAACGAGGCGTCGGCGGCGAGCACGAAGCTGACCGAAGGGGGTGCCAGGGGGAGTTGTTGCAACAGATACCCCACCCCCTGCTCCAGAATGATTCCCGTCGGCTGCAGTTCATCGAGCAGGCGGCGCAGCGTCTCCTGCCCGGTCTCCACGTTCAGCGGCACCGCAACCGCTCCCGCCTTCAGCACGCCATAGTAACTGGCGACGTACTTCACGCCGTTTCCCATAAGGATCACGACCCGGTCTCCCGACCGTACTCCCCGCTGCACCAAAAACCCGGCCAGACGGTTCGCCGAGCTGTTGAGCAGCCGGTAGCTCACCCGCTCGCCGTCATGGACGACGGCGACCTTGTCCGGTCGTGCGGCGGCACTTGTTTCCAATAAAGTATGAACACCCTGCAGTTCCATGGCATCTCCAGGTCAGGGGCGGTCGGTGCTGTACTGCCACTCGCGCCCCTCTATCTTCCTCTCGCCACCATAGCGCACCAGGTCCGGGCTCAGCATCACCCCCGCCTTGTAGGAGGCGGACGCCAGGAACTGCCGGTGCAGGATCTCGGTGGAGATAACCCCCATCAGGGCCATGTTGGCGAACTCCCCGACCGTTCCCGGAGGGGCCTTAAGCACCCTTTGGTACAGACGCACCACCTTGCCCGCATCGAAGTACCCGCTCGCCCTCAGGCTTTCCACGGACAACAGGTCCTCCACATAATCGGCCGGTGCGGCCGCTGTAAAAAGCGCGCTCACCGGCGCCCGATAGGGGTGTTTTCCCCTGCGGGCGATCCGCTGCGGGAGGAGATCACGGCAGGCCCTGCGCAGTAAATACTTCTCCTGCAGCGCCCTCATCTTCCACTTTGCCGGCAACCGAAAGGCGAAGTCGATGACCCGGTAGTCCAGGAAGGGGTGGCGCATCTCCACCGAGTGCGCCATGGCGACCCTGTCTCCCTGGGAGGAGAGGAGAAAGCCGGCCAGAAAGAGTTCGATCTCCAGCACCTGCGCACGGGCGAAGAGGTCCCGGCCGTTGAAACTCTCCGGCAGCCAGCGAGCCAGTTCCTCCCGCGGGTCGTATCCTGACAGGCAGCTGCGGTATTCCGGAGACAGGAAGGCGAGGTTGCGGATCCCTCCCCCCCAGCGCACAGCATGGGAGAAGAAGGGGTCCTGACGCTGCTCCGGCATAACGGCGAAGAATTCCTGCAAAAACGAACGGCCTCGGGCGGGGTTATTGAAGATGTAGGGGTAGAGCCGTTCCAAAAGCCGCGGCCGCCGCATGGACTCCGGACGCCTCCCCCAGTAATCCCTGACTTTGGCCTCTTTGTACGTGGACGCGAGGCTTCCCGACGGCTCGCGCGTCAACGCCATCATCCCTCCTCTCGCGCTGGACGGCCCCGTCCTTTCCATCCGGCGTTTCGGCCGCGACCCGCTGACCATGCGGGATCTGATCCAGCTGGAGACCCTGGATGAACGGATGGCCGAGCTGCTGGAGGGGGCGGTGCAGACCAGGCTCAACATCCTCATCTCCGGCGGAACCGGCACAGGAAAGACCACGCTCCTGAACGTCCTTTCCGCCTTCATCCCGACCGATGAGCGCCTGGTCTCCATAGAGGATTCGGCGGAACTGCACCTGAAACAGGAACACGTGGTGCGCCTGGAGACCCGCCCTCCCAACCTGGAGGGAAGGGGCGAGGTGACCTCCCGCGAGCTGCTGCGCAATGCGCTCAGGATGAGGCCGGACCGCATCATCATCGGCGAGGTGCGCGGCGGTGAAGCCCTGGACCTGCTGCAGGCCATGAACACCGGCCACGACGGCTCCCTCTCCACGGTCCACGCCAACACCACCCGCGACGCCCTTTCACGGCTGGAAACCATGGTGCTCATGTCCGGGCTGGACCTTCCGGAACGGGCGGTGAAGGAGCAGATAGCATCGGCGCTGAACGTCGTGGTGCAGCTGGTGAGGTTCTCCGACGGCACCAGAAAGGTGATCAAGCTCTCTGAGATCACCGGCATGGAGGGAGGCACCATCATGATGCACGATGTCATGGTGTTCCATCAAAGGGGGATCGACCCGGAGGGGCGGGTCGTGGGGGAATTCCGGGCCACCGGCGTCAGGCCCCTTTTCGCCGAACGCTTCAGACTGTACGGTCACCAACTTCCCGAGATGATGTTCCGGGACTAGGAGCCGCCCATGCTTGTTCCTATCGTGGCACTTGTCTTTCTCACCACCCTCTGCGCCAGCTGCGCCGTCTGCCTCTTCGTCTTGCAGCGCAACGCCTCCGCCAGGACCGAGCTGAGAAGGAGACTGCAGCAGATGGCGCGCGGGACGACTGGGGACGCACAGCCGGAGCTGCGCGAGGCGCTGGGCAGGAAGGCGCGCCAGGCGGGGGAGCTCATGACCCGCCTGCCGCAAACGCGCAATTTGGCGAAGAGACTGGAGCAGGCCGGCATCGATATCCCCCCGGCGCTGCTGGTGACCGCAGTCGTGTCGGCGGCGTTTCTGCTTGCCGTGGTAACGGCGCTGGAGACCGGCTTGCTCCCTGCAGTGCTGTTGGCCGCCGCCCTGCCACCGCTGTCGGCCGAGGTCCTGATCAGGGTGAAGACCTCGCGCAGGATCGCCAGGTTCACCGAGCTGTTCCCGGACGCGCTGAGCATGATCGCCCGCTCCCTCAGGGCCGGCCAATCGCTGACCACCGCCATCCAACTGGTGGGGGAGGAGGTACCGGAGCCGGCGGGGACGCTGTTCAGGATCGCCTACGAGCAGCAGCAGCTCGGCCTGAGGCTGGTCGACGCCCTCGCCACAATGAACCAGAGGATCGAGAGCATGGATCTCAGGTTCTTCACCACCGTGGTGGCGATCAACGCCGACATCGGCGGGAACCTTTCGGAGCTTCTGGACAAACTCGCGCTGACCATCAAGGAAAGACTCAAGATTCGCAGACAGGTCAGGGTCTATACGGCCCAGGGGAGGCTGTCGGGCTATGTGCTCGGGGCGCTGCCGCTGGTGGCCTTTGGCTGCTTCACCATGCTCAGCCCGGAGTATGAGAAGGAACTTCTCAAGGAACCGCTGGGTCTGTACATCCTCGCCTTCGCCGCGCTGCTGCAACTGGTCGGCCTCGCCATCATCAGGAAGATCATCAGGATCCAGATCTGAGGTGCACCATGCTCTACCTGATCGCGTTCACGGTATTCTGCTCGGTGCTGCTGCTGTCGGTGGCCCTGTCCCGGTTTCTGCTGGCGAAAAGGAGCCCGGTGGCGCAGCGCCTGGCCGCCCTCTTTCCGACGGGAAAGCCGCTGCACCTCATGCCGGAGGTGGAGTCCGGCACCTGGGCCTACAAGCTGCGGCGCATCGGCGAACGGGTGAAGCTCCCGAAGCAGGATCATTCCCGCTACAGCAAGTCCCTGGTGGCCGCCGGATTCCACCGCGACAGCGTGCATGTCTTTCTCGGCAGCAAGATCCTCCTTGCCGTGACGCTGCCGCTCCCCTACCTGCTCCTCATAGCGGTCCCCAGGCATGCCTACTTCGACAGCGCCGGCATCGCGGTGTTGCTGGCCTGCGCCATCATCGGCTACCTCATACCGAGTTACTGGCTCTCCGTAAAGGTCAAGACCCGTCAACTGACGATCTTCCACACCCTGCCCGACGTGCTGGACCTGGTGACGCTCTGCGTGGAGGCGGGGCTCAGCATGGACGCTGCGCTGCTGCGCGCCTCGGAGTCCCCGCAGTTCGAGCATAACCCGCTGGCCCAGGAGATCCGCCAGGTCACCATGGAGATCAGGGCCGGCAAGCCGCGCATCGAGGCGCTAAAGGACATGGCGCAACGAACCATGGTAGACGATATGAGGGCCTTCACCGCCATGCTCTCCCAGACCGAGCGGTTCGGCACCAGCCTGAGCCAGGCCCTGCGTTCCTTCTCCGACGAGTTGAGAACCAAAAGGAGGCAGGCCGCCGAGGAGGCCGCCGCCAAGACCACGGTGAAGCTCATCTTCCCGCTCGTCTTCGCCATCTTCCCGGCACTGCTGGTGGTGATCCTGGGCCCGGCGGTGGTCCAGATCGCCAGGGTATTCAAGTAGGTGCAGTTCGGGCAGCACCAGGGAGGAAATTCCCGTCCAAGGAGGTGATCCCATGAAAGTCGACTTCAACACGTTCATCCTGCTGGTCATTTCCGTACAACTGGCACTGAGCTACGTGAGAGCCAGGAAGTAGTCCTCTGTCACCTTGCCGGCGTGCGGCGCGCCGGCAAGGACCTCACCCCATTCCCCCCGCACCGGCGCCGGTCGCCGCAAAGGCGGTCGAGGCGCCCTTTCGGCCTGACGCGCCGGCCGCCTCCACCCGATGAACACACGCCACCTGACAAGCTACCTGGTCCCATCCATCGCCGACCTGCTCCTGGCAACCGTGCTCTGCGCGCTGTTTTTCACCTCACCATCCCAGCTGTTGCGCGACGGGGACACCGGCTACCACATCCGCGCAGGAGAGGAGATCCTGAGGACCGGGACCGTCCCCCTCTTCGACATGTTCTCGCAGCACGTCCCGCCGCTTCCCTGGACGGCCCACGAATGGCTCGCCGAGGTGATCATGGCGCGGCTGCACCAGGCGGCCGGGATGAGCGGGGTGGTCGCGCTGTATGCGCTCCTTTTGGCGGCGACCTTCCGGCTTTTGTTCCGGGCCCTGCTCAGCTACAACGCCGGCGTCCTCCCCGCTACGGCGGTTACGCTGGCCACCCTCATCAGCTCAAAGCTGCACTGGCTGGCGCGGCCGCACCTCTTCACCTTCCTGTTACTGGTGCTCTTTCACTACCTGCTGGAGAGCTGGCAAAGGAGGGGCGGCCGGTCGCTGTGGTTGCTGCCGCCCCTCATGCTGCTCTGGGTCAACCTGCACGGAGGCTTCATCGCCGGGTTCCTGCTGCTGGCCGCCTATCTGGTCGGCACGGCGGCAGGCATGTTCGGCTGCACGCCTGAGACACGCCGTGCGGCGCGGGAGAAGGCGTGCCGGCTGGGCACCGCGGTCTTGGCCTGCCTGGCGGCGGCGCTGCTCAACCCCTACGGCTGGCACCTGCTCCTGTTCCCGCTCAGGCTGGTCTCGGACCGCTACCTGATGGAGCACGTGGCCGAATTCCTCCCCCCCTCGGTCCACAGCTGGCTCCCCTTCACCTGTCTGCTGCTGCTCCTGCTCGCCCTCTTCGCCCTGTCGCGTAAAAAGGCGCAGCCGACCGAACTGCTGCTGGTGCTGGGCTTTGCATACATGGCGCTGACCTCGGTGCGTTACATCCCCTTGTTCAACCTGGTCACGGCACCGGTGCTGGCAGCCCGGCTCGCTGAGTTGGGGCACAGTGGCGGCAGATCGGCGCGTTTTTTGACCGAGCTCTCGGCCCGCCTCGCCCACCTGGAGCGTCGCGCCCTGACGGTATGGGGAGCGGCTGCCGTCGCTGTGGTGATCGCGGCCGCCGCGGGAGGAACCTTCCGCCATTCGTTCGACCGCCGTTTGATGCCGGTGGACGCCTGCGAATTCGTATTGCGCACAGGGGTCAAGGGGAAGGTATTCAACAGCGACGAGTTCGGCGACTACCTCATCTACCGCGGCTACCCCGCCTGCCGGGTCTTTATCGACGGTCGGCTGGACATGTACGGAGCGCAGCGGCTCAAGGAGTACAACGAGGTGATCGATTTCCGGCCGGGGTGGGACCGCGTGCTGCAGCGGTACGGCATCAGCTGGATCATCTTCGAGGCCGATTCCCGGTTCGCCAGGTTTCTCCGGCAAAGGCCCGAATGGCAACTGATCTACGCAGACGACGTCGCCGACGTCTTCCAGAAAAAGCCCGCCCCCCGCTAGCCGCCCCCGCTATGCCGATCGACATCCCGGCGCCTCCGTGTAGAGGCAGCCTCCATCTCCTCCATCTCCTCCATCTCCCTCCATCTCCCTCCCTCCATCTCCCTCCCTCCATCTCCCTCCCTCCATCTCCCTCCATCCATCTCCCTCCATCCATCTCACCCTCCAACGCCCTCCGGCACTTCCGCCCCTTTCATGCCATTCCCCACACTTCCGATAAAGATAGCCCCCATCAGGAAATACCCAGCTCGACACAAAACAACTAAAGTAGCCGCCCTTCGTGCCGATATGTTCAGCATCCATATAACAGTGGTTGTTTATTTTCACGATGGTCTTTCAAGAACATCGGAAACCCTTGAAAGGGCGGCCCCAAATGGGTAAAAAAGTTTTTGTTAATAATATAAACATTATTCTGGAAGGACCGTCGATC
Source organism: Geomonas oryzisoli (assembly GCF_018986915.1). Lineage (NCBI taxonomy): Bacteria > Pseudomonadati > Thermodesulfobacteriota > Desulfuromonadia > Geobacterales > Geobacteraceae > Geomonas > Geomonas oryzisoli. Next base: position 3,443,753 of record NZ_CP076723.1, read on the forward strand.
GTGGAGCGCGCGCAGGAATTGCACCAGTTCCTCGTGGAGCGCCTCAACGAGGTGACGGTGAACAACTCCCCTGAAGCGGCGATCGACCTTGCCCGGGTGAGCGACATCGATGCCTGCGGCTGCCAACTGCTCGCGCTTTTCATGGAAAGCCTGAAGCGCCGCGGCACGACACCGGTCCTGGCCGCAGTGCCCGCCACGGTCAGGGAGCGGATCGAATCCCTCGGTTTTCGGGATCTTCTGGCGCTGCAGCCCGAGCCGTGAACCGGCCGGCGCGGCGAATAGCAAAGGAACTGGCATGACGACTCCCACAGGGGACAACAACAGCGTGGACCTGAACCGCTTCAACGGCGTGTTCTTCGAAGAATGCGCCGAGAACCTGGCCGAGATGGAGCAGATCCTCATCTCGCTGGGCGACCGGGAACCGGACCACGAGCAGATGAACGCGATCTTCCGCGCCGCCCACTCCATCAAGGGGGGGGCCGGGATCTTCGGCTTCCAGGACATGACCGTGGTGACCCACGTCATGGAGTCGCTGCTGGACCGGCTGAGAAATCACGAGATCACCTTTGTGCCGGTGATGATCGACCTCTTTCTGGAGGCGGGCGACGCCATCGCCATGCAGCTGGCCTGGCACCGCGAGGGGAAGGCGGTGGACCAGGAGGCGATCGACCGGGTGCGGGCCAAGCTGCAGCAGGCCATCGAGGCGGGCGGCGGCGCGGCATCGGAGCCCGCAGCCGTGGCCGAGCAGGGTGCGCCCCCGCAGGAGGAAGCGCTGCTGCCCCGGCGCTGCCGGCTTGCCTTCACCCCCGATCCGGAGATCTTCGCGAGGGGGATCCGGATGGAGAGCATCATCTCCGAGCTTGAAGAGCTGGCGGAACCGGGGGAGTTCGACTGCACCGCCCAGCTCGCAGAGCTCCCCGACCTGCCCGACGTCGACCCGGAGCGCTGCATCACCCGCTGGGACTTCACCCTCCTTACCAGGGCCAGTCGCGACCAGCTCCTGGACGTCTTCATGTTCGTGGCGGACGAGGAGCAGTTAGCCATCGAGGAGGAGCCGGTGGACCGGCGCAGCACGCCGGCAGAGCCGGCACCCGATGCGACACCGGTCCCTCCCCCCGGCAGACGCGCCTACGACAACAGCGAGACCGCCCCGGGCGCCTTCGGCAGGCGCGGCGGCGAGGCGGAGTCCTCCATCAGGGTCAATGTCACCAAGGTGGACCAGTTGGTGAACCAGGTCGGGGAGCTCCTGATCACCCAGGCGATGCTGAGCCAGATCGCGGTGGGACTCGACCCCATCCTGCACCAGACGCTGCAGCGGGGGCTCGCCCAGCTGGAGCGCAACACCCGCGACCTGCAGGGGAGCGTCATGTCGATCCGCCTGGTGCCTATCAGCATCGTCTTCAACCGGTTCCCGCGCCTGGTGCGCGAGCTGGCGGCCAAGCTCGGCAAGCAGGTCGAGTTCAAGACCGTCGGGGAGAGCACGGAGCTGGACCGGGGACTGATCGAGAAGATCGCCGATCCCCTGGGGCACCTGGTGCGCAACGCGCTGGACCACGGGCTGGAAACGCCGGACCGGCGGGCCGCCTGCGGCAAGAACCAGACGGGGACCCTGCAGCTTTCCGCCTCCCAGGTGGGGGGCAGGATCGTCATCGACGTGATCGACGACGGCGCCGGGCTGAACCGGGACAGGATCCTCGCCAAGGCGCTGGAGTGCGGCATCCCCTGCTCCGAGGCCATGAGCGACGAGGAGGTGTGGCAGCTCATCTTCGCCGCCGGTTTCTCCACGGCGAGCGAGGTGACCGACCTCTCCGGCCGCGGCGTGGGGATGGACGTGGTAATCAAAAACGTGCAGGCCATCGGCGGGCGGGTGCAGATCGCCTCCGAGGCGGGGCGCGGCGCGCGTTTCACCATCAGCCTCCCGCTCACCCTGGCCATCCTGGAGGGGCTCTCGGTCGCCGTCGGGGAGGAGAAATTCATCATCCCGCTCAACGTGGTGATCGAGTCGCTGCAGCCCAGCGCGGAGCAGCTGAAGAGCGTGAACGGCCGCGAGGTGGTCCAGGTGCGCGGCGAGTACCTCCCCATCCTGAAGCTGCACCGGATCTTCAACCTGGAGGCGGAGGTGACCGAGCCGCAACGGGGGATCCTGGTGCTGGTGGAGGCCGACGGGGAACGAGGGGCCATCCTGGTCGACGCCCTTTTGGACGAGCAGCAGGTCGTGGTGAAGAGCATCGAAACCAACTACCGCCGCGTCGAGGGGAGCGCCGGGGCGACCATCCTGGGGGACGGCCGCGTGGCGCTCATCCTCGACCTCCCCGAACTGTTCTCGATGCACAAGAAGCTGTAGCAGCAACGGGACAGGAACCTTCGCAGCCGGTCCCCTGAGAAAGGAGGCAACACCATCATGCAGACGGCACAGGTCAACGCGGTGCAACAACTGGCGACGGAGGCGGCTTCGGAGTACCTCACCTTCACCCTGGGGGACGAAAGCTACGGCATCGACATACTCAAGGTACAGGAAATCAGGGGGTACGACTGTGTCACCCGCATCGCCAACACTCCCCCCTTCATCAAGGGGGTCATCAACCTGCGCGGGGTGATCGTCCCCATCGTCGACCTGCGCATCAAGTTCAACGTGGGCGAGGCGACCTACCACGAGTTCACCGTGGTGATCATCATCAACGTGCTGAACAAGGTGGTGGGGATCGTGGTGGACGGCGTCTCCGACGTGGTCGCGCTCCCCGCGCAGAGCATCAAGCCCCCTCCCGAGCTGGGTGCGTCCCTGGACACCCGCTACATCACCGGGCTTGGGACCCTGAACGACGAGATGCTGATCCTGGTGGACATCGAGAAATTGATCGGCAGCGACGAACTGCAGATCGTTGACAGTACCGTGGAGAATACTCAGAAAGAGGCGGTGAACCTATGAAAATTACGCGATTCAAAGACTGGAAGATCCTGACCAAGATCCTGAGCATCTCGATAGCCACCATCGTCATGATGGTGCTCGGCGTGATGCTCTACGTGCTCCCCTTCATGCAGAACAAGCTGATGGACGAGAAGATCCAGGCCACCAAGTCGGTGGTCGACGTGGCCTACGACGTCCTGACCGCGAACCAGAACGCGGTGAAGGATGGGACCAAAACCCTGCCCCAGGCCCAGGCCGACGCCCTGAAGCAGATCTCCCAGATGAGGTACCAGGGCAGCGAGTACTTCTGGGTCAACGACCTGGACACCAAGGTGCTCATGCACCCGATCAAGCCGGAGCTGGTCGGCAAGACCCAGTACGAGAACAAGGACCCCAACGGCAAGAGGCTCTACGTCGAGTTCGTCAACGTCTGTAAAGAGAAGGGGGAAGGGGTGGTCGACTACATGTGGGCCAAGCCCGGCTCCACGGTCCCGGTCCCCAAGATCTCCTACGTGATGCTGATGAAAGAATGGGGCTGGATCGTGGGTAGCGGCATCTACGTCGACACCGTGACCGTCGAGATGAACAAGATGAAGTGGCAGATCATCGGCGGCACCGCGCTCCTGGCCGTGGTCATCTTCGTGTTCGCCTGGTTCGTCGCGCGCAGGATCAAGGAGCCCCTTGACCAGGCCATCGCCGCTTCCAAGCGCATCGCCTCGGGCGACCTCACCGCGCACATCGAAGTGGAGAGCAAGGACGAGACCGGCGAACTGCTCGCCTCCCTCAAGGAGATGAACGAGGGGCTGGCACACATCGTGGGCGACGTGAGAAACGGCGCCGAATCGATCGCCACCGCGACCGAGGAGATCGCGGCGGGCAACGCCGACCTCTCCCAGCGCACCGAGGAACAGGCGAGCGCCCTGGAGGAAACGGCCTCCAGCATGGAGGAGCTCACCTCGACGGTGAAACAGAACGCGGACAACGCCCAGGCCGCAAACCAGCTCGCCATCAACGCCAGCGGCGTGGCGGTCAAGGGGGGCGACGTGATCAACCGCGTGGTGCGCACCATGGAGAGCATCACCGACAGCTCCAAGAAGATCTCGGACATCATCGGCGTGATCGACGGCATCGCCTTCCAGACCAACATCCTGGCACTCAACGCAGCGGTCGAGGCGGCGCGCGCCGGCGAACAGGGAAGAGGTTTCGCCGTGGTCGCCGCCGAGGTGAGAAGTCTCGCCCAGAGAAGCGCCGCGGCGGCCAAGGAGATCAAGGCCCTCATCGAGGATTCGGTCTCCAAGGTCCAGGACGGCAGCCGGCTGGTCGAAGAGGCGGGACGCACCACCCAGGACATCGTCACCAGCATCAAGAGGGTGACCGACATCATGGCCGAGATCTCGGCGGCCTCGCTGGAGCAGTCCAGCGGCATCGAACAGGTCAACACCGCCATCACCCAGATGGACGACGTCACCCAGCAAAACGCCGCCCTGGTCGAGGAGGCGGCCGCAGCCGCGGAATCCCTCGAGGACCAGGCCCAGCAGCTGGTGGCGGTGGTGGCACGCTTCACCCTCGAGCAGGGGCACAAGAGCGCCCCCCCGGCCGCGGCGGAAAAGCGCAAGCTGACCCACGCCGCGGTACGCCCCAAGGCCTCCGAGAAGAAGGCGAAACCCGTAGCGATGGCAGCAGGGGTAAAAGCGCAGGAACGTCCCGCCCGGTCCTCCGAGGCCGCCGAGCCGGACGATGATTGGAAGGAGTTCTGAGAAGCGGAGCGCGCTTGGACGCGGCGCGCCCCCTGACGGGGGGGGGAGGCGCCGTGCCTCCCGGCGCTGCCGAGCAGGGGTGGAACAACTTCCAGTACCGCTTCACCCCTGACGACTTCGCCCGGGTGCGCGGCTTCATCTACCGCAACGCGGGGATCTCCCTCGCGCCGGGCAAGATGGACATGGTCTACAGCCGGCTGGCGCGCCGGCTGCGGGCCAGGGAGATGGAAAACTTTGCGCAGTACCTGGACCTGGTGGAAAGCGGCGACCTTCAGGAGGTGGAGGCGTTCATCAATGCCCTGACCACCAACATGACCTCCTTCTTCCGGGAACCGCACCACTTCCGGCTCCTTGCCGAGCGCCTGCGCCAGCGCCGGGACCGGAAGCAGGTGACCATCTGGAGCTGCGCCTCCTCCAGCGGCGAGGAGCCCTACTCCATCGCGATGACCGCGCTGGACGCGCTGCCTTCCGGGACCGGCCTGAGCGTACTGGGGACCGACATCGACACCAACGTGCTGAGCAGGGGGAGCGAGGGGATCTACCCGGTCGACCAGCTCCCCAAGATCCCGGAACCGTTCCGGAAGCGCTTCTTCCTCAGGGGGGAAGGGAGCAACGAGGGATTCATCAGGGTGAAGGAGGAGCTGCGCCGGGTGGTGACCTTCAGGCGGCTGAACCTTTTGGACGAGCAGTGGCCCATGCGGGGCAAATTCGACTTCGTCTTCTGTCGCAACGTGATGATCTATTTCGACAGACCGACGCAGCTCGCCGTGCTGGAGCGGATCTCCCGGGTCCTGCACCCGGACGGGCTCCTGTTCGTGGGGCACTCGGAGAGCCTGCATCACGCCCAGGAGCTGTTCCGGGTCTGCGGCAACACGACCTATGCCTTGAGGAGCTGAAGGTGCCGCACAAGAAGAAAAAAGGGGCAAACCGGCCGCCGGACGGCGCCAGGCTCAGCTACTTCGACCCGGAGTTCAACACGGTGGCGGTAAAGATCGTCGCCGGGGAGTTCTACGCCACCGGCGACCCCGTGGCCATCACCACCGTGCTGGGCTCCTGCGTCTCGGTCTGCCTCTACGACCCGGAACTGGGCATCGGCGGGATGAACCACTTCATGCTGCCGGAAGTGGCGCAGGGGGAGAGCACCCTTCCCTGCTCGGGGGCCTGCAACGACAGCGCGCAAAGCTGCGCCCGCTACGGCACCTGCGCCATGCGGCGCCTGCTGCACCAGCTGGAGCTCCTGGGCGCCAACCGCAAGCGGCTGGCGGCCAAGATCTTCGGAGCCGGGCGGGTCATGGACAGCAGCACCGACATCGGCGGCAACAACGCCGCATTCGCAGTCGATTACTTGAAGAAACACGGGATCCCGATCATCGCCTCGGACCTTGGGGAGTGCTGCCCCAGGAAGGTGGTGTTCTTTCCCAAAACCGGGCGCGCCCTGGTCAAGAGGATGCGCGCCCTGCACGCAGGAAGACACTGAATGCCCATCAAGGTGCTGGTTATAGACGACTCCGCCCTGGTCAGATCGCTTCTGACCGAGATCATCAACGCCACCCCCGACCTCAGGGTGGTGGGAACTGCGCCGGACCCTTTGGCGGCCCGGCAGCGCATCAAGGAACTCAACCCGGACGTGCTCACCCTGGACGTGGAGATGCCCAAGATGGACGGGCTCGCCTTCCTGGAAAAGCTGATGAGGCTGCGCCCCATGCCGGTGGTCATGGTTTCCTCCCTGACCGAGAAGAGCTCGGCGGTCACGCTGAAGGCGCTGGAGTTGGGCGCCTTCGACTTCATCACCAAGCCCAAGATCGACATCCGCAGCGGACTTTTGGAGTACGCCGAGGAGCTCACCGAGAAGATCCGCTGCGCCCGGCTCTCCTTCCGGAGAAGGGGGAGCGCCCCCGGGGGCGCCGCTCCGGTAGAGGCGAAGCTGAGCGCCGACGCGGTCCTGCCCAACCGCCGGCAGCACTTTTCCACCACGGAAAAGGTGGTGGCGATAGGCTCCTCGACCGGTGGCACCGAGGCGCTCAAGACCTTGCTGACCGCCCTCCCCGCGGACTGCCCCGGCATCCTGATCACCCAGCACATGCCGGAAACCTTCACCCGGACCTTCGCCGCCCGGCTGGACGGACTGTGCGCCCTGGCGGTCAAGGAAGCCGAGCAAGGGGAGCGGGTGCTCCCGGGACACGCCTACATCGCGCCGGGCAACCGGCACATGATGCTCGCCAGGAGCGGGGCCAACTACACCATCGCCCTCGATGACGGCCCGCCGGTCTCCCGACACCGCCCCTCGGTGGACGTGCTGTTCCGCTCCACCGCCAACTGCGCCGCCGACAACAGCCTCGGCATCATCCTGACCGGCATGGGAGACGACGGCGCCGCGGGGATGCTGGAGATGCACGAAGCCGGCGCGAGAACGCTGGCCCAGGACGAGGAAAGCTGCGTGGTGTTCGGCATGCCCCGCGAGGCGATCGCACGGGGAGGCGTCGACGAGGTGGTCCCCCTTTCCGAGATGGCGGGCCGCCTGGTGGGCTGGCTTGCCTCGCACGGCAAGCGCAGCTTCAGGGTGTGAGGCCGGTGGAGTCCACCGCAGCCGGGAGAACGACGTGAAGTTGCTGAAGACGGCACAGGACAGGATATCGATACCGCTACTGGTGAGCGCGATCATCGTGGCGGTCGTCATGATGGTCGGGAACCACCTGATGCTCGACCAGATCCGCGAGGAGGCGGTGCGCCAGGCCAACCGGCAGCAGGAAAGCAGCATGATGGCGTTTTGGGAGCAGATGAACCGTCGCGGGGGGCACTTCCACATCGACAACGGCAAGATGATCCTCGGCGACTATTACGTCCTCAACGGCGACAACGAGATACCGGACAAGATCTTCTGCATCACCGGCAGCCGGGCGACCATCTTCATGGGGGACACCCGGATCGCCACCAACGTGCTCAAGGAGGACGGCACCAGGGCCATCGGGACCAAGCTGACCGGCCCGGCCTACGACGCCGTGTTCCGGGAGGGGATCCGATACCGTGGTGAGGCGAACATCCTGGGCGCCCCGTACTTCACCGCCTACGACCCGATCCGCGACCAGAACGGCAAGGTCATCGGCGCCCTGTTCGTGGGGGTCAAGCAGAGCGAGTACCTGGCCCGCTACGACCGCATCAACGTGAAGATCGGCGTCATCAACGGCACGCTGGCGACCATATTCGTAGTGTGCGCCATCATCCTGGGCCTGAACCGAAAGCGCGCCGAGACCGAGATCAAGAGGCAGTTGAACTTCCAGCAGCAGATCATGGACACCATACCGAGCCCCATCTTTTCCAAGGACGCCCAGGGGCGCTACAACCTGTGCAACAAGGCGTTCCAAAGCTATGTCGGGCTCAGCAGCGACCAGTTGATGGGGCGCTCGGTCTTCGACCTGTGGCAGCCGGACCTGGCCCGGAAGTACCACGACATGGACCAGGAGATCATAGACGCGCCGGGAATCCAGATCTATGAGTCACAGGTGAACTACGCCGACGGCAGCGTGCGCGACGTGATCTTCCACAAGGCCGCCCTCCGGGACGACGACGGCGTGGCCCAGGGACTGGTCGGGGTGATCCTGGACATCACCGAACGCAAGGCGGTCGAAGAGGAGAGCCGCCGCATCGAAGCCCAGAAGCATCACTCGCGCATGATCGAGTCCCTGATGATCCAGTTGAACCACGACCTGAACACGCCCCTTACCCCGCTGTTTGCCCTGATCCCCATGATCCGCGCCAAGGTGAGCGACCCGGGCGTGGAGCGGATGCTGGAGATCTGCCAGCAGTGCGTGAACCAGATCCAGGGGCTGGCCGGCAAGGCGTTCGACCTGGTGCGCATCTCGTCGAGCCGGCCCCGTCTGATCCCGGTGAGCCTGTGCGCGGCGGCCGAGAGCGCCCTGAACGAGGTGGCGCAGCCCCTGGCGCAGCGCGGCGTGATCTGCTGCAACGCGATCCCGGCCGATCTCCAGGTACTGGGATCTGCGGAGCAGCTCACACTGCTGTTCAAGAACCTGCTCAGCAACGCGGCGCGCTACGCCGCGCAAAACGGCAAGGTGATCATCGGCGCCGAGTTGAAGGACACGGAGGTCGAGGTGTCGGTCCAGGACGACGGCATCGGACTGGACCAGGAGCAGCTCAGCCACGTCTTCGACGAGTTCTACAAGGCGGACGCAGCGCGGCACGACCTGAACACGCAGGGGCTGGGGCTGGCCATCTGCCGGAGAATCGTGGCCAACCACGAGGGGAAGCTGTGGGCGACCAGCGCCGGGGCCAACAGCGGCACCACCATGTTCTTCACGCTGAAGCAGGCGGGGGCACCAGGTGACGGGCGGGACTGACGAAATCTTCGAGGAAAGCTACCAGATATGAAACCTCTCTCCATAGCGCAGCTCAAAACCCGCATCGGCATCACGGTCGGCGTCGTCATCGCCGCGGTGATCGGCATCTTCGCCCTGGGTGCGAGCCGGTCACCGGCCGGGGAGCCGTTGCAGCAGTCGGTGCTGATTCTCGTGCTGTGCGTGGTGATCGTGATACTGACCCGCATCCTGTTCTCCCACCTGGCGCACCTGGAGGAGAAGCAGCGCATCATCCAGGGACAGCAGACGGAGCTCGCGCTCGCCGAGCAGCGGGAGCGGAGCCGGCTCAAGGCTTTGGAGCGGATCGCGACCGACGCGGAACTGGAGCAACTGCTCCAGGACGTGGTGCAGTTTGTCGAGGATTGCCTGCCCGGATCGCTCTGCTCCATCCTCCTCGTGGACGAGTCGGGGACCAGGCTGCGCCACGGCTGCGCACCGTCACTGCCGGCCGAGTACAACCAGGCGGTGGACGGGATCAGGATCGGCAAAGGGAAAGGGTCCTGCGGCACCGCGGCGTTTCTGCGGCAGCGCGTGGTGGTCGAGGACCTCGACCCGCACCCCTACTGGCACAACTTCCAGCCGGCCCGGGACGCCGGCCTCAGGGCCTGCTGGTCCGAGCCGGTCTTCGCCAGCAACGGCACCCTCCTGGGCACCCTCGCGCTGTACCATCGCGAACCGCGCGCACCGGGGGACGAGGATCTCCAGCTGATGGAATCGGCGGCCCACCTGGCCGGCATCGCCATCAGCCGGGTCCGCGCCGACGAGGGGCGCCACGTGCTGGAGGAACAGCTGCGCCACAGCCAGAAGATCGAGGCGGTGGGACAGCTGGCCGCCGGCGTGGCGCACGACTTTAACAACCTGCTGACGCCGATCATCGTCTACGCGGACATGCTGCTCAGGATCTCCCCCGAGGGAAGCCCCCAGATGCGCATGATCCAGTCCATGAGCTCCGCCGCCCACAAGGCGAGCGACCTGACCCAGAAGCTCCTCTCCTTCGGTCGCAAGCAGGTGCTGCACATGAACCTTTTGGACCTGAACGAGGTGATCACGTCCTTCAAGGAGATCATGCGCGCCACCGTCAGGGACAACATCGAGATCGACCTGCTGCTCTCCCCCGGCGCCGCCAAGGTGCAGGCGGACCGCGGCCAGCTGGAGCAGGTGCTCTTGAACCTCGTCCTGAACGCGCAGGACGCCATCGAGGGGAGCGGCGCCATCTGCATCGAGACCGGCCACCTGATCCTGGACGAGGAGTTCCACCGGCAGCACCCGGTCGCCAAGCCCGGCCACTACATCCTGCTCGCCTTCAGCGACGACGGCTGCGGCATGACCGAGGAGACGCTTAGGCACATGTACGAGCCCTTCTTCACCACCAAGGAGAGCGGCCGCGGCACCGGCCTCGGCCTGGCGACGGTGTACGGCGTCATCAAGCACCACGGCGGCTGCATCGACGTGAAGAGCCGGCCGGGACAGGGGACGAGGTTCGCCATCTACCTCCCCGCCAGCGCGAGTCTGGCCGAGCCCATCCTGCGCCCTCCCGCCGGGGCGGCGCCCCCCGAGCACGACAGCCGCGAGAGGACCATCCTGCTGGTCGAGGACAACCAGATGATCCGCGAGGTCGCCGCAGACCTGCTGACATCCTTCGGGTACCGGGTCCTGGTGGCGGAAACCCCGTCCCGGGCGCTGGAGTTGGCGCAGGCGGAGGAACAGGAGATCGACCTGCTGGCAACCGACGTGGTCATGCCCGAGATGACCGGCCCCGAACTGTACGAGAAGCTGCAGGAGCGCTACCCCTCGCTGCCGGTGCTCTACATCTCCGGCTACACCAACGCCATGCCCCCGCTGGACGAAAACCTGCGCCAGGAGGCGATCTTCCTGGCCAAGCCCTTCACCCTGGAGCAGTTCATGGCCAGGATCAACGAGATGCTGTACCATGTAAAGCCGCCCCACAGCGAGCCCCCGCCGCTGGACCACCGGACCATGGCCCAGCTCATCGAAGCACAGCAAGGCGTGCCTGCGCCGGAACATAAGGAACCTCAGCCATGAACAGACGGGTAATGATCGTAGACGACAACGAGTACGTAAGGGCATCGGTGGACATCATCTGCGAATCCGCGCAGATCGAGCTGGCCAGCGCGGCCGGCGGTCCGGAGTGCCTGGAGCAACTGGAGGCGGGATTCCGGGGGGTCATCCTGATGGACATCATGATGCCCGACATGGACGGCTGGGACACCATCAGGGAGATCGTGGACCGGGGGCTGTATCCCGGCAACATCATCGTCATGCTGACCGGCATGGGGGAGCCGGACTCCAAGATGGAGGGGCTGCAGGAGTACGTGTCCGACTACATGACCAAGCCGTTCGGCCCGGACGACCTGCTGGATTCCATCGAGTACTACCTGACCCTGCTGAACACGCCGGTCGGCCATGACGACTAGGAACCTGGTTGTCATAGGCGTCTCCACCGGTGGGCCGCTGACGCTCAAGGCGCTCTTCAGGGAACTGCCGCCGCTGAACGCTGCGTTTCTCATCGTGCTGCACATCACGCCGCAGATGGATTACCGCATCGCCCAGGGACTGGACGCCGTCACATCGATGCCGGTGAAGCTGGCCGAGGACGGCGAATTCCTGAAAACCGGCCACGTCTACATGGCGCCGGGGGGGCTCCACCTCCAGCTGACCGGCAACAACCGGGTGGTCCTGTGCGAAGGCCCCCGGATCAACTACGTCCAGCCGGCGGCCGACGTCACCATGCTCTCGCTGTCGAAACCGCTGAAAGGGAAACTGATCGGCATCGTGCTCACCGGCATGGGGCGCGACGGCGCCGAAGGGATCCGGCACATCCACGACATCGGCGGCATCACCATCGCCCAGGACCAGCAGTCCTCCACCATCTACGGCATGCCCAAGGCCGCCGCCCAGACCGGGGCCGTCGATTACGTCCTCCCCCCCACCAAGATAGCGGGGAAGCTGATGGAGCTATTGGAGCCGATGCGATAGGGGCTACTGCTGTCCGCCCCGCTCCCCCGGGGTACGCTCCAGCAGGAAATCCACGAAGGCGCGGTTGGCCAGCGAAAGGTAGGTGTCCTTCTTCCAGGCGATGAGCAGGTCGAGGTGCAGGGGCGGATCGAAGGAGACCGCGGCCAGATCGCTGTCCTCCGCGACGACCATCTTCAGAAAGATGGATATCCCGGTGCCGTTGCGCACCAGCGACTTGACCAGGGAGAAGAGGTTGGTCTCGAAGATGATCCTGGGCGCGCTGCCGGTACCCTTGAGCGCCTCGAGGAAAAACTCCCTGATGTAGTACCCCTCCTTGTAGAACACCAGCGGCTCCCCGATGAACTCGGCGAGCGTCACCGCGGGACGCCCGGCGAAGGGATGGTCCGGCGGCACGCAGACCACGATCTCCTCGCGCAGGAAACGGCGCACCTCCAGCGTGGCGGGAAAGGCGGCGCTCCCCCCGCCGGCCACCACCCCCATATCCAGCTCCCCCTCCCCGATCATCTTCTGGATACGCCCCGACCCCTCCCCGAGCACCGAGATGCTCAGTTGCGGATAGGCCCTCTTGAAGTCCCGAAAGATGTCGGGAAAGAAGTAGGCGCTGATCATCGGGGTGATGCCGATCCTCACCTCGCCCCTGGTGAGCCCCTTCAGCTCGGCCATCTCCAACTGGGCGCCGCGCAGGTCATCGAGGATGCGCCTGGCGTGGGAGAGAAAGATCTCCCCCTCCGCCGTTAGCGAAACCTTCTTGTCCTGGCGGTTGAAAAGGACCAGGTCCAGTTCCTCCTCCAGCTTCTTCACCGCCATGCTGATGGCTGGCTGCGCGATACGCAACGATTCCGCCGCCTTGGTGAAGTTGCTGAGCCGCGCCACTTCCAGGAAATACCTCAACTGCCTGATGTCCATGCTGCCCCCGCGCTTGATAATTAATTACTATCGAAGCGATAAGCATTATATATTTTTCTTATGACCACGCAACGGTTATAGTCCATTCCACGCCCCCCCCTTGCGAAGGTTCTTCCGAGAATTCCGGGGAGCCATCTTGTCCTCCATTAAATAACGAGACAAGGGCATTACGTTCCCCCTTTGCGAAGGGGGGACAGGGGGGATTTGCTTCGGAAACGGCAGGCAACAGCAGGAGTGAACAGCAATGGGATCCATCAAAAGCGGCACCAAAAGATATCGGCAGATCAACTGGGCCTTCTTCTGCGCGGGCTTCGTCACCTTCATCACGCTCTACGACGTGCAGCCTTTGTTGCCCGTCTTCACCCGGGAATTCGGCGTCAGCGCCATGTTCGCCAGCCTCCCCCTTTCCGTGACCTCCTGCGCCCTCGCCGTCTCCATGCTTTTCGCCGGGACCATCTCCGAGACGCTGGGGCGAAAAACGGTCATGGTCGCTTCGCTGGTGACCACCTCCGTCCTGGCATACCTGACGTCCCAGACCCAGAGTCTCGAGCAGCTGGTCGCGGTGAGGTTCCTGCAGGGGATCGCGCTCGCCGGGCTTCCGGCCGTGGCCCTTGCCTATCTCAGCGAAGAGATCGCCCCGGCCTCGCTCACCTCCGCCATCGGGCTCTACATAAGCGGCAACGCCATCGGCGGCATGACCGGCAGGATCTTCACGGCAACCATGGCCGAGGCCACCTCGTGGCGCACGGCACTGGCCATCATCGGCGCGGTCTGCTTCGTGCTGAGCCTCTATTTCGCCAAGAGCCTCCCCCCCTCCGAGAATTGCAAGCAGCGGCCGTTCGCGGTGCGTTACCTGTTCAGCTCCCTGTACCGGCAGCTGCAGGACCCCGGGCTGCTCTGCCTGTACGGAATCTCCTTCCTGATCATGGGGAGCTTCGTGACCCTGTACAACTACATCACCTTCCGGCTTCTGGGTGCGCCGTACCACCTCCCGGCCTCGCTGGTGAGTCTCATCTTCCTGGTGTACATGCTGGGTTCCTTCAGCTCTTCCATGATCGGGGTGCAGGTCGAGCGGTTCGGGCGCGGGCGGATGCTCTTTCTCACCATAGGGACCATGATCGCGGGGGCGCTGTGCACGGTGAGCGGTGAACTGGGCACCATCGTCACCGGGATCGCCATATTCACCTGCGGCTTCTTCGGCGCCCACACCATCGCCTCCAGCTGGGTGGGGAGCCGCGCCAAGACCGCGCGTGCTCAGGCCGCCTCCCTCTACCTCTTCTTCTACTACCTCGGCTCCAGCGTCTCCGGCACTGTCGGCGGGGTGTTCTGGACCTCATTCGGCTGGCACGGCGTGGTGCTCCTGATATTGGGGCTCTTGGGGGGCGGGCTGGTGCTTTTGAAGTTTCTCACCAGCTGTGCCGAGGCCGACTGCCCCGCCCGCAGCGCCGTCGCCTCCCTCGACATTCTGCGCAGCTAACCTCTCAAGTTCCAGACGTGCGTGCCGATAAAAGCCTCAGTAGTCAGGAGGAACACAGCATGCAGGAACTTATTCGAGTAGCGGACGGGGTAGCCATCCCCCTGGAAATGTTAGGGACCTGGGACAAGGTTTCCGAGTTGGCATCAAAGTACGGACGAGTCTTCGAGGCGGACCTGGGGCGGCTCGGGTTCAATTTGCGCCCCATCTACCATCTGAACAACTACATCGGCGGCGAGCAGGCGATAGCCTTCGGCACCGCCACCTCGTCGCGGCTGCAGTTCGTACTTCGACCCGACATCTACAAAGCCATGGTTGGCAGCGTAGTCCACTGACGTTCGGCCAGCGGGGGAGCCTCAGCTCCCCGCCAGCCCGTCCCAGCTTCCCCGCGTCCCCCCACCCCTCCGCTTCCCCCTGCCCCTTCGCCAGCCCCCAGTTCACCTTTCCCATCATTCCCCTAGCTCCCATAATCCCCATCGCTCCGCCCTACCCGACAAAAAAGATCCCGAAAACCACAAACCCGGTTTTTATGACTTAGGTCAAGGTCGCTGTCCGCATTAGCCGTTAAAGTCACAACATCGAAGCGGCACACAGGAGCCAACGGCTGCCAGAGGGACCGCATCAACAGATCAAGCAAAACCAGGAGAATGGATGAAGACCTTTTTGAAGAACCTTTTCGGTATGGGAACCTCAACTCAAAACAACGCTAAGGAGGAAGTGATGGACAACATGTTTTGCTACCAGTGTGAACAAGCCGCCAACGGTGGTTGCTCCAAAGTCGGTGTCTGCGGCAAGAAGCCGGAAGTAGCGGCTCTGCAGGACCTGCTCATCTACAGCCTGAAAGGGATCGCCTTCTGGGCCAATCTGGCCCGCGAGAAAGGCGCCAAGGACGCAGCCATCGACCGCTTCATGCTGGACGGCCTCTTCACCACCGTGACCAACGTCGACTTCGACGCCGAAGAAATCGCCAAGCTGGTACGCGACGCGGCAGCTCACCGTAACCAGGCCCAGGCGCTGTATGAGAAGGCCAACGGCGGTGCCTACACCGGTACCGTACCCGAAGCGGCGCAGGCGTTCCACGCCGGCACCACCTCCGAACTGGTCGCACTGGGTGCCAAGCACGGCGTCAAGAGCGAAGAGATCGACGCCGACGTCCACTCCGTAAAGGAAATCCTCATCTACGGCATGAAAGGCTACGCGGCATACGCTCACCACGCCCTGGTGATCGGCCTCGAGAACGATGAGATCTACGCCTTCACCCACAAGGCGCTGGCAGCCACCCTCGACCTGAAACTCGGCCTCATGGACTACGTCGGCCTCTCCATGGAGTGCGGCAGGATCAACCTGGTCACCATGGAGCTCCTGGACAAGGCCAACACCGACAGCTTCGGCCACCCGGTTCCGACCCCGGTTCAGCTGGGCACCAAGGCGGGCAAGGCGATCCTCGTTTCCGGTCACGACCTGCGCATGCTCGAAGAGCTCCTGAAGCAGACCGAAGGCAAAGGGATCAACATCTACACCCACGGCGAGATGCTCCCCGCCCACGGCTATCCGGGTCTCAAGAAGTACGCCCACCTCGCCGGCAACTTCGGCGGTGCATGGCAGGATCAGGCGAAAGAGTTCGTCGACTTCCCCGGCGCCATCATCTTCAACACCAACTGCATCCAGCGCCCGGCAGAGAGCTACAAAGACCGTCTCTTCACCTGGGGCCTCGTACAGTGGCCGGACGTCAAGAACATCAACGGCTGGGACTTCTCCCCCGTCATCGAGAAGGCGCTCTCCCTCCCCGGCTTCGAAGAGGCACCGGGCAAAGAGATCCTCACCGGCTTCGGGCACAACGCGGTGCTCGGCGTCGCCGACAAGGTCATCGACGCGGTGAAAGCCGGTCAGATCCGTCACTTCTTCCTGATCGGCGGCTGCGACGGCGCCAAAACCGGCCGTAACTACTACACCGAGTTCGCCGAGAACGTACCGAGCGACTGCGTCATCCTGACCCTGGCCTGCGGCAAGTACCGTTTCAACAAGCTCGACTTCGGCGACATCGGCGGCATCCCGCGCCTGCTGGACATCGGCCAGTGCAACGACGCCTACTCCGCGATCCAGATCGCCGTGGCCTTGGCCGGCGCCTTCAACTGCGGCGTCAACGACCTGCCGCTCTCCTTCATCCTCTCCTGGTACGAGCAGAAGGCGGTGGCGATCCTGCTGACCCTGCTCCACCTGGGCGTGAAGAACATCAAACTGGGACCGAGCCTGCCGGCCTTCATCACCCCGAACGTGCTCAACTTCCTGGTCGAGAACTTCAACATCGGCCCCATCGGCACCGCGGAAGGCGACCTGAAGCAGATCCTCGGGTAATCGTCTCGGCAACGAGGCCAGCAGCAAACGAAAAAGGCGGTCCCGGTTTCAACACCGGGGCCGCCTTTTTATTCGTCAACGGGTCGCGCTCCTCCCCCCGGCGGGGGGAGGCAGGGAGGGGGGAAATTGCCGACCATCCCCCTCCCTAACCCTCCCCCTCCGGGGGAGGGGACACTGCTAGTCGTCCTGAGCTATCTTCACTTTTGAGGACACACCATATATCCTAACGAGCCAGGAGGGTGTGTCATGAGATCGAATCGCAAGTACGATTCAGAGTTCAAACAAGAAGCGATCAAGTTAGTCATTGATGAAGGCCGAACCATCCGTGAGGTAGAGAGCAGCCTAGGGATCACCCATGGCGTTCTCAAAGGGTGGGTCCAGAAACATCGGGACCAACAAGATCCTGTAAAAGTTCACCATGCATCAGTTGAAGCAGAACTGAAGCACCTGCGTAAAGAGAACGAGAGGCTACTGCGCGAGCGTGAAATCCTAAAAAAAGCAGTGGCCATCTTCTCGACGGATCCGAATCGATATTCGGGTTCATAACCGAGCACCGCTCCGAATTCGGAGTTCAGGAGATGTGCCGAGTTCTTGGAGTGACTCGGAGTTGGTATTACGCCCACGCAGCCGGCCGGGTAACCAAGCGGCAGCGTGAAGACCAGGCACTTCTACCAGCTATCAAAAAAGCCTTTCATGACAGCGACAAGACGTACGGTGCAGTACGAGTAGTCAAAGAGCTGCAAAAGCAACAACAGTACGTCGGAAAGAACCGCGTCTGGCGCCTGATGCGTGAAAATGATCTGCGAGTGAAGACTAAGCGGCGATTCAAAGTCACCACCAACTCAGATCACAAACGGCCTGTCGCGCCAAACCTTTTACAGCGGAACTTCTCTGCTCCAGCCCCTAATCAGGTTTGGACTGGTGACATCACGTATATCGAGACTGCTCAGGGCTGGTTGTACCTGGCAGTCGTGCTGGATCTCTTCTCCCGCCGGATCGTTGGCTGGAGCATGAGCGACCGAATGACAGACGACCTGGTTGTAACAGCTTTTGCCAATGCCGCGGTGAAGCGTCGGCCAGGAGCTGGCTTCATCTTCCACAGCGATCGCGGTTCGCAGTACTGCAGTAAGCGCTTCGGTGCCACGATTAGCAAAGCTGGCGGCATGCAAAGCATGAGCGGCACCGGATGCTGCTACGACAATGCTGTGACGGAGACATTCTTCTCGACGCTGAAGAGAGAGTTGGTTTACCACTGCTCCTTCAAAACCCGGCAGGAGGCGCAAAGCCGGATCTTTTGCTACATCGAAGGTTTTTACAATCGCAAGAGGCTACACTCTGCCATCGGCTATTGCTCCCCGGAAGAGTTCGAGCAGCAGGAGTTGAAGATGGCAGCATAAGGGTTTCTAACGTGTCCTCTATTGCGAAGATAGGCCATCCTTTTTATCCTCATCTGAAACGACTGTCACGCTCTCGCAAATGATCTTCTTGCTGTCCTGCATGTCCGAATATTTAAAGCCGCCTCCCAACGTGGTCGGCGAGCAAACGTTATCGGGTGAATTGGCATTGACCAGGCAGATCGCGCAGGTCACGGTTGGATTATCAGTCAGTTTTTCCACTTCATTGACCAGGCCTTTGCTGTGCAGAAAGCAGATGTGATGTTCGTGGTCCCCTGCACAAATGCATTTATGATCGGATTCCATCAGGTTCCCCCTGTTGTTTTGTCTTGAGCGTGCCGACTCTCAGAATCGGCACATCGAATATGCTATCCCTTTTGTACTGCCCTGTCATCTGACAACTTGTCCAGACATTCTCCAGCTATTTCTGCATCGGCTTTTTCTTCTGTTTGAGCGCTTCCTTCAGCCGCTGCTGTGCCTGGGCGATCAGCATCTGGTGCGTCCCCTCGACGCTCTCTTCCTCTGCGGGGCGGCGCTGGATATAGCTGCCGTCGGACTGCATGTCCCACGCGGAACGGCGGTCCGCATCGTGGCAATCGAAGACGGTGCGCAGCTCGGCAGTCAGCTCAGGCGCCGTAACCGGGCAGAGGACTTCCACCCGCGCCTCGAGGTTGCGCTTCATGGCATCGGCGGAAGAGATGAAATACTCCTCGGCGCCGCCGTTCCTGAAATAGTAGATCCGGGAATGTTCGAGAAAGCGGCCGACGATGCTGACCACACGGATGTTGTCCGACAGCCCGGGGATGCCGGGGCGCAGCCGGCAGGTGTCCCGCACGTACAGGTCGATTTTCACCCCCGCCATCGACGCCCGGTACAAGGCCTTGACGATGTCGCCGTCCTCCAGCGCGTTCATTTTGAACCTGATCAGCCCGCCGCCGTTTTGCCGGTGCAGTTCGATCTCCCGCTCGATACGCGTGAGCAGCGCCTTCTTCAAAAGCTTGGGCGCCGGCATGAGGGCACGGTAGTTGCGCTTGGCCGTAAACCCGGTGGTGAGGTAGTTGAAGAGCTCGGTGACGTCCTGGGCGATGGCGTCGTCGCAGGTAATGAGCCCTATGTCGCTGTAGATGCGGGCCGTCTCCGTGTGGTAGTTTCCCGTGCCTATGTGGACGTAGCGCCTGAGCCCCTGGAAGTCCTGGCGCACCACCAGGATCACCTTGCAGTGGGTCTTCAACCCGACCACGCCGTAGGTGACGTGAATCCCCGCCTCTTCCATCACCTCCGCCAGGTGGATATTGGTGGCCTCGTCGAAGCGCGCCTTCAGCTCCACGACCACCGCCACCTGTTTGCCGTTTTGCGCCGCCTGCACCAGCGCGTCGATGATGCGTCCCTGGATCGAGGTCCGGTACAGGGTCATCTTGATGGCGCGCACCTTGGGATCGTTGGCCGCCTCGCGCAGGAAACGCTCCACGGAGGTGGAGAAGGAGACGTACGGGTGCTGCAACAGGATGGCGCCCAGGTCGCGGATGGTGTGGAAGATGTTCCGCTCGGCCGGTAGCTGAGGGTGATCGATCGGATGGTGCGGCGGGTCGTGCAGCCGCGGGTAATCGAGCCTGGAGATCTCGAAGAGGTCGCGCAGGGCGAGCATACCGGAAACCTCGAGGACGTCGTTTTCCTCGTCCAGTTCCAGCTCCGCCGCCAGGCGCCCCCGGTGCAGCGGCTCCATCCCCTCTCCGACCTCGAGGCGGACGATGGGAGCGAACTTGCGCTCCTTCAGCTCGGACTCGATCATCGACATCAGGTCGTCCGCCTCTTCCTCGTCCTTCTCGGTGTTGGCGTTGCGGGTGACCCGGAAGATCTCGCAGGAGACGATGAGCATGCCCGGGAAGAGCATGTCCAGGTTGTTCATCATGACCTGCTCGATGGGGATGAAGTGGTCCCCCTTGCCGACCCGGATGAAGCGGGGCGTGCCCAGCCCGACCGGCACCTTGACCCGCGCCAGGGAGTGCTCGCGCGATTTCGGGTAGCGCAGCGTCACCAGGAGGTTGAGCGACAGGTTGGAGATGAACGGGAAGGGATGCGCGGGGTCGATCGATTGCGGCGTCAGCAGAGGATAGATGTTGGTGTAGTAGTGCTCGCGCAACTGCTTCTTTTCTTTGGGGGTCAGGGTGTCGTAGCTCTCGATGACGATCCCCTTCCCCTCCAGGAGTTCCCGCACCTGGCGAAAGGCTTCCCTCTTGGCGGCCTCAATCTCCCGGACCGAGGCGTTGCACTCGACGACCTGCTGGCGCGGCGTCCGGCCGTCCAGGGTCAGCTCGTGCAGCCCCGCGCCGATCTGCTGCTTCAAACCGCCGATGCGCTTCATGGCGAATTCGTCGAGGTTGGAGCTGACGATGGCGACGAACTTGAGCCGCTCCAGCAGCGGGGTGCGCTCATCCATCGCCTCGTGCAGCACCCGTCGGTTGAACTCGAGCCAGGTGAGCTCGCGGTTCAAGTACCAACGGCTCTCGCCCAGGTCGAATTCGGACTGTTCGACGCCGGTCGGGTTCTTCGGCTTGGGCGGCTGTTTCGCGCCCGGCTTCGCCGCCTTGGCCACCTTGGGTTTGACAGCCTTGACAGCCTTGACAGCCTTGGCGGGTTTGGACTTGGCCCCTGCGGGCTTGTTCGCCTTGGCAGCTTTTGTCGCTTTGACTGCCTTGGAATCCTTGGCGGGTTTGGCTTCTTTGACCACCTTGCCGCTTTTGACCGCCTTGGCAGTTTTATCCTTGGCAGTTTTGCCGCTCTTTGACTTTGCCGCCGTGACGCCTTTATCCTGCTTCAGCGCCTTCAGCTTCGTCTCTTTCGGTCGCTGCGGGTCATCGGCAACACCCGGATTCGGGACGGCAAGCACAGTCACATTACCTTCAATGAAATGAGGATTACTCTCTAAAGGATCATCCGGGCCCTCCACCGCCTGGCCCGGAGTCATTCGCGGGATCTCAAGCACATCCTGCACGGCGGGCTGTTGCTCATTCACCAGGTGAAAGACTTCGTCTTCTTGCTCGGCTTTCTGTGGTCCAACGGGTTTGGTCTCCATGACCTTGGTCTCCGGAGCTGTAGGATGATAATATTGTTACATTATTATCTGACTAAGGCAACCGTTGCCCCGCCGTTTGAGTATCGCTGACAGAGAAAGGCCCCCGCCGGTTCTGTTGTGCTTGCCGATCGGGGGCCTTTTCCTGTTGCCGCTATTGTCGTTATTCCACAGGCGGGATCTTTCGTCCCCGCACCGCCCTCTTCCTCAATATCTTCATAACCTCAGTCGAGCTCAGCTCAGTCTCCTTCTGTTTGCGCCGCTCCACGATGACCACAACCGGTGCTTCCTCTTCCTTGCCATCCCTGTCGCCCATGGTCCACCTCCAGCTGCGGCGGCTTTGCGCCGCAGCATCCGGTTAATGACGAACATTTTATCTTCATTGCCTCGCCTTGCCAGCGCTGTCCGGTCAGATACGTGCAGTTTTCAAAATCGAACCGTTTCCAGCTCTCTCCCTCCCTTGGCGGGCCTGCGCGCCGAAGCGCTTCGTCCCGCGAAGGCGGGAGGGGGCAGGGGGGTGGGTGACGTTGCCATGACCGCAAATGTGGCACCTACCCCCACCCCCTACCCCCCTCCCGCCAGGGGAGGGGGTACTTTTGGCGCATTGCTTATCCCATGTCCCCCTCTATAATCCTAAAGTCCAATCCACGCAGTCCGTAAGGAAACCGATGAAGATACTCCTTCTGGCAATGCCGGACGCCGCCAACAACTTCCATCGCATCATCAAGGTTCCCAACCTGGGCCTCTGCTCGATCGCGGCGCAGCTCAAGCTGCACGAGGTAAAAGTCGTGGACCTGGTGCTGGTGCATCGGGACATCCAGGCCTGGCTGCAGCGCTTCCTGCAGGAATTCAGGCCGGACGTGGTCGGCATCAGCAGCATGAGCTTCCAGTACGAAAGCGCCCTCAAGGTGATGTCGATCTGCCGCGCCTGTGTTCCGCAGGCCAAGCTGGTGCTGGGCGGCTACCACGCCACGCTCTCCTGCCGCGAGTTGACCGGTCATGCGCCTCCGTTCGATTTCCTGGTACGCGGTGAAGGGGAGCACTCCTTCCCGGCTCTTTTGGAGGCGCTGGACGGGCAGCGCTCCTTCTTCGACGTCCCCGGACTCTCCTGGCGGCGCAACGGAAGCTTCATCCACAACCCGACCGCTCCCCTGCTCGACCTGGCCCGGCTGCCGCTGCCCGATCGCGGCGCCAGGGTACTGGACGGCTTCACCTATTTCGATCGGAAACTGGACTGTGTGGAAACCTCGCGTGGCTGCACCAAGACCTGCACCTTCTGCTCGATCACCGGGATGTACGGTACCAGTTTCCGCTGCCACCAGCTTGAGCGGGTGATCGAGGACCTGAAAGAGCTGCAACGAAGGGGGACCCGGACCGTGCTGCTGGTGGATGACAACATCACCCTGGACAGCCGCCGCTTCACCAGCCTGGCCCGCGCCATCGTGGAGCACGGGCTGAACAGCATGGAGTACCTGGTCCAGGCCTCGGTGACCGGGATGGTGGCCGACCCGGAACTGATCCCGGCCTTGGCCCGCGCCAACTTCGCCATGGTCTTCCTGGGTATCGAATCGGTGCTTCCGCAAAACCTGGCTTTCTTTCAGAAGGGGGACATCCGGGAGAAAACGGAGCGGGCGGTGCGCCTGCTGCGGGAGCACGGCATCGGGGTCATGGGGGGATTCATCATCGGCAACCCGGACGATGGGCCGGAGGAGATCCGGGAGGTTTTCCGCGCCTCGCGCAGGCTGGGGATCGATCTTCCCTACGTGCAATGCGTGACGCCGTATCCCGGAACGAGGATCAGGGAAGAACTGTTGGAGGCGGGCCTGGTGACCAATCCCGACCGGCTGAGCAGGTACACCGGGTTCATGTGCAACGTGAGGACTAAGCGGCTCAGCACCGGGCAGTTGAACCGGATCATGAACTGGGAGAATCTGAAGGCCTTTTTCAGCCCCTCCATGTTCATCGGCAACTACTTCGTTCGGAAGCGCGAGAAGGGCGGCCTCAAGGTCCTCCTGAACAACCTGGACCTGATCAGGGGATTCTTCACCGGCGACCAGTTCCGCTCCCGGCACAGGTTCTAACTTCCGTTCTACTTCTAACTTCCGTTCTACTTCTAACTTCCGTTCTACTTCTAACTTCCGTTCTACTTCTAACTTCCGTTCTACGTTCTACGTTCTACGTTCTACGTTCTACGTTCTACGTTAGGAACCGCCCCCCCTAGTCCCTAGTCCCTAGTCCCTAGTCCCTAGTCCCTACCCCCTAGCCCCTGCCTTCACACCTTCCTCAACAGGCAGGCATGGGCCGAGAGGCCGGCGCCGTAGGCGAGCAGAACGCACCACTCGCCGGAGGGCATCCCCTCCTGCAGCATCTCTTCCAGGACGAACCACACCGTCGGCGATGACATGTTGCCGTACTGGGAAAGAACCTTCCTCGTGGCCCGAAGCCGTTCTTCCGGAATCCCCACCTGGTCCCGCACCGCGTTGATCACCTTCTCTCCGCCCGTGTGCAACGCCCACCCGATCTCTTTTTTGGCAAGGGATGACCCGGCCAAAAGATCATCCACCACTTCGGCCGCGGCCTTGCCCACCAGTTTGGGGAGGTCGGTCGACAGCTGGTTGTGCAGCTGCCCCCCTTTGTGCACGAACCGTATCGCCTCCCGCTGCTCCGGCACGTAGCGGCCCGCCGAACGGTGCAGCTCGAACCCTTCCGGCCGTTCCCACAGCACCGCGGCTGCGGCGCCGTCTCCAAAGAGCGCGTTGGAGAGGATCAGGCTCAGGTCGTTGCCCATCTGGAACGCGGCGCTGCAGATTTCCACCGCGACGCTCACCACCACCCCGCCCGTCATCCTCAGCATCGACTCGGCCACCTGGAGATTGGGAATGGCACCGCCGCAACCGCTGCCGACCAGGTCGTACAACCTGGTGCGGGGGGCCAGCCCCAAGCGCTGCGCCAGGTAGGTCGAGATCCCCGGACAGATGTATCCGGTGCAGGTATTGACGACCAGCCCGTTCACTTGCTGAACGGACAATCCCGCCTTTTCCAGGGCCCGGGTAACCGCCTGGGCGGCCAGGTTCACCGACTCTTCCGTGAAACGGGCCACCCTCTGGTCTTGTGTCTCGCTGAAGATCCGGGCGGGGTCGTCCACCGCGAAATGCCGCTTCTCGATGCTCGGGTGCTCGAATGTCGCCCGGATCAGCCCCATGCTTCTCGATGTCAGCGTGTCCCTGAAATGCTCACGAACCAGATCGGCGGCAAACCTCTGGCAAGCGCTGAAGCGCGGCACGGCGGACGCTATCGAGGCGACATAGGCTCTTGCTGGTAGTACTGGTGGGGGCTGCCCCCCGGTAACGGCTGCGTCGGTCATGCTCCCCTCCTCCCCGCAATACCCCAGAGTGCGCCGGAGTACATGTCATTGAAAGCTTCCTGGTAAAGCTGCAACAGCTCCTGCCGGTACTGCTCATCCACCCGTACCGCCTCCAGCGTCCAGCGCTCACAGTAACCGCACCGGGAGCAATCGCTGCCCCGGCAGTCGATCCCCCTCATGCCGTCCAGGAAACCGTCCAGAAGCCGGTTGTCGATATACACCGGATCCCACCGAAGCCCTGCCACCAGGCCGCGCTTCTCGGCCAAGCGCTTCAAACGGAGCAGCCCCGTCTGCCTGACGGCCAGAGGCCTCAAGAAGAACCTGACGAATCTCCTGAGATCCAACAGGCTGCCACCCTGCGCCGAGTCGGTCTTGTAGCCGTAAGGCTGGATCAGGTCCAGCAGGTTGCCGTCGAAACGCCCCTCGGCATAGGCCCGCACCCGGCGGGTCAGCACCTCGGTCGGCGCACCGCGCTC
Organism: Geomonas oryzisoli; assembly: GCF_018986915.1. Lineage (NCBI taxonomy): Bacteria > Pseudomonadati > Thermodesulfobacteriota > Desulfuromonadia > Geobacterales > Geobacteraceae > Geomonas > Geomonas oryzisoli. The sequence continues at coordinate 3,468,824 of NZ_CP076723.1, forward strand.
CAGGATCTTGAAGGAATCGAAGCCGAGCTCGGTATAGGCCTTGAGGTCCTCGGGGCGGATGAACTCCGAGCGCAGGTAGTGCGACGGATCGGCCAGCTTGGCTGCCGAACACTTGAGAGCACAGTAGTCGATCATGAAACCGCGGCTTGCGTGCCCCTTCTGCGAGGCGTGCGAGAGGTTCACCATGTGCTGGCCGGAGAGGGGGCAGAAGATGAGGCAGTTGGAGTTGGCGATCAACTGCAGCTCCAGTCCTACCGACTGCCGGATCGCGCGCAGCATGGCGAATTCGCGGTTCACCGCGATCGACTCCAGCGTGATGCAGTCCGCCCCGAGATCCTCCCAGAACCTCGCCTTCGCCACGCAGTCCACCCTGGCGTACACGCCCACCCGCACCTTGAGACGCGGATGACGCTTCTTGATGATGGGAAGCAGGAAGGGAAGCGATACCGTCACCGAGGTAACGCCGCAATCCTCGACGAACTCGAGCAGTCGTTCCAGGTCAGCCTGCCCCTTACCCATGAACTCGCGGTTATCCATGCACGCGGGATTCACCAGGTAGTTGAAGCCGATGCCGCGCCGCGCGGCTTCCTGCACGTGCGCCCGGAATCGCGCCTTGCCCAGCGGAGCCAGCATGAATGAGGCCCGGCCTCCCCCTACGCTGTCGGAGGAGAGCTTTCCGAACAGCTCGGCAACCGGGTACCCCTCCAGGGCCGGCACAAGATCGGGTTGGAAGTTGGTAGCCACGGAAAACTTCATGCGATATCCCCGGAAACGACCAGCAGCCAGAAAGGCTCCCGGCGAATGGTGATGGAGGCGGCTCCGGCCTGCAGCGCCGATTGGCGGAGCTCATCCTCAGTGAACGCTTTCAGGACCGAGAGCGGGCCGTCGTAGCGGGTCATGCGGTTGCGGGTGAAGATCCTGGTGAGCAGGTAGATCAGGATGTAGGCGATCCAGCTCCTGCGCAGGTCGATGACGATGAAGCCTCGCCGCGCCACCCGGAGCATCTCCTGCAGCGCCGTTACCACGTCCGGCTCCTTCATGTGATGCAGGGTCTTGCTGCACAGCACGAAGTCGAAGCTGTGGTCCCGAAAAGGAAGCTGCAGCGCATCGGCCACCAACAGCCTGATCTCCGGGTACGTCGCGGCGTATCGCCGCGCTATGTCGATGGTCCGACTGTTGAGGTCGATGCCGGTGACCTCGATGTCGATCCCTTTCTTTCTGGCCCACTCCACGAGGGCAACCGGAAGATCGGCCGAACCGGTGGCGACATCGAGCACCGAGAGGTGCCGTTGCCCCCGCACCTTCGCCGAAAGATGCTTGAGAAGCGCACTGGTGTCGCCGAGGTAACGGTTCACCGTCCTCAGGTCGGAGAGGCTCCCTTCCAGTTCCTCCAGGGTGCAGACCTCCGGAGGAAGGTCGAGAAATTCGAGGGTGGTCCTTTTGCGGGGGATCAAAGACATAGGGGCTCGCGGGGGCCAACAGGTTATTTAGGCCATTTGGGGCTGGTCAGCTCGATGCGCCAGACGGGACCGCCCGTGGCGAGCGGCCCCTCGAACTTCACGAAGGCGGGCACCTCGTCCATGATGGTCCAGATGTGGTTGTCCGGCGGGCTCTTGCCCAGGAGCGCGGCAGGGAGCCTCAGCAGGCCGAGGTGCGGCTTCAGGACATAGTGGATGGCGCTCTTTTCCACATCGCCGATCTGAATCCTGGTGCTCCCCGCCGGCGCCATCTCCAGCTCGATCACCCTCGGAGTCGGGGTGAAAGCGACCATGTGGATCGTTTCCCTGCTCCCCTTGGTGAGGTTCTTCATCACCGTGGGAACCATCCCGTTATAGACATCCGGTGGGAGTTCCATCTCGCCCTCGAGCACCTTCTCGTGCCCGTCTTTCCCCTTCACCTTGACCCGGTAGGCGCCGGTGGCGCGCTCGAGGGTGACATCGAGGTCGTCCTCGAATGATTTCCCCTTCTGGATCAGCCGGTAGCTCTTCAACAGGAATTTGTGCTGCTGCGAGAAGACCACCGTTTCGTCGTGCAGCGAACCGTCCTTGAAATAGAGGACGACCCGCGTCTTTATCTCTCCTTCCCGGGGCAGTTGCAGAAAATCGCCGGACGCGATGCGCTGGCCGGCGGAATCGTTCAGCTCCAAAAAGCCCCGTACCATCCCTTCGCTGAAACGGACTGCGACGGGTGCCCCAAACGCCGGGCCGCAGGAGAGGAGCAGCAGCATGGACAGCAGGCAGCACAGCAACGAAGGCAAGGACGAATGGTCATGGACAGGCTGCATATGCTCTCCTTGAGGGGGCCGGCCCGTCTCGGCACGCGCCCCGTCCTCCGGCCGTTTGTGCGCAACATCGGGTAGCCGCCCCGGAATTCGACTCGTGGATGGTAGCGCATCTAATAGCAGCTAGTGGCGCCGCACCGGGGTGCCCCCCTGCCCCCGCCACGTCCCGAGTGCCCCCTTGGCAAATCCCGCATAGCGCCAGAAAGGGGTCGGCAGCCCGATCGCGGTACCGATGCGGCGCAGGGTGCCCAGGATGGGGGCCTGGGTGTCGGTGAGGTGGATGCAGCGGCCGTGGTGCACCCCACTGTCCAGCAACGCCCGAGCCCGCTCCGGGGTAAGCTTCGGCGAGAAATAAAAGGACGGCATCAGCAGGTCGTCATCCGCACGGACCGCCCCCTCCTGCAAGGCAAGCCGGTGCAGCCCCGTCCCCGGGTAGACACGGATCCCGGTGGTGATGAAGGCGCCGTCCTTGCTGCCGACATGGCGGTTCAGGAAAGCCACCGTCCGCCCCAGCGTCTCCTCGTCCTCTTCCGGGCCGCCTACGAGAAAGCACCAGAGCGCCCGCAGGCGCGAACGGCCCAGCAGCTCGGCGGCCCGGTTGACGTCGTCCTCGTCAAATCCCTTCTGCAAGGCGGCCAGCGTGGCTCCAGCAGCACTCTCGGGGGTGATCACCAGCGACGTCATCCCGGCCCGTTCCATCAGCCGGAGTTGCTGCGCCGTCAACCCTTTGGGCGAAAGGGAGGAAGCGCAGAACCGTGCCTTCACGCCGCGCCTCAGTACCTCTTCCAGCAGCAGCTCCAGGTACCCCTCCGGCTCGTTGAAGATACTGTCCACGAACTCGAACTCTCCGGCTGAATTTTGCCGCATCGATTCGATGATCTCATCCACCACCGCAGCCGGGTCCCTCACCCGCCAGGATTCCCCTTCTACCCGACGGTAGGTGCAGTAAAGGCAGCGATGGGCACAGCCGCGCTTTCCCTGCACCGGGAGCACCGGCTCCCGTGCCAGGTACCTCCCGGCATCGATCCATCGGTGCAGCCGCGGCATCACCCAGTCGACGCACGGTGCCACGGGTTCGACGCACTGTGCCCGGGATTGCTCGCCGTGCCGATGTGGCGCCCCCTCTCTGCGGACCACCCCGGGCACCCGCCCGGCTGCATCTATGTCCCGCGCGCCGAAAAACGCTACCGCCGCCCGCTCTCCCTCCCCCACCACGGCATAATCAAGCTCCAGGTACTCCAGGACCTGACGAGGCAGGATGCTCACCCCGGCACCTCCGATAAGGACGCGGGCGTCGGAGTGTCCCTTTATCGCGCGCACCACCTCCCGTAACTCCGGAAGGTACGACTTCGGTGCCAGGAAGTTGCAGTTGTCGAGATTCCTGACAGAAAGGGCGATGCCGTCCGGCGCGAATTCAGCGAGGGCAGCTTCGACGGCGACGACCGGGTTTCGGACGAAGCAAAGATCCAGGAACCGAACCTGAAAACCCGCCAGCCGTAGCGCTTCGGCCACCCAGGCGGCCCCGAGCGGAGCCACCGGCTGCGGTGCGGTTTCCCTGTTCGTGCTGATCATGAGTATGCGTGACGCCACGTGCAGGAACTCCCGGCACTGTACTTTGTGCCTCCCTTTGCAGCCACAAAAAGGTATTGAACGCCATAAGCCCCCGTAGTAAAATGGTTCTTATGGAGGGAAGCAACAAACAAGACCCTTGACAACTAAATCAAAAACAACTCCGGATGCATGAAGCGACATCCGGGGTTGGTAACTGACGTCCGGTAGGCCAGGCCGAAAGGCTCTTTATCTCCTCCGTTAGGGTACAAAAAAACCTGAAAAGGATGGATCCGGTAGTAACCTCCTAGTAATAAAAAACCATCCTCACGGATAGAGCAGGCTCTACTTGAACGTCAGTTATTTTTTCAGAAAAAGCTCGATGATGAATTTCATCGGGCTTTTTTTATGCCTCCGGTTTACCAACTCCACTCTCTTGATCCGGGCGCGAGCCCATCTCCTTCCTCTAAAGATCCAGAAAAAGTAACAGCCTCTTAGAACAGATCTCAATAGTAGCAGACTTCATAAATTTCGCTGCCGCATGTCACGATCTCTTGCGGTTTCTGTTAAACTACCCGACATGGACTTCGCTGACCTTCCCCTGAACCAGTGCCGCCTCTCGGAGCGTGAGGTACTGGCATATCGCTGTTACGGCAGCGGGCCGGCACCGGTCGTCTTGGTGCACGGCCTGGCGGCGAGGTCCGAAACCTGGGCCGACCTCGCGCCGTTGTTTCCCGCCGACCGCTACACTCTCTACCTTCTGGATCTTCTCGGTTCGGGGGAATCCGCCAAGCCGAAGCAGGCTGACTACTCCATCCGGGGACACAGCCTCCGCCTGCTGGCCTTTCTCGATCAGCGGGGACTGGAGCAGGTAACCCTGGTGGGCCATTCTCTCGGTGGAGCGGTGGTATTGCTTGCCGCGGTCGAAGCGATGCTGCGGGGTGCTCAAAGCCTCCTTGCCGCCATGGTCATCATGGCCGGGCCGGGATACATACAGCGGCTTCCGCTCATGGCCGAGATTTTCGAGAACCGGATAGCCGCTGCGTTGTTTATCGCCCTCTACGCGCCGGACCTTTGGATCAAGGTTGGGCTGAAGATGGCCTACTATGACCATAACCTGGTCGACCGCGAGCACATCGCCAGGTATGCGCCCTGTTACCGCAACAGGAAAGCGAAGCGCGCCCTGGTGGAAACCTGCCGCAGTCTCATTCCGCTGGACCAGGAACAGATCGCGGCACGCTACGGGGAGTTACGCCTGCCGGTACTGTTGCTTTGGGGACGTCACGACCGGATCGTACCGCTGTCACAGGGAACGCGTTTGCAAGCAGCGATTGCCGGCGCCGAACTCCAGGTGATAGACGAATGCGGGCACAACCCGCAGGAGGAAAAGCCAGCGGAAACATTCGCAATCTTCGAGAGTTTCATCTCGCGGAACATCCGCGTGACTGATTGAATACCACGAGGGCATTGATCTTGAGCAGGTGAGGTGATATCTTTTGTGTGTTCTAGTGACTATTACATTCATTAAGGAGATGGAGCAATGACAGCACGCTTGATCGCAAGAATTATCGTTGGCATGACGGCCGTTGCCTTGTTAGCAACCGGTTGCGCCACCAATCCAGATGGCAGCTACGAATTCAAGAGAACGGGCTTGGGCGCTTTAGGTGGTGCGGTACTGGGGGCAGGAGCCGGTGCACTGATCGGCGGCAAATCCCACCGCGGACGCAACGCCGCCATCGGCGGCTTGACCGGCGCCGTAGTCGGCGGCGGCATCGGCAACTACATGGACCGTCAGGCCGCCGCTCTCAAGAAGGAAATGCCGCAGGCGGAGGTGGTGCGTGACGGCGACAAGGTCTACGTGGCGCTTCCTTCAGGCATCCTGTTCGACGTGGGGAAAGACACGCTGAAGCCTGAGGCGAAGGATGCCCTCGGCAAGGCGGTCCCCACCCTGCGCGACTCCCAGACCACCATCGTCATCGAAGGGCACACCGACTCCTCCGGCTCCGATGCCGTCAACCAGCCCCTCAGCGAGCGCCGTGCCGGCCGGGTGCGCGACTTCCTCATCTCGCAGGGCGTTCCGGGTTCCAAGATGGCAGCAGTCGGCTACGGCTCCACCCGCCCCGCGGTCCCCAACGACTCGGATGCCAACCGGGCCTTGAACCGCCGTGTGCAGATCGAGCTCTCCCCGAACGAGAAGCTCAAAGCCCAGGGTGGCAGCGGCAACAACTGATTCACCGGAGATCCCACGCAAAAAGCGGGGCGCCTGCATAGGCGCCCCGCTTTCATTTCGGCACGATCTTCTTCACCGCCGTTACTTCACGAACGTCCCCTTCTGGTACTCCTCGAAGGCCACCTGCAGTTCCTCCCGGGTATTCATCACGATGGGCCCGTACCACGCCACCGGCTCCCCGATCGGTTTGCCCGATATCAGGAGAAAGCGCACCGGCTTGCCCTGGGTGGTCACCGAAACGACATCGCCGTCTTCGAACAGTATCAGGTTCTCCGCTCCGCATTCGCAACGGCGCTCCAGGTCGAAATAGTTGGTCCCTACCGCGTCGTGCTCATATGCGTTGCGTTCATGGTCGAAGTACCCTTCGCCGTCGATGACATAGGCAAGAGCGGTGTATCCCCGCTTGATGGCGTGCGTGAAGCAGGACTCTTCCGGCATGGTCACGTCGAGGTACTCGGGGTCGGCCACCACGTCCCGCACCGGTCCCTGGACGCCGCCTGCGGTGCCGGCGATGACCTTCACCTTGATCCCGTTCATGGTTACTTCCGGGATCTCTTCGGCTACGATCCCCCGGTAGCGGGGCGGCATCATCTTGTGCGAGGCGGGAAGGTTGGCCCAGAGCTGGAATCCCCACATGAGTCCCTCGTCGTCCCCAAGGGGCATCTCCTGGTGAATGATGCCGCTGCCGGCGGTCATCCACTGCAGGTCTCCCGGTCCGATCACCCCCTTGTTGCCCATGCTGTCGCCGTGCTCCACCCTGCCGTGCAGCACGTAGGTGATGGTCTCGATGCCCCGGTGAGGATGCCAGGGAAACCCCTTCAAGTAGTGGGGCGGATAGTTGGAATGAAAATCGTCCATGAGCAGGAACGGATCGAAGAGGGGGACCTCCTCGTTGCCGAAGGCCCGCTTCAGATGCACCCCCGCCCCTTCGATGGTAGGCTTGCTTTTCCAGACCTTCCTGATCTTGCGCAGAGTATCCATATTCGCTCCTTTCCCGTTTTCCCTTGTAGAACGTGATCGCCAACGCACCTCACCGCGCGGCCAGAACTTTCAGCAGAGCCTCCGCGGCAGGCGCCGAGGATGCCGGGTTCTGCCCCGTCACCAGAGTGCCATCCACCTCGACGTAAGGTGCCCAATTACCCCCGTGCCGGAACTGCGCCCCCCGCTCCTTCAGCCGATCCTCCAACAGGAAAGGCACCACATCGGTCAGGCCGACGGCCTCCTCCTCGGCATTGGTGAACCCGGTGACACGCTTACCCTTGACCATAAAATCGTTATCCTTCCCTTTCACGTCTCCCAGGGTCGCCGGTGCGTGGCAGACCGCACCTACCGGCTTGTCCGCCTTGGCGAAGGCCCCGATCAGCGTTATGCAGTCCATATCGACGGCAAGATCCCACAACGGGCCGTGCCCCCCCGGTAAGAAGATGGCATCGTAGTCGTTGACCGAAACCTCCCGCAACCGCGTGGAGTGGGCCAGGTCATCCTGTGCGGCCTGGTCCGATTTGAAGCGCAGAGTCGCTTCTGTTTCGTTCTCCGGCAAATTGCTCTTCGGATCCACCGGCGGCATCCCACCTCTGGGTGATGCTATGGTGACTTTGGCTCCCGCGTCACGAAAGACGTAATAGGGTGCGGCCAATTCTTCCAGCCAGAAACCTGTCTTCTCCCCTGTGTCCCCCAGTTTGTCGTGGGAAGTGACTACCATCAGAATATTCATGACTGTCTCCTTTAACTGGTACATGAATCAGCAGGTTGATGTGATGTCTTTGCACACCTGTATGTGTGTACAACATTCAGGTGGATTATCAACCCGAAGAGGAGAACGGCAGCTGGCGATGCGCAGTTTTCAAGTGGGGACAGCACGGTGCGGGCCGGAGAGGTTGACAGTGCCAATAACCGTGCTTACGTTTTATTAAAACCACACCAGGAGTCTCATCATGAGCGAACAGGATGTTGAAATAGTCGAAGCTGAAGTGAACGGCAAAGAGCACGGGGGCGGGCTGGTGCTTGCTTCGGAGGTCCTGCCACTTGGACTTCCCATCATCCCCCTGCGTCCGCGTCCCGCGTTCCCCAACATGCTGGTACCGATGGTATTGAACGACCCGAACCAGGTACAGGCGGTCAAGCGGGCCATGGAAACGCCGGGGCAGGCGATAGGCCTGGTGCTGGTGAAGGACCCGGACAAGCCGGACGGCGCCGACAACCTGCACAAGGTCGGTGTCGCGGGCAAGATCGTCAAGATGATGCACCTCGACGACCAGAACGCCCAGTTCCTGCTCAACACACTGGAGCGTTTCACCATGGCCGAACTGCATGAAAACGACGGTGCCCTCTTCGCCAGCGTGAATTACCAGTACGGCACCGAGCTTTCGGTAAACCCCGAACTGAAAGCCTATTCCATGGCAGTCGTCAGCACGTTGAAAGAGCTGGTCCAGATCAACCCGCTCTACTCCGAGGAAATCAAGATGTTCCTGGGTCGGTCGAGCATCGACGATCCCGGCAAGCTCGCCGATTTTGCGGCCAGCCTGACCTCCGCGGACGGGCAGGATCTGCAGCGAGTGCTGGAACTGTTCGACGTGCGCAAGAGGATCGACCTGGTACTGACACTGCTCAAGAAAGAGCTGGAAGTGTCCCGCCTGCAAACCAAGATCACCAAGCAGATCGAGGAAAAGATCAGTCAACAGCAGCGTGAGTTCTTCCTGCGTGAGCAGTTGAAGGCTATCAAAAAGGAACTGGGGCTGGAAAAGGAAGGGAAGACAGCCGAAGCTGAGAAGTTCGAGGAACGCCTCAAGCACCTCAAACTGAATGACGAGGCGCAGCGAGTGGTCACCGAGGAGCTGGAGAAATTCAAACTGCTGGAACCGGCCTCCCCCGAGTACCACGTGACGCGCAACTACCTCGACTGGCTCACCATCCTCCCCTGGGGTACGTACAGCAAGGACTCGTTCAACGTCGACCGGGCCAGAAAGATCCTGGATCGGGATCACCACGGGTTGAACGACGTCAAAGACAGGATCACGGAGTTTGTCGCAGTGGGCAAGATGAAGGGGGATATCTCCGGTTCCATCCTCTGCCTGGTCGGTCCTCCGGGTGTCGGTAAGACGTCCATCGGCAAAAGCATCGCCGACGCCCTGGGGCGCTCCTTCTTCCGCTTCTCGCTTGGGGGCATGCGGGACGAGGCCGAGATCAAGGGCCACCGCCGCACCTACATAGGTGCCATGCCCGGCAAGTTCGTCCAGGCCATGAAGAGCGCCGGCACAGCCAACCCCGTGCTCATGCTGGACGAGATCGACAAGATCGGTGCGTCCTTCCAGGGGGATCCGGCCTCCGCCCTGTTGGAGGTGCTCGATCCGGAACAGAACGGAACGTTCCGCGATCACTACCTCGACGTCCCCTTCGATCTCTCCAACGTCCTTTTCATTGCGACGGCCAACCAGTTGGACACTATCCCCGGACCGCTGCTGGACCGGATGGAAATCATCCGGCTGTCAGGATACGTGCTGGAAGAGAAGATGGAAATCGCCAGACGCTATCTGATCCCGAAGGCGCTCAAGAACCACGGGCTGAAGCACGGACAGGTCAGCATCAAGAAGGACGCGCTCGCAGCCTTGATCGACGGCTGGGCGCGCGAGGCCGGCGTACGCACCCTGGAGAACAGGATCAAGAAGCTGATGCGGAAAGCCGCCATGGAGTTCGCCGGCGGCAGGACCGAGCCGATCATCATCACGAAGAAAGATCTAGCGGAGTACCTTGGTCAGCCGGTGTTCACGACAGAAGAAATTTTCGAAGGAGTACCGGGCGTAGTGACAGGCTTGGCGTGGACCAGCATGGGAGGCGCCACTCTTCCCATCGAAGCCACGGCCATGGCGAGCAAGGGTAAGGGGTTCAGGCAGACGGGGCAGTTAGGCAACGTGATGATAGAAAGTTCCGAGATCGCCTATTCCTTCGTGATGGCGCACCTGAAGGAGTACGGTGCGCCGGAGGATTACTTCGACACCCACTTCGTGCACCTGCACGTCCCTGCCGGCGCCACCCCGAAGGACGGCCCTTCTGCCGGGGTAACCATGGCTACGGCATTGATCTCGATGATTAAAGGAAAGCCGGTGCGGAAGAAACTGGGGATGACAGGCGAACTGACTCTCACCGGGCGGGTGCTGCCGATAGGCGGCGTGAAGGAAAAAACCATTGCCGCAAGGCGGGCCGGTCTGAAGGTATTGATCTTCCCGGAAGCCAACCGGAAGGATTTCCAGGAACTGCCGGACTATCTGAAGGAAGGGCTGGAGGTGCACTTCGCCAAGGAATACAAGGACGTGTACAAGGTAGCTTTCGGCTGATTCAGCTCAGAGCCTAAACGCGAAAAAGCCCCGTCTGGAATCAGACGGGGCTTTCTCTATTAAATTCCCTGCGGCGACCTACTCTCCCACATCGTTTCCAATGCAGTACCATCGGCCCTGAGAGGCTTAACTTCCGTGTTCGGGATGGGAACGGGTGTGACCCTCTCGGCATTGCCACAGAGAAACTCGTAGCTTGGGCTTTCGCCCGCGCAATATGTTTCTCACAATCGCATTTCGTGTCTGTAGGATTTTTTGGCAGTATATGATCGGGGGGTGGAGGACCACCCCCCTCTCTAAGAATTTTTTATGGTCAAGCCTCACGGCCGATTAGTACCGGTAAGCTGAACGCATTACTGCGCTTACACACCCGGCCTATCAACGTTGTGGTCTACAACGGGCCTTCAGGGGATTGCTCCCGGGGATACCTAATCTTGAAGGAGGCTTCCCGCTTAGATGCTTTCAGCGGTTATCCTTTCCGTACATAGCTACCCAGCGACTGCTCCTGGCGGAACAACTGGAACACCAGAGGTACGTTCAACCCGGTCCTCTCGTACTAAGGTCAACTCTTCTCAAGTATCCTACGCCCACGGTAGATAGGGACCAAACTGTCTCACGACGTTTTAAACCCAGCTCGCGTACCGCTTTAATTGGCGAACAGCCAAACCCTTGGGACCTACTTCAGCCCCAGGATGCGATGAGCCGACATCGAGGTGCCAAACCTCCCCGTCGATGTGAACTCTTGGGGGAGATCAGCCTGTTATCCCCGGCGTACCTTTTATCCGTTGAGCGACGGCCCTTCCATACAGAACCGCCGGATCACTAAGACCTACTTTCGTACCTGCTCGACTTGTTGGTCTCGCAGTCAAGCTCCCTTATGCCTTTACACTCTACGGCTGGTTTCCAATCAGCCTGAGGGAACCTTCGCGCGCCTCCGTTACTCTTTGGGAGGCGACCGCCCCAGTCAAACTACCCATCAGACAGTGTCCCCGATCCGGATGACGGACCTGGGTTAGACATCCAAACAAACCAGGGTGGTATTTCAAGGATGGCTCCACCGAGACTGGCGTCCCAGCTTCAAAGCCTCCCACCTATCCTACACAAGCTTATTCGAATGTCACTGTCAAACTGTAGTAAAGGTGCACGGGGTCTTTCCGTCTTACCGCGGGTACTCGGCATCTTCACCGAGAATTCAATTTCGCTGAGCCACTGGTTGAGACAGCGCGGAAATCGTTACGCCATTCGTGCAGGTCGGAACTTACCCGACAAGGAATTTCGCTACCTTAGGACCGTTATAGTTACGGCCGCCGTTTACCGGGGCTTCGGTTCAAAGCTTCACCTTGCGGCTAACAAATCCCCTTAACCTTCCGGCACCGGGCAGGCGTCAGACCCTATACGTCGTCTTGCGACTTTGCAGAGTCCTATGTTTTTAGTAAACAGTCGCTACCGCCATTTCTCTGCGACCCTCTTCAGCTGTGCGAGCGAATCGCCTTCACCAAAAAGGGCATACCTTCTCCCGAAGTTACGGTATCATTTTGCCGAGTTCCTTAACCAGTGTTCTCTCAAGCACCTTAGGACATTTATCCTCACCCACCTGAGTCGGTTTACGGTACGGTCACCTGCTGTCTGAAGCTTAGAGGCTTTTCTTGGAAGCATGGGATCGACGACTTTGCGGGGATACCCCCTCGTCATCAGTTCTCAGCGTTGAATGGAAGAAGGGATTTGCCTCCTCTTCCCGCCTACAACCTTAAACCTGGACAACCAGCGCCAGGATCGTCTACCCTTCTCCGTCCCCCCATCGCAACAACAGGTGGTACAGGAATATTAACCTGTTTCCCATCAACTACGCCTTTCGGCCTCGCCTTAGGGACCGACTAACCCTACGCAGATTACCTTTACGTAGGAAACCTTGGGTTTTCGGTGACAAGGTTTCTCACCTTGTTTTTCGCTACTCATGTCAGCATAATCTCTTGTGATACCTCCAGCCGTCCTCACGGTCGACCTTCGCAGGCTTACACAATGCTCCCCTACCACTTGATCCTTAAGGATCAAATCCGCAGCTTCGGTACTATGCTTAGCCCCGTTACATTTTCCGCGCAGACCCACTCGACCAGTGAGCTATTACGCTTTCTTTAAAGGGTGGCTGCTTCTAAGCCAACCTCCTGGTTGTCTGGGCATTTCCACATCGTTTTCCACTTAGCATAGATTTTGGGACCTTAGCTGGCGGTCTGGGCTCTTTCCCTTTTGACTACGGATCTTATCACCCGCAGTCTGACTCCCACAATAACAGTTAGCGGTATTCGGAGTTTGGTTAGGTTTGGTAACCTGGTGAGGCCCCTAGCCCATCCAGTGCTCTACCCCCGCTACTTACTTTGTGAGGCTATACCTAAATATATTTCGGGGAGAACCAGCTATCTCCGAGTTTGATTAGCCTTTCACTCCTATCCACACCTCATCCCCTGGCTTTTCAACGCCAGTGGGTTCGGGCCTCCACGAAGTGTTACCTTCCTTTCACCCTGGACATGGATAGATCACCCGGTTTCGGGTCTACCCCCAGCAACTAATTCGCCCTATTAAGACTCGCTTTCGCTGCGGCTCCGTTCTATGAACTTAACCTCGCTGCTGAGGGTAACTCGCTGACTCATTATGCAAAAGGCACGCGGTCACACTGGATTGCTCCATAGTGCTCCCACTGCTTGTAGGCATACGGTTTCAGGTTCTATTTCACCCTCCTCATTGGAGTACTTTTCACCTTTCCCTCACGGTACTGGTTCACTATCGGTCAGAGAGTAGTATTTAGCCTTGGGAGATGGTCCTCCCGGATTCCCACGAGGTTTCACGTGCCTCGCAGTACTCGGGGACACCCTAGGGTGACTCATGGTTTCGGATAAGGGGCTATCACCCACTATGGCCGGCCTTTCCAGACCGTTCTCCTACCAATCATCAATCCCACGTCGGGGCCCCACAACCCCGGAACCATCGAAATGGTGCCGGTTTGGGCTGTTCCGCTTTCGCTCGCCGCTACTGACGGAATCACTATTGTTTTCTTTTCCTGAGGGTACTTAGATGTTTCAGTTCCCCTCGTTCGCCACGCATGGCTATGTATTCACCATGCGTTACTGGAGCATTACCTCCAGTAGGTTTCCCCATTCGGAAATCTCCGGGTCAAAGCCTGTTTAGCGGCTCACCGAAGCTTATCGCAGCTTACCACGTCCTTCATCGCCTCTCTCTGCCTAGGCATCCACCGTACGCCCTTAGTAGCTTGACCATAAAAAAACTGTAAATGATCT